>NZ_SSOL01000050.1:0-110281 GCF_029871275.1 Pseudomonas sp. BN414
GGCGAGGAGCTCACGACGGCGCAGTGGATCGAGGTGTTCCGCCAGGGCCGCGAACTGGGCGCCGCGCAGCTGGGCTTTTCCGGCGGCGAGCCGCTGGTGCGCCAGGATCTTGAGGAATTGATCCGTGCCGCCCGCGAGCTGGGTTACTACACCAACCTGATCACCTCCGGCATCGGCCTCACCGAGGCGCGCATCGAAGCCTTCAAGGACGCCGGGCTGGACCATATCCAGATCAGCTTCCAGGCCGCCGACGAGGCGGTGAACAACCTGCTGGCCGGCTCGCGCAAGGCCTTCGCGCAGAAGCTGGCGATGGCCCGCGCGGTGAAGGCGCAGGGCTACCCGATGGTGCTGAACTTCGTCATCCACCGGCACAACATCGACCAGATCGAGCGGATCATCGAGCTGTGCCTGGAACTGCAGGCGGACTTCGTCGAACTCGCCATCTGCCAGTTCTATGGCTGGGCCGAACTAAACCGCGCCGGGCTGCTGCCGACGCGCGAACAATTGCAGCGCGCCGAGCGCATCACCAATGAGTATCGGGCCAGGCTGGCGGCGGAAAAGCACCCCTGCAAGCTGATCTTCGTCACCCCGGACTACTACGAGGAACGCCCCAAGGCCTGCATGAACGGCTGGGGCAGCCTGTTCCTCGATATCACCCCGGACGGCACCGCGCTGCCGTGCCACAGCGCGCGCCAGTTGCCGGTGCAGTTCCCCAATGTGAAGGAGCACTCGCTGCGGCACATCTGGTACGAGTCCTTCGGCTTCAACCGCTTTCGCGGCTATGACTGGATGCCCGAGCCGTGTCGCTCCTGCGACGAGAAAGAAAAGGACTTCGGCGGCTGCCGCTGCCAGGCCTTCCTGCTCACCGGTGACGCCAGCAATGCCGACCCGGTCTGTTCCAAGTCGCGCCACCATGGCCAGATACTGGCGGCCCGGGAAGAAGCGGAGCATGCTCCTCGGACCCTGGAGCAACTGACCTACCGCAATGAGCGAACCTCGAACATCATTTGTCGCGCCTGAAATCCGTCCCTTCGGCTTCTGGGACAGCCCCTGGAGCGCGGAATGTGCTGTCGCCGCAAGCCGCGACTTCGCTGAACTGCGCTGTAGCCCGGCGGGGCTGTTCTGGACGCTGTTCGACCCCGCTGATGGGCGCACCACGCTCTGGCGCTGGCAAGCGGGGGAGGCGAGTTGCATCACGCCCGATGGCCACTCGCTGCGCAGCCGGGTCTACGAATATGGTGGTGGTGCCTTCTGCCTGGTGCCGGGCGGGGTGGTGTTCGTCAATGAGACTGACCAGCAGCTCTACCTCCAGCCGTTCTCCGGGGCTCCGGCTGTCCTGACGCGAAATCCCGACGCTCGCTACGGCGATCTCTGGAGCGCGGAGCAGTGTGTGCTGGCGGTGGAGGAAGAACAGGGCACCCATCGGCTGGTGGCGATTGCTCTGGCTGACGGCGAACGTCAGGTGCTGGTCGAGGGCGCCGATTTCTATGCCGCGCCACGTCTCAGTCCGGATGGACAGACCCTCGCCTGGATCGACTGGAGCCGTCCTGCGCAGCCCTGGACGGAAACACGGCTTTGCCTGCGCCGGCGTAATGGGGATGCCTGGGGACCGATCAACGTTGTGGCAGGAGCGGATGGCAGTGAATCCCTGCAACAGCCACGCTTCGATACCGAGGGGCGCCTGCACTGCCTGAGCGATTGCAATGGCTGGTGGCAGCCCTGGGCGCTGGAGGGCGATCAACTGCGCCCCTTGCCGGCTGCCCACGCCGATCACGCCCCGGCGCCTTGGCAACTGGGTTTATGCAGCTACCTGCCAGAGGCGGGGCTGCGGAGTTGGTTGGCCGATGACCAGAGCGATCTGGTCGGCGACGACTGCCAGTTGCTGGCGACCGGATACAGTCGCTTTCGGCAGTTGGCTGCGGACGAAGGGCATTACTACTGCATTGCCGCCGGGCCGGAAAACGCCAGCGCCGTGCTGGCCATCGACCGCAAGGATGCGAGTGTCCAGGTGTTGGCTGGCGGCGGCACGGAACTGTCGGCCGACGAAATCGCTCGGCCCCGACCGTTGCAGTTCGCCGTGGGCGATGGAGAGAGTGCTCACGGTTTCTTCTATCCGCCCTGCAACACAACCCATCGCGGTCCGGAAGGCGAGTGTCCGCCATTGCTGGTGTTCTGCCACGGCGGCCCGACCTCCGCCTGCCAGCCCGTGTTCGACCCGCGCATCCAGTTCTGGACCCAGCGCGGCTTTGCGGTGGCCGACGTCAATTACCGGGGCAGCAGCGGTTTTGGTCGCGCTTATCGACAACGACTGGCTGGCGGTTGGGGCGAACTGGACGTGGAAGACGCCAAAGCGCTGCTGATGCACCTCGCCGGGCTGGGGCTGGTGGACCCTGAGCGGGCCTTCATTCGTGGCTCCAGCGCCGGTGGTTTCACCACGCTCCTGGCGTTGGTCGGGGACACGCCATTTCGCGGTGGCGCCAGTTACTACGGCGTGAGCGACCCGCTGGTTTTGCGCGAGAAGACTCACAAGTTCGAGGCCGACTATCTGGACTGGCTGATCGGCGATCCTGAACAGGACGCTGAGCGCTACCGGCAACGTACGCCGGTTTTACGGGCGGGCGAAATCGGTGCACCAGTGATCTTCTTTCAGGGCGGCCAGGACGCGGTAGTGGTGCCAGAGCAGACCGCCAGCATGGTTGCAGCCTTGAAGGAAGCGGGTCGGCAGGTGGAGTGCCATGTCTACCCGGAGGAGCGCCACGGATTCCGCCAGGCCACCAACCTGGCCCATGCGCTGGAGGCGGAGCTGGCGTTCTATCGGGGGCTGATGTAGGCCGTGATCGGTTTCCTGTGGGGGCGAATTCATTCGCCAAGGGCAGCGCAGCTGCCCCCTGGAAGGCGGAAGGGCGAACCTGCGGTCCGCTTAGCGATTGAAATCGCCCCCACAACTGAAATCGCCCCTACAACCGGTAGCGGAATGTCAGGGGGGGCCGAGCCCGCATTGGTTTTCCTGTAGGAGCGAATTCATTCGCGAAGCAGGCCGAAGGCCTGTCTATCGGCGTTAAAAGCAATCGCGAATGAATTCGCTCCCACAAAGGCAGGAATGGAGGATGTGGGGCCAAGGAAAGCTCCCAAGGTCTGATTGAAAAGCCCCGTGAATCCAGTAGGCTGGGTCCTACTCACCGCATAACTACAAGAAAGAGCCGTTTGATGCGTCACGATATCAGCTCGCTTCGCAAGTTCGTTTCTCCCGAGATCATTTTCGGCGCCGGCTGCCGGCACAATGTCGGCAACTACGCCAGTACCTTCGGCGCCCGCAAGGTGCTGGTGGTGTCCGACCCCGGCGTGCAAGCCGCGGGCTGGGTCGCTGATGTGGAGGCCAGCCTCCAGGCCCAGGGCATCGATCATTGCCTCTACACCCAGGTATCGCCCAACCCCCGCGTCGAAGAGGTGATGCAGGGGGCCGACTTCTACCGCACCATGGGCTGCAACGTGATCGTCGCCGTGGGGGGCGGCAGCCCGATGGATTGCGCCAAGGGCATCGGCATCGTGGTTGCCCATGGCCGCAGCATTCTCGAATTCGAGGGCGTGGACACCCTCACGGTGCCCAGCCCGCCGCTGATCCTGATCCCGACCACCGCCGGCACTTCGGCCGACGTTTCGCAGTTCGTGATCATTTCCAACCAGCAGGAGCGGATGAAGTTCTCCATCGTCAGCAAGGCGGTGGTGCCCGACGTGTCGCTGATCGACCCGGAAACGACCCTGAGCATGGACCCGTTCCTCTCGGCCTGTACCGGCATCGACGCCCTGGTTCATGCCATCGAGGCCTTCGTTTCCACGGGACACGGTCCGCTCACCGACCCCCATGCGCTGGAAGCCATGCGCCTGATCAACGGCAATCTGGTGGCGATGATCGCCAATCCCCAGGACATCGCCCTGCGCGAGAAGATCATGCTCGGCAGCATGCAGGCCGGGCTGGCCTTCTCCAACGCGATCCTCGGCGCCGTGCATGCCATGTCCCATAGCCTTGGCGGCTTCCTCGACCTGCCGCATGGCTTGTGCAACGCGGCTCTGGTCGAGCACGTGGTGGCCTTCAACTACAGCGCCGCACCGGAACGCTTCAAGGTGATCGCCGAGACCTTCGGCATCGATTGCCGGGGCATGACGCAGAACCAGGTACGCCAGCGCCTGGTGGAACACCTGGTGACGCTGAAGCGCGCGGTGGGCTTCCATGAGACCCTCAGCCTGCATGGCGTTGGCACATCGGACATTCCGTTCCTTTCGCGTCACGCCATGGACGACCCTTGCATCCTCACCAACCCGCGCGAATCCAGCCAGCGGGATGTCGAGGTGGTGTATGCCGAGGCCCTCTGACGACCCGCGCGATGCCCTGACCGGGCTGCTTGGCCTGGGCAGTCACTCCGCGCGCAAGAGCCATTACCCCGAACTGCTGGCACGCCTCGAAGAGCTTGAGGCCGAGCGCAACCGCTACCAGACCCTCAACGACGAACTTGAGCAACGCGTGCTGGACCGCACCCGCGAACTCCAGGCACTGAACGAACAGTTGCGCGAGGCCCGGGATGCGGCCGAGGCGGCCAACCTGAGCAAGGACAAGTACCTGGCCGCTGCCAGCCACGATCTGCTGCAACCGCTGAACGCTGCGCGCTTGCTGGTTTCCACCCTGCGCGAGCGCGAGCTGCCGGCGTCCGAGCACAAGCTGGTGGAGCGCACCCACCAGGCCCTGGAAGGGGCCGAGGACCTGCTGACCGACCTGCTGGATATTTCCAAGCTGGACCAGGCCGCGATCAAGCCGGATGTGGATGTCTACCAACTGGACGAGGTGCTGGGCCCGTTGGCCTCGGAGTTCGAGAGCGTCGCCGAAGCCGCCGGGTTGGGGCTGCGTGTGCGCATTCCGCACCTGAGCATCAGCACGGACTTCCGCCTGCTCACGCGCATCCTGCGTAATTTCCTCAGCAATGCCTGCCGCTACACCGAGCGCGGACGCGTCCTGATGGGCGCCCGTCGCCGTGGTGATCATCTGCGCCTGGAAGTCTGGGACAGTGGTCGTGGCATTCCGGAGGACAAGCTGCAGGCGATCTTCCTGGAGTTCAACCAGCTGGATGTCGGTCGTGCGGCGGAACGCAAGGGCGTTGGGCTCGGTCTGGCGATCGTCGACCGGATTGCCAGCATGCTGGCGTATCGCGTCGAGGTTAGATCGCAATTGGGGCGAGGCTCGGTGTTCAGTATCGAAGTGCCATTGGCCACGTCGCAGCCCGAGACGAGGGCCTTGGTGGAGCCACGCTCCGTAACCGGCGATCCACTGCCCGGTCAGCGCCTGTTGGTAGTGGATAACGAACCCGACATTCTCGAAAGCATGTCGGCGCTGCTGGGGCAGTGGGGCTGCGAAGTGCTGACCGCCACTGACCTGGCCACCGCCCAGGAGGTGCTGGAAGATCAGGCCCCGGACCTGATCCTGGTCGACTATCACCTGGACCACGGCATGGTCGGTTGCGATGTGATTCTGGCCCTTCGCCAACGCTTCGCGCGGCAAATACCGGCGGTGATCATCACCGCTGACCGCAGCGACCAGTGCCGACGAAAGCTGCAGAGCCTCGGCGTGCCATTGCTGAACAAGCCGGTCAAGCCGGGCAAGCTGAGGGCGGTGATCAGCCAACTGATCGGCAGTGCCGGCTGAAGCAACGGCCCATCCGGCAGGTCCGTCGATCCACCTTTTTTGGCCAGAGGCGCTCGACGGTCTGGAAAAAAACGGTGGATCAGATTCCGTGTGCTTGAATCAACCTTAACGGCGTTGCCATGCAACGAAGCGGACGAGCCGAGATCAGAGGCTCTGTCCTCGTCTGTCCCTGCGATGCAGCCACGCCCCGCGGCAGACCCTCGCCGAGAGCCAACCATCGGCAGGGCAGACAACGCGCTCCCCGGAGTTCGCTGAGTAACCTGAGGCTACGGCCTCGAGCAGCAGGGGGTCAGATGATGCTTCGTATGCTGAACAGGGCGGCAACACAGGCTCGCCCGCGATGGGGAAAAGGCTGCGTCGCCTGTGCGCAGCGCAAGGGGGGGGCTGACTCTTCCAGATCGCCTGTTCGTCCTTTCTCTGAATCGAGTGGCAGCTAGATGTTCCGGCCGGCGGCAAGGTCGCGCTGGCAGTTCCTGCATCTGGTCATGCCGTACTGGAACTCAGCCGAGAAATGGAAGGCGCGTGGCTACACCCTGGCGCTGCTGCTGCTCACCCTGGCCCAGGTCGGGCTGGTGATCTGGACCAACTACTGGAACCGCGCGCTGTTCGATGCCCTGGAGGCCCGGTCGCTGAATCGTCTGCTGATGCAGATCGGCACCTTCGTGGTGATCCTCCTGCTGACGGTAGGCGTCACGGCGATGCACATGCGGGTCAAGCGCTGGTTGCAGCTGGACTGGCGGCAGTGGCTGACGGAACGACTCATCGACAAGTGGATGGCGCGTGGGCATCACTACCAACTGCAGCAGACCCATGGCGAGCATGACAACCCCGACGGGCGCATCGCCGAAGACATCCACGTCGTGACCGAAAGCGCGATTTCGCTGACCCATTCGCTGGTTTACTCGCTGCTGATCCTAAGCACCTTCGCCAACATCCTGCTGACGGTCACCGGCAGCGTGCAGTTCCCCGGAACTGGCCTGATGGTTCCGGGCTACATGCTGATCCTGGCGGTGGCCTACGCCGGCGCCGGCACAGTGTTCGGCATGCTGCTCGGGCGCCCGCTGATCCGCGCCACCAACAAGTTGCAATCGGCGGAAGCGGACTTCCGTTTCGGACTGGCCCATGCGCGGGAAAGCTCCGAGTCCATTGCACTGATGCAGGGCGAGGAAGCGGAGCGCCGGAGTTCGGCGAGCCAGTTCGCTGAACTGGGGCACCGCTGGTATCGGCAGACCATGGCCTATCTCGGCATCGTGTCGTTCTCGTCGGGCTATGGTGTGCTGCTGCCGGTATTCCCGATCCTCGTCATGGCGCCCCAGTTCATTTCCGGCGCCATGACCCTGGGCGTCCTGATGCAGGCCGCGCAGGCATTCCACCAACTGACCTCGGCGCTCTCCTGGCCGATCGACAACCTGGCCGAACTGGCGCGTTGGCGAGCGTCGGCCGACCGTGTCATTAGCCTCTACAACGACCTGCAGGACCTGGAAGACCAGGCCGCCCAGCCGCAGCACCGGATTTGCCTGACGCAGTCGCAGCAGGCCGAAATCGTGCTGCGCGACCTGTGCATTGCCAACCCCGACGGGCAGGTCCTGATCGAGGGACTCAACGTCGTGATCCAACGTGGCGAGCGGGTGCTGATCTCGGGTGATCCGGCGGTCACTATCGGCCTGTTCAAGGTACTCGCGGGGTTGTGGCCATGGGGGCATGGGGAGGTCTGGCTGCCGGCGGGCGCGGCCATCTGCTTCCTGCCGCAACGTCCCTTCCTGCCGGTCGGCAGTCTGCGCGCGGTGTTGAGCTACCCGCAGCCCGTCGGCACTTTTGCCACTGGCGCCATGCTGCATGCCCTGGAAAGCGCGGGCATCGCCTGGCTGGCCAAGCGAATGGAGGAGGTCGACAACTGGCAGAGCGTGTTGCCGCTGCGTACGCAGCAGCGGTTGGCCATTGCCCGGTTGTTCCTGCAGCAGCCCACCTGGGTGTTCATCGAAGAGGCGAGCAGTGCCTTCGAGACCCGGGACGAGGAAGACTTCATGGATATGCTGCATCGCGAGCTGCCGGACTCGACGCTGCTGGCCATCAGCTTCCAGTCAGGGCTGGAGCGCAACTACCACCGCAGGCTCCTGCTCAATCACCTGCCGCAGGAGCCCCTGGTCGGATATGGCACGCCACTGCGGGCGCTAAGAAAAAGTTGAGGGCAGCCAGCCGCGCTGGACGCATTCACGGAAGCACCAGGCTGGCGTGGTCTCGGTCTTGTAGCTCCAGAAGAACCAGCCCAGGTACTTCTCATAGGTCAGCAACTGCGCGGCGGCATAGCCGCGATAGGCCACGTCTTTCTGGAAGCTGTCCATGTTTTCCAGCGCGTGGTTGAACGGCCCTTCGGCCCATAGCGAGACGACTTTCAGGTCCAGCCCCAGGCTCCACTCGCCGCAATAGGCCGGGATGCCGAGGCGCTGGATGATTCCGTCCGCCTCGGTTTTCCACTGGCCGCTGGCCTTGTGGATGTGGGTATAGATATCGCTGTCGATGTCGCCACGCTCGAAGCATTGGTAGCGATGGATGTCGAACACCACGTTGGCGAATTCCGGTGGTTGCATGAAGCCCAGGTACTGCTCGTAGTCGCGGAAGCCGTCATGGAACACCACGCTGACCTTGTCGGCACTGCAGTGCTGGCGAATGCGCTGGTAGGCGTCCAGGTTGTAGCCCTTGAGGTAGTCGGTCGGTACATCCCAACGGGGCTCGTTGAGGACCTCGATGGCATGCAGGGCACTCTGGTCACGATAGCGTTCGGCGAGGCGCTCCAGCACCTTCAGCGAGTGCTCGCGATACTGCGCGTCGGTGTGCCACTCGCAGACATCCTTGATCCCGCCGTTATCGAAGCCGTTCTGGCAGCCAGGCGCGGCGTGCAGGTCCAGGACGATCCTGATCTGGAGTTCCGCTGCCCAGGCGAAGGCCCGGTCCAGTACCTCGATACCGCCTTCGACGAAGGGGTGACGGCTCTCGCCGTACTTGGCGTGATAGGGGTAATCGGGACCGAAGATCCAGTGCCCTACGGGAATGCGCACCGCATTGATTCCGCGCTCATGCAGCCAGACGAAGTCTTCGCGGGTAATGAAACTGTTCCAGTGCTGCCGCAGCCTTTCCGGGGCGCGGGCCCCCATTTCGGCGCACCAGGTGGTTTCATCCGTCGCCTGCAGCCCTTCGAACAGGCTGGGGGTCATCCATTTTTCCAGGACCAGCCAACCGCCCAGGTTCACGCCGCGCAATTTCTGGTGGGGGTTGGTATTGACGGGATTCTGCTGCGCCATGACTGCACTCCTTGGGTCTGCAGGACCGACTTCCGATTCTTGTGAATCGCCCTTGCAAGCCTAGGTCATGAGCGGGAGGCCGCCAGGCGCACTCCTACGGGTATGGCTCGGCGGGAGATTCAATCCTGATACCGCCGCGCGATCAGGTGATCGATCGACAGCACGCCCGGCCCCTGGGTGACCAGCAGCAACAGGCAGGCAGCCCAGACTCCGTGGGTGGGATAGGCGTCGGGATAGACGAAGGTCTGGATCACCAGCGTCATGCCCAGCAGGGCCAGGGCGGAAAAACGTGTGGCCAGGCCGAACAGGATCAGCAGCGGGAAGAAGTGCTCCGCGAATGCCGCCAGGTGGGCGGCCAGCTCTGGCGAGAGAAAGGGCAGTTTGTACTCATCCGCGAACAGCGGGATGGCCGAAGCGGAGAGGTGCGGAATACCCAGCTGGAAGGTGCCGTCCACCAGGTCGATGGCCAGGCCTTCCACCTTGGTCTGTCCGGATTTCCAGAAGACCGCGGCGATGGAGAAGCGCGCGACGAAGGCCACCAGGCTGTAGGGAATCCGCTTGCACAGTTCGATGGCCTGGACCACCAGTTTGGCGGGCAGGTGGCTGTAGTGGATCTGGATGGTGGCGTTCATGGCATCTGACTCCCGCTGTGGAGGGTGAACCGGGTGATGGCACCGCCCGCCAGCAGGCGGGCGAGGGTGGAGCCGAGGTCGAAGGCGGTATCAACGGCGAGCGCGGCGCCTACGGCCGAACCGAGGGGACTGCCCGCGCCCAGTGCCTGGATGAAGGCAGTCGCACCGGAGCTGATGCGGTTGACCTGCACCTCCAGGCCATTGCGCAGCACCAGAGCACATTCAGGCTGGTTGGGGTCGACCACGGCGAGCTCGAGCAATCCCTGGTGGGCGGCCCAGAGCGAGGTGATGGCGAAGTCGGAGTTGATCACCGCCACTGATGGGTGCAGCCAGAGCTGCATGCCGGGCAGCATTCGTGGATCGGCCAGGACATCGGCAAGGCCGGCGTTGTCCAGGGGTGGCAGGTCGGCGGCGTGGTAGGCATGCACCTGAGCCAGTTCCAGTCGCGCCACGTCCGCCAGGTAAGGCAGGCTGGCCGCCGGTGGGAATGCCGCGATGAAGACAGGGAAGTCTTCACCGTAGAAGGCCAGAAGCGGTGAACGAGGGGGCGTGGCTTGCACATGCAGGCGCGCCATTCCGGCAAAGAACTCTTCTCCCACCAGTTGCTTCACCACTGGAAAGGTGTCCGCCAGCGAGTTGATCAGCGAAGCCAGCACGTTGTTGCGATAGACCGCGAAACGCCGCATCGGGTCAGAGCCGTTCCACGTCCGCAGGCCGGGTGGGCAGTCCGGTTCGGCGGTAAGCAGGGCGGAGGCGAAAACTTCGGTGTTCATGCAGGCAGCTCCCGTCTCAGCCGCCGCTCGGCACGATCTGCCTCGCAAACCAGCACGTCGAGGGCGGGAATGTCGTTATCCCGCTCGATCAGCGTCGGCACGGGGCCGAGGCGCTCCAGTGTTTCGTCATAGAGGGCCCAGACCGCGTCATCGACGGCCGATCCGTGATGGTCGATCAGCAGGCGCGCACCGTCGGCATCGCAATCCTCGGCGAACCCGGCCAGGTGGATTTCGCCGACCGCATGCAGGGGCAGGGCGTTGGCGTAAGCGCGGACGTCGCGATTGTGGTTGGTGCAGGACACATAGGCATTGTTCAGGTCCAGCAGCAGGCCGCAGCCCGTACGTTTCACGACTTCACTGATGAACTCGGCTTCGTCCAGGCAGGAATCGATGAACTCGAGGTAGGTGGCCGGATTCTCCAGCAACATCGGTCGTCGCAGATGCTCCTGAACCTGGTCGATGTGCGCGCAGACCCGTTCCATGCTGGCCTGGTCGTAGGCCAGTGGCAGTAGGTCGTTGAAAAAGAAATCGCCATGGGTCGACCAGGCCAGGTGTTCGGAGAACGAGGCCGGCTCATAGCGCCGGAGGAGCACGGCCAGGCGGTCGAGATGGGCTTTGTCCAGCGGCTGGTCGGCACCGATGGACAGGCCGACGCCGTGGATGGAGAGCGGATATTCCTCGCGGATCAACCCCAGGTAATGGTGGAAGGGGCCACCTTCCACCATGTAGTTCTCGGCATGGATTTCAAGGAAGCCGAGGGCCGGCCGGGATCTGAGCAGGTCCCGATGGTGCTGGGACTTCAGCCCAATCCCGGCCCGCGCCGGCAAGCGACCGGCGGGAGCCTGTGACGAGAGGGTCATGGTGCGCGCTCCTGCCGGCCGGGGTCAGCTCTGCTTCGCTTCCTTGAAGGCCTGCAACTGGCCATGGCCGGTGGGCGAAGAAGGGGACGCCGTCTTCTCGCAAGTGCCGCTGGGGACGTACTTCCAGGCGTTGCCCTGGTAATCCATCTTCGCGGTGCCCGCGCAGGACGTGCCGGCCCCGGCAGCACAGTCGTTCTTGCCTTTCATGGCGACGCCGAAGCATTTCTCGTTGTCGGCGGCCTGGGCAGTCATAGGCGCCATGGCCAGGCCAAGGGCAGTGCTCAGGGCAAGGGCGAGACCGGTTGCGGATACGACACTGGCAGTCGGGGTTTTCATCGTTGTTCTCTCCGTTTCTGATGGGTCGATGAGGGCTGAGCGCCCGAGATGACGGGTGTCCCGGACTTGCTGGGTGACCGGTATCACCGCCTTCGAAACAGGAGAGTGGGAATGACGAGCCGCGTTACATCCCCAGGCAAATTTTTTCGGGAACTGCACCCGGACCAGGTCGCTCCGCCGGAATCAGGCCGGTGACGCGATGTGCGTGTAGGCCGTCGCCACCATCGCCGTATCCACATGGTTGATGGTGGCAATGATGCGTTCTGCGTCGCACAGGGCCGGCGCCATGGCCCAGCGGTTGGTGCGGTCGTTGCCGATGCGGAGCATGCCGATGTGGCTGGCGAGGTTGCCGTCGACCTCAGGTACGGGGTCGTAGAAGCCCAGGCTGTAGCGCAGGCGACGGATATCCGCTTCCTTGCCGGTGAGGAACAGCCAACCGGGGCGAACGCTCTGGCGTTCGGCGTAGTCCCTGAGGACTTCGGCGGTATCCAGCGCTGGTTGCAGGCTGATGGAGTAGAGGAATACATCGCGCCCCAGGCGCTCGCCGAGGAGGATCTGGAGTCTGCGCAGGTTGGCGATCATGGCTGGGCAACTGCCTTCGCACTGGACGTACATCATGTTGATCGCCACCACCTTGCCGCGCACCAGGTCGTCGTAGAAACGCAGTTGCCGACCGTCATGGGCCTGCACAGGAACATTGGGGAAGCGGCCGTCGGACTTGCGCGCCGTCGATTGCGATGTCGGGGCAAGGCTGTAACCCAGGGCGCCGCCAAGCGCGGCCAGGCCCAGCCCGCCGATTACCATGCGTCGAGTGTTCATGTGCGGCCTCCCGGGGGCGGCGATTCATTGCGTGCCATGCCGCTGCCGCTGCTGGGCGATGGTCCACTGGTATCCAGCTCGATATCCCAGCGAGCCATCATGGCGTGGTCTTCGTGGATCAGGTTGTGGCAATGAAGGGCGTACTTGCCGAGGAAGTCGCGGAAGCGCAGGAACACTCGGACCGTCATGTCCTCGCCTATCACGTAGACATCCTTGCGCCCCTGCTCATGCAGCGGGATCGGCACGGCGCGGCCCAGCACCGTCTTGCTGATGATGCGACCTTCCTCGAAGTGGACATGGATGGGGTGGTCCCAGCCGTCCTCGGGGTTGATGAACTCCCAGATTTCGGCGCTGCCCTGGCGTATACGGGCGTTGATCTGGTTGGGGTCGAAGAAGCGCTCGTTGATGGACCACAGTCCCTTGTCGCGGTCGAACACCCAGCGTCGTATGCGGGCCGCGGCGATCTCCTCGGCAGTGACGGGGCGAAGCTCGCGGAGGCTGTCGGGTACCTGACTGATGTCGGCTTCGAGGGGCATGCGGTCGACGATGAACTTGAGCACCTGCACGCCGGGCCTGCGCACATCCTTGGGTTGCCGGGTGTCTTCGGCCTTGTGTGTGAGGCGGTTGACCAGATAGAGCTCGGTTCCCAGCGGGTAGGCGGAGAAGTCCACCACGATGTCGCCGCGCTCGGCCACCGCCAACCGGACCCGCGTTTGATCGCGCAAGGGCGCGGGCAGCAGGTTGCCGTCGTTGGCGATGTAGGTGAAGCGCTGGTCGCGACCGCGGCGGTCCACCAGGTAGAACTCGTAGAAACGGCTTGGTCCCGTGTTGAGCAGACGCAGGCGATATTTGCGGGCGGCGACGCGTAGTACGGGTTCGATGATGCCGTTGACGGTGATCTTGTCGCCCAGTACGCCCTCCGGGCTGACCTGGTTCCAGAACAGGGTGCCGTCGGGGGCGAAACGCTTGTCGCCAAAGGCCAGCGGATAGTCGTGGGGATGGCTGGGAAGACGCAGCGCGCCTGGGTTGGGATCGTGCTCGTCGCCGACAGCAGGTAGAAACCCAGCAGGCCCTTGTAGATGTTGGGCGCCGTGAAATCCATTGTGTGGTCATGGTAGAAGAGCGTGCCCAGCGCCTCACGCGGGTCGCCGACACCGTTCTGGAGCTCATCGAAGCCGGCGCAGATGTTGCCGTAGAGGTGGTCGAGGAATTCCCCCGGGGCGGACAACGTCGGCCCCGCTTTTGTCAGGCTGTAGAAATCGCTGGGGAAACCATCGCTTTCCGATCCTGTGTGGGCGTTGTGCAGGTGGGTGGCGATTTCCGGCGAACCGAAGCCCTGGTGGTCGGCGGGCAAGCCATTGCGGATACGCACAACGATAGGCTCGCCATAGCGCGCGAAGATCACCGGTCCTGGCGTCATGGCTTCCGCCTCATTGCCCTGGAATCCCCAGATCGGCTGGCGCGGGTAGGCTTCATTGAAGAGCCATTGCGGGTTTTCCCGTGCCGTCAGTTCGTAGGTCGTCCCGTAGGCCAGTTCGGCCCAGCGCTGATGCGCCGCTCGGCCGGCCTCTCCGGCTGAACCATTGGCCTGCTCGGTGGGGGCGGGAGACAGGAGTACGGGGGTGAGCGGAGTGATCCGTTCCGGTAGTTCGATGGTCCAGGGAATGGTGGGCGGGCTGGGCGGGATGACCGGAAGGACCTCTTCGCCTTCATCGTCGCTGGCCAGGCTGCCAAGCGGACGCCCGATGAAGGGCACCGTCACTGCCGCTGTAGCGAACTTGAGGAAGGTTCTGCGGGAATCGCCGGACGCCGGGTGGATGGGGTAGGGCCTGCTCATGAGACGCCTCCTCCCGCAGGGATTCATTTTTGGGTCGGGACAGAAGATCCGAGTGGGCTTCCGAGTCGGTAGAAAGGGGCGGGATCTCCGTCAAAGCCCTGGCAATCCATGACGATATCACCGTGAAATCGCTCACAGTCAAAATAATGACAATCGGCTGGGCAGGCGTTGTGGATCGCGGCCTGAATGCGCTTCGTCGCGTCTCTGGCCCTCCTGTCAAAGCCAGGCTGGCGGCGTCTTGACTCCTGTTCCCCGGTCACGAAACTCAGGCGGCAGGGGTGGGAAAAAATACCGAGATGCCAACAACCGACCCCGAACCAGCATTCCTGGAAACGATGACAATTGCTTCGGCTAGGGGAGGCAGTCATGTGTCATTCAGTGGAAGTCAGTGGGCTCTTCACGGCCGAAGGGAGCCGGCAACTCATCAACTACCCCGATGCCGATGCGGCATTGCCCATCCGTGACCCGCAGCGTGGCGTGGTGTGGATTCCCTGGGGACGTCGGATCCAGGAACACGGCGAACTCCCGGCCACAGGCTGGTTGCAGGGCGAGGGCGTGCTGCCCGAAGGCTGGGATCGTTTCAATCCGGCTTCGGTGCTCGCGCGGGTGGAGCGTTTCATGGAGATGACCCACGACGGCGAGCCGCGCTGGTTCGACATGGAGGACGGCAAACTGCTGCAATGCGTGTTGCTGCGCCATGGCCACGAACAGCGGGTATACGTGGTCACCACCGAGTCGCCGGACGAACAGCACCGCAGCTGGCCACTGACGCGCGGTCACAGGGGCAAGGGACGGTTGGCCGCGCTCATGTAGGGTGGATGGCGCTTTTCTCCATCCACCTTTCGGCGTTGGTCCACGTGCCGAAGGGTGGTTGGTGTAGGGTTAAGCAGACGGGGTTCGGTGGGACAGAGCTTTCGCGAGCAAGCTCGCTCCTACCTGCAATCCGCAAGTATTTCAGTCCCCAAGCGGGGCGAATGCCGTCGGACATCCATTCTCTTTTTGTGAATACTTTCTTCTGGATTATTCGTTTTACGTGAATCGGTCGCTGCCTTAACGTCGCCGCATGACTGATCGCGAGCCCTGACCGGCTCTCACGTAGAACGAGGACAACATGACTCAGCCTGCCGCCATCTCCCGCAACCCCGCCACCGGCGAAGAAATTGCCCGTTATCCCTACCAGGATGCCGCCGCCCTGGAAGCCAGCCTGGTGTCCGCCCAGCGTGGTTTCGAGGCCTGGAGCCGGTTCAGCGTGGAAGAACGCAGCGCGGCGCTGCTGCGCATGGCCAAGGCCCTGCGTGCCAACGCCGAAACCATGGCGCGGATGACCACCACCGAAATGGGCATGCCGATCAGCCAGTCCCGTGGCGAGATCGAGAAATGCGCCAAGCTCTGCGAGTGGTACGCCGAGCACGGTCCCGCCATGGTGGCCGACGAGCCGACCCTGGTAGAGGACGACAAAGCCGTGGTCGCCTACCTGCCGCTGGGCCCGGTGCTGGCCGTGATGCCCTGGAACTTCCCGGTGTGGCAGGTCATGCGCGGCGCGGTACCGATCATCTTCGGCGGCAACAGCTATGTGCTCAAACACGCCCCCAACGTCATGGGCTGCGCACGTCTGCTGGGCGCCGCCTGGGCCGAAGCCGGCCTGCCGGAAGGTGTGTTCGAGGTGATCAACGTCGAGCCGCCGCTGGTTTCGGTGGCCATCGCCGACCCGCGCATCGCCATGGTGGCGGTGACCGGTAGCGTGGGTGCCGGTGCGGCCATCGCTTCCCAGGCCGGTGCTGCACTGAAGAAATGCGTACTGGAGCTGGGTGGTTCCGACCCCTTCATCGTCCTGGCCGACGCCGACCTGGATCAGGCCGTGAAGGCGGCGGTCACCAGCCGCTTCAACAACGCTGGACAGGTGTGCATAGCCGCCAAGCGCATCATCCTCGAAGCACCCATTGCCGAAGCCTTCACCGAGCGCTTCGTGGCGGCGGTCGAGGCACTGAAGATCGGTGATCCGCAGGCCGATTCCACCTTCGTCGGACCGATGGCCCGCTTCGATCTGCGCGATGAGCTCGATGGTCAGGTCCAGGCCACGCTGGCCGAGGGTGCGACCCTGCTGCTCGGCGGCCACAAGCTGGAAGGTGATGGCAACTACTACGCGCCGACCATCCTGGCCGATGTAACCCCGGACATGACCGCATTCCGTAAGGAAATCTTCGGCCCGGTGGCATCCCTGATCGTCGCCCGTGACGCCGAGCACGCCGTGGAGCTGGCCAACGACAGCGAGTTCGGCCTGGGTGGTGCGCTCTGGACCACCGATGCCGCCAAGGCACAAAAGCTGGCTCGTCGCATCGTCAGCGGCGCGGTGTTCATCAACGGCTTCACCGCCTCCGACCCGCGCGTGCCGATCGGTGGCGTGAAGAAGAGCGGTTACGGCCGCGAGCTGTCCCACTTCGGCCTGCGCGAATTCCTCAATGTGCAGACCATCTGGCGCGATCGCGGCTGACGGTTGGGTTGAGTGAAAAAGGGGCTGCCAGGTGCAGCCCCTTTTTCATTCTGAGAACGGAACTTGGGGGCGCTGCCTTTGTGGGGGCGAATTCATTCGCTATGCAGACCGAAGGTCTGCCCACGCATCCCAGGGGCAACTGCGTTGCCCTCCAGCGAATGAATTCGCCCCCACAGGAAAAGCGGATGGGCGTTTGAAACTATGCAATCTGCTCCAGAATGTCCCGCACCCGATCCAGCGCCGGGTCGATGTCCAGGGTCTCGATACCGCCATAGCCCAGCATCAGGCCGCTGCGTGGCGGCATCTGGTAAGAGAAGCTGGCCAGCGGATAAATGCCGACGTCCACCTTGCGGGCCAGTTCCACCAGCAGCGCGATGTCCACCGGCACCTTCGCCAGGACCGCAAGGTGGAAGCCTGCCACCGAAGGCACCAGCTCGAACCAGCGTCCGAGGTCGCCGTTGAAGCGCTCGTGGATACGCTCGCGCCGGCTGGTGTAGAGCGGGTGGCAGCGACGGATATGTTTGAGCAGGCAGCCTTCATCGATGAACTTGGCCAGGGTCCACTGCATCAGGGTCGAGCAGTGGCAGTCGGCGAGCTGCTTGGCGGCGGTAATGGCGGCGATCAGCGCGGGCGGCAGGATGCAGTAGCCCAGGCGAAGCTCTGGCTGCAGGGACTTGGAGAAGGTGCCGACGTAAGCCACGGCACCCTGGCTGTCCAGGCTCTGCAGGGTTTCGGTGGGGCGGCCTTCGTAGCGGAATTCGCAGTCGTAGTCGTCTTCGATGATCACCGCACCGATGCGCAGGGCTTTCTCCAGCAGCGCTTCGCGTCGGGCCTGGCTCATGGGCATGCCGAGGGGGAACTGGTGCGACGGAGTCACGTAGATCAGTCGCACATCTTCGGGAATGGCGTCGACGTAGATACCTTCCGCATCCACTGGAATGCCTATCACCTTGGCGCCCTGGGCGGCGAACAGTTGGCGCGCCGGCGGGTAGCCAGGGTCCTCCACGGCCACGCTGCAGCCCGGCTCGATCAGCACACGGGCGAGCAGGTCCAGCGCCTGCTGTGCGCCATTGCACACCACGACATCCTCGGCGTTGCAGCGCACGCCGCGGGAAAAGGCCACGTGGCGGGCAATGGCATCGCGCAGGGCGGGCAAGCCGGCTGCCTCGCTGTAGAGGCCTCGGGATTTCGCGGTCTGGCGCAGGGCGTGCTGGGTGCAGCGGCGCCAGTCGTCCTGGGGGAACTGGTTGCGGGTGGTGGCGCCGCCGAGGAAGTCGTAGCGCAACAACGCATCAGGGGACGGATGGCTCAGGCTGCTGGAGATATTGCGCCACCTGGAGATGATCGCCGCACTGGCCAGTGATTCGTGTCCCTGCTTGCGCCCCTGGCCGGCGGACTGCGCATTGACGAAGGTGCCCGAGCCCACCTTGCCGATGAGCAGGTTGTCGTAGGTGAGCAGGGCATAGGTATCGGATACCGTCTTGCGCGAGATACCCAGCTGTTCGGCGAGCAGGCGGCTCGGTGGCAGCCGGGTGCCGGCCTTCAGGCGGCCGGACTCGATGGCCTCGCGCAACTGGCGATACAGCTGACCGGACAGGTCCTTGCTGCCCTGGATGACGATGTGCAGTTCCATGCATGGCTCCGGCGAGGGACTGGCTGGAAAAATACCGCATTGCCGGTGGTTGTGGTTGGCGTCCCGCCAGGGGCGCGGAGGGCGCTACGTTAGTCCGCAGGCCATGCGAGCCAAATAGCCAATCTGCGCATTTCCCGGAAGGCCAATGGCATGACCCCCGGTCAGCTGAAACGTCCCGAAGTGCCCCCTGTGCTATATCCGGATGAGAGCAAGGCATGCGCCAACCTTCAGTTGAACTTCACTCACGCCTGCCGGACTGGGCGACCCATTGCGCCGGGCATTCAACAAAGAGGTAGACCCCATGAGCACCCTGCAATGCGTTCACCGCGACCACACCGTAGTTGCCGATGTGTTTGAGCATCCGGGCATTCCGACCCCCTGGGCTGCCGGTTGCCACATCATCGCGCCTGACGGGCAAACCACCCGCCGCATTGCGCTTCCGGTTCGCTATTCCTTCCTGGCTGAACTGGGCAAGGCCCAGCAGGCATCACTGGCCCATGGCAGGTGGCTGGTGGATCAGTGCCTGGACGAGGGGCGCGAGCTGTTCCAGAAAAGCGCTTGAGGAAAGCAGGGCAGGGATGCCCTTGCCTGATACCTTTGCGCGTCCGTCTTGAGCGGGCGCGCGGTTAGTGCCTGCGGCTTCCACTTCCCATTGCCTTCCATCCTCCCCAATTGGCCCAGGCTGGCGTCATGTAGCCTCGAAAGGGTTCTTTTGGATTAGTAGCCTTTTCAGGCTACTTTCTCGGCCTCCGTCCCCATTTCCGGTTTACCTATGGCCAGCCAGCCGGGCTGATCAGGCCGCATCTTCACGCGGCTGGTGCTCACGGCAGATCAGCTCGATGGAAGCGCGGGCCAGGGGTTCCCGGGTCAACCCGCAGAAGGGGTCGCCGTCCCGCTGCTGATGAAAGCGGCAGCTCTTGCAGAGGCCGAATCCGGGTACATCCACCTGGCGCTGTACGGTGCGCAGCAGTTCAGCCAGCAGCCGTTCCAGTTGCTCCGCGTCCGCCCCCATTGCCGCTTCGGCGTTCGCCAGGAATTCCGGTGGTGTCACCGCAGCCAGCAGTTCACGCGCGGCCGGCGTCAGCTCCAGGTGCACGCTGCGTTTGTCCTGCAGGTCCTGGCGCTTCTCGATCAGCCCCTTGGCTTCCAGCGCTTTCAGCGATTGCGACACCGTGCCCTTGGTCAGCCCCAGGTAGTCGGTCACCGCCAGCGGCGTGTCCGAGTAGTGGTTGCAGCGCGCCAGGTATTCCAGTGCGCTGAGCTGCACTGGCTGGAGATCGGCCAGCAGTGGGTGCTCGCGGTGCCAGATGCGCATCAGGCTGGTCAGTCGTTCGAACAGATCGAAAAGGGTGGTCATATTCACCTCCGTCGATAAATAGTATCGAGTAAAAACTATATTGACAAAGGGTGTTCTCCGGGTAACCTGATTGCCGTATCGAATCGATACCAAATTAATCAGGAGACTGAAAATGACTACCGCCCGTTACTACCACGCCGGCTGCCCGGTTTGCGTTTCCGCTGAACAGACCCTCCTCAACCTGCTCGCCCCTGAAGTGAAGGTGGAAGTGGTGCACCTGGGCGAAGCCCCGGCCCGCGTCGCCGAAGCCGAGGCCGCTGGTGTGAAATCGGTGCCCGCCCTGGTGGTGGACGACCAGGTGCTGCACATCAACTTCGGCGCCGCAATTGCGGACCTGAAGTAAGGAGGGCATCGAAATGCAGGTGAAAGTCTTCGATACCCATGTCCGTACCCGCGATGGCCGTTACCTGCACTTCGACGTGCTTACCGACGGCGGCGACAAGCTCCAGGCGGGGCGCTTCGCCGCCGAGTGGCTGGCCAGCCGGGGTGTGCAGGACGCCGACATCGCCGCCAGCGAATGCCTGTTCTGCCACAGCGAGATCGCCAACCCGCAGGTGGCCGAAGCCATCGGCCGACACGGCTACTCCATCATTCCGCTGCAAGGCTGCTGAGGAGACCGCCATGTATCAGCCCCTGGATTGCGACCTGCACGATTTCCTGGAAATCGCCTGCCTCTATCGCTACCTGCTGAAGGTCGAGTTGGTGGACGGCGGCGGGTTCGAGGCCAGGGCGTTGACCACCCACACCAGCGCGGAGAAGGAAGAATTCTTCGTGCTGGAAGTGGAGGACGGTCCCTGTTCCGTACGCATGGATCGCCTGTTGGCCATTACGCCGCTGGAGGCCGGTGCACGTTTCGGCCGTGTGGAGTTGGCCGGAAAGGTATGTGCGGTGTAAGCGCGCTCGTCACTGTAGGAGCGAGCTCTGCTCGCGAACAGTCCGAGCGCTATCCTTCGCGAGCAAGCTCGCTCCTACACGAGTTCGGTCCAGGCATGGTTTTCCCAGGTTCAAATAGGAGTTGGCTGTGGGTCCGGTCCTTGCGCTAGCCTTCGCAGGCCAGCCGCAACAGGATCTCGCCGTTGAACATCGATACCCGCATCAAATTCCGTCACCTGCTGTGCTTCCTCGAAGTGGCGCGCCAGGGCAGCCTGGCCCGCGCGGCGGACCAGTTGGCGGTAAGCCAGCCGGCTATCTCCAAGACCCTCAAGGAACTGGAGGAAGTGCTCGATGCCAGCCTGTTCGAGCGCAGCAAGAGCGGCGTCAGCCTGACCGAGGCCGGCCTGGCCTTCATGCGCTATGCCGGCCCTTGTGTGCAGGCCCTGCGTGACGGGGTGAACAGCCTGCGCGAAGGCGAATATGCCGCCGGTACGGTGCGCCTTGGCGTGCTCTCCACGGTGGAGGGGCTGCTGGTGCCGGAAGTCGTGCGCCGTCTGCATCACAGCCATCCGTCCCTGGTGGTCAGCGTATTGACCGGCCCGGGCGCCTATCTGCTGTCGCAGTTACGGGTAGGCGAACTGGACTTGGTGGTCGGACGCGTGACCGACAACCCGGAAATCCACGGCCTGACCTTCGAGCACCTGTACAGCGAATCCATGACCCTGGTGGTCCGTGCCGGCCATCCGCTGCTGGAGGAGGGCGCTGATCGCCGCTCCCTGGACGGTTTCCCCCTGGTGCTGCCGCTGGCCGGCACCACCATTCGCAAGCATGCCGATGGCTTCTTCGTGCAAAGCGGCATCAGCCCGCCACGCCAGCGTCTGGAAACCCTGTCCCTGGCCCTGAGCCGGCGCTATGTACAGAGCGGCGATGCGGTGTGGATCGCCCCGCTGGATGCCGTGCGCCTGGACCTGGCCAGTGGCGAACTGGCAGAGCTGGACCTTGGCTTCAAGGAACCCGGCGGTTCCGTGGGCATCTGCAGCAACGCGTCCCTACCACTTTCCCTGGCGGGGCAATGGGCGGTGGAGACCCTGCGCGAGGTGGCGCTGGACTATCGTGAGGGGCGCCTGACATAACCAGACGGTTATGGATGGCTGGAAGGATTTCAATTTTCTGCTGGCCTCTACTGGATGAAACTGCGCTCCACGGCCCACAGCCTGACTGCCCATAAATCCAAGAAAGAGGAAACCGTCATGTCCGATGCGGAAAACAGCCGCTTCGTCATTCGTGACCGAAATTGGCACCCGAAAGCCTTCACGCCCGACTACAAGACGTCCATCGCCCGGTCCCCGCGCCAGGCACTGGTGAGCATTCCGCAGTCCGTTTCCGAGACCAGCGGCCCGGACTTCTCGCATCTGAAGATGGGACAGCACGACAACGACCTGCTGCTCAACTTCAACAACGGCGGCCTGCCGATTGGCGAGCGCATCATCGTTTCCGGGCGGGTGGTCGACCAGTACGGCAAGCCAGTTCCTCACACCCTGGTCGAGATGTGGCAGGCAAACGCTGGCGGCCGCTATCGCCACAAGAATGACCGTTACCTGGCTCCGCTCGACCCGAACTTCGGTGGCGTCGGCCGTGCGCTGACCGACCGCGACGGCTACTACCAATTCCGCACCATCAAGCCGGGTCCGTACCCCTGGCGCAACGGCCCGAACGACTGGCGCCCGGCGCACATCCACTTCTCCATCAGCGGGCCGTCGATCTCCACCCGCCTGATCACCCAGCTGTATTTCGAAGGCGATCCGATGATCCCGATGTGCCCCATCGTCAAGAGCATCGCCAACCCCGACGCGGTACAGACGCTGATCGCCAAGCTCGACATGAGCAACGCCATCCCCATGGATTGCCTGGCGTACCGCTTCGACATCGTCCTGCGCGGCCAGCGCAAGACCCACTTCGAAAACCGCTGAGGAGGCACGCGCATGCCTATCGAACTGCTGCCGGAAACCCCCTCGCAGACCGCCGGCCCCTACGTGCACATCGGCCTGGCCCTGGAAGCGGCCGGCAACCCGACCCGCGACCAGGAAATCTGGAACCAGATGGCCAAGGCCGATGCGCCCGGCCAGCACATCCTGCTGCTCGGCAACGTCTACGACGGCAATGGCCACCTGGTGCGCGACTCCTTCCTGGAGTTCTGGCAGGCCAATCATGAAGGCGTCTACGACACTGCCTTCGACCTTGAAAAACCGTTCAACAGCTTCGGCCGAACCGCCACCACCTTCGATGCCGGCGAGTGGACCCTGCACACCATCAAGCCGGGCGTGGTGAAGAACGCCGCCGGTGTGCCCATGGCGCCACACATCAACGTGTCGCTGTTCGCCCGTGGCATCAACATCCACCTGCAGACCCGCATCTACTTCGACGACGAAGCCAGCGCCAACGCCGTCGATCCGGTGCTGAACCTGATCGAGCAGCCACAGCGCCGCGAAACCCTGGTGGCTAGCCGCTGCGAAGTGGACGGCAAACTGGCCTATCGTTTCGACATCCGTATCCAGGGAGAAGGGGAAACGGTGTTCTTTGACTTCTAGGGAGCGGGAGCCCGCATTCGCTGCGCCGGCTGAAACGGTCGGCCAGCGCATCGAACGGCATTTCGATGCACTGCTGGAGGCCCGGGGCTACCGGGCCGACGCGGCGCAACGCACAGCCATTACCCATCTCGGGCAATGGCTGGAGTCGTTCATGGCCGGGAAAAAGGGCTGGTTGCGGCGTCCCGTCGCCGGCCTGTACCTCTGGGGCGGAGTAGGGCGCGGCAAGAGCTTCGTGATGGACGCCTTCTTCGCCGCCGCGCCGCTTGCCGCCAAGCGTCGCGTGCACTTCCATGCGTTCCTCCAGGAATTGCAGGAACGCATGCGCACCTTCACCGGCCAGCCCGATCCGCTGGCACTGGCGGCCAGGGCATTGGCAGCGGATACGCGACTGCTCTGCTTCGACGAATTCCACGTCCACGACATCGGCGACGCGGTGCTCCTCGGGCGTCTGCTCAAGGTGCTGGTGGAGGAGGGCGTGGGCATGGTCTGCACCTCCAACTACGATCCCGACGGCCTCTGCCCGAACCCGCTGTACCGCGAACGCTTCCAGCCGGCCATCGCCTTGATCGAAAAACGCTTCGACGTGCTCAACCTCGACGGCGGCGAAGACTACCGCCTACGGCGCGGAGGACTTGAAGCCTGGGGCACCTATTGCTGGCCGCTTTCCGCCACCGATGCGCCCTGGATCGAAGATCAGCTGGGTCTGAGCGCGGCGGCCGAACGGGATGTGGTGGTGGCGGTCAACCACCATTCGCTGCGGTTGCGGGCCATGGATACCGAACGGGCCTGGCTGGATTTCGACGAGCTGTGCCGGCGCCCCCATTCCAGCGCCGATTTCCTCTGGCTGAGCAGGCGCTTCCTGCATCTCGCCATCAGCGGCGTGCCCTGCCTCGGTGAGGAAGCCATCGATGTGCAACAGCGTTTCGTCAACCTGATCGACATCGCCTACGACGCGGGCATCCAACTCCTGCTGGCCAGCGAAGCCAGCCTGGACGACCTGTGTCGGGGCAATCCCCATATGGACTTTTCCCGTACCCGCAGCCGGTTGCAGCAATTGAAACCGGTCCAGCCCGGGGAAAGGAGCCGCTGACCGCAGAGCCTCCAATGCTTCAGATACTTGGCATTACCGCGCCCATCTTCATCCTGATCGGCATCGGCTACCTGTCCGCCCGCGGGCGGCTGGTCAGTCCGGAGCAGGTGCTGGGCATGGGCAAGTTCGTCATCACCTTCGCCTTGCCGGCCCTGGTCATACGCGCACTGCTGGAAAAGCCGCTGGACGAGGTGTTCGACGCCACCTACCTGCTGGCCTACGGCATCGGGTCCCAGGTGGTGTTCTGGGGCGGTTTCCTGTTCTCCCGGATGGTGCGCAAGGACAGCCTCAGCGGCAGCGCGTTGGCGGGCCTTGGCATGTCGGTGTCGAACAGCGGCTTCATCGGTTATCCCATCGTGGCCATGGTCCTCGGTTCACCGGCGGCCGTGGCGCTGGCCCTCGGAATGCTGGTGGAGAACCTGCTGATGATTCCGCTGGCGCTGGCCCTGGCCGAAATGGGTCGGCAGAACGGCAGCGGATTGCGTGCGGCGCTGCTGGATACCTTCCTGCGCCTGCTGCGCAATCCGGTGATCATCTCCATCAGCATCGGCCTGGGATTGGCCCTGCTCGGCGTTCGCCTGCCCAGCGTGCCGGCCAAGGTGGTGGAGATGCTGGCGACGGCCTCGGCGCCTGTGGCGCTCTTCGTCATCGGCGCCAGCCTCAACGGATTGCGAGCCGGTGGCCTGGTCAAGGACGTGGCCCAGCTCAGCCTCGGCAAGCTGCTCCTGCACCCGCTGGCGGTCCTGCTCAGCTTCCAGCTGCTGCCCCCGGTCGACCCGGCATTGCGAGTCGCGGGCGTGCTCTTCGCTTGCTCGCCGATGATGAGCATCTACCCGATCCTCGGTCAGCGCTTCGGACTCGAAGGGCGCTGCGCCGCGGCGCTGGTGGTCTGCACCGTGCTGGCCTTCGTCAGCATCAGCATGTTCATAGGTTTGCTGACCTGAGGCACGGGCTGCTTGTCTGTAGGGGCGATTTCAATCGCCAAGCAGGCCGCAGGTCTGCCCTTTAGATCTCTTGGGGCTGCTTCGCCACCCTTGGCGAATGAATTCGCCCCCACAAGTGGAGCCCTGCGCTGGCTATCCTCTCCAGATCATCCGCGCGAGCGTGCGACCACCGTCAGCGTCAGCTTGTTCATCGGATTGCTGACCTGAGGCGCGGGCTGCTTTTCTGTAGGGGCGATTTCAATCGCCAAGCAGGCCGCAGGTCTGCCCTTGAGATACTCTGGGGCGGCTTCGCCGCCCTTGGCGAATGAATTCGCCCCCCACAGGTGGAGCGCTGCTCTGGCTATCCTCTCTAGATCACGCGCACGAGCGTGCGACCACGGTCAGCGCCAGCTTGTTCATAGGATTGCTGACCTGAGGCGCGGGTTGCTTTCTGTAGGGGCGATTTCAATCGCCAAGCAGGCCGCAGGTCTGCCCTTGAGATCCTCTGGGGCGGCTTCGCCACCCTTGGCGAATGAGTTCGCCCCCACAGGTGGAGCGCTGCGCTGACTATCCTCTCTAGATCATCCGCACGAGCGTGCGGCCACCCTGGCAAGAGGAGGCAGCGATGAGCAAGCGATTGAGCGAAGAAGGCATGGACCTGCTGTTCCGTCAGGCACGTACCTACAGTGCCTGGCTGGAAAAACCGGTAAGCGACGATACGTTGCGCGAACTGTACGACCTCATGAAGTGGGGCCCCACCAGCGCCAACTGCTGTCCGGCACGGATCCTTTTCCTGCGCACGCCCGAGGCCAAACAGCGCCTGTTACCCGCACTGGCGCCGGGCAACATCGACAAGACCATGGCGGCTCCGGTCACCGCTATCGTTGCCTACGACCTCAAGTTCTATGAGCAGCTGCCCACGCTCTTCCCGCACACCGATGCGCGCGCCTGGTTCGCCAACACGCCAGAACTGGCGGGGCTCACTGCGCGGCGCAACAGCTCGTTGCAGGGGGCCTATTTCATGCTGGCGGCGCGGGCGGTGGGGCTGGATTGCGGGCCGATGTCGGGGTTCGACAATGCCCTGGTTGACCACGAATTCTTCCCCGCCGACGGGCGCGCGGACGCCTTCCAGCTGGAGCACTTCCCGGATAGCCAGGTGAAGTCCAGCTTCCTCGTCAACCTGGGCTATGGCGATCCGTCGAAGCTGCACGCGCGCGGGCCGCGCCTGGACTTCGACGAGGTGTGCAAGCTGCTTTAGGAGGGGCAAGGAATGGGACGGCGAAACCGCCCCATTCTTCGAACCGTTGCACGGGCATCACTTCAGCATCAGTGGTGCCGGCTGACGGAGCCCGGTGGGCGTAGCGGCAGGACAGCGGTTGTCCAACGGGAAGCAGGCTGTACCGGTCTCACCTCCGCGTGGAGCACAGCCGGGGCCGCAGATCGCGTCCTGCTCCGGGCTGGAGAAGCAGTCCAGTGCGGCACAGAAATCGACCACCGCTCCGTTGCCACAGAAGCAGCGCACCAGGTTCGGCCCGCTCCCCTGTGGACCCGACTCCACGTAGCTCAGGGTTGCGGGGTCGGTTTGACCGAAGGTCATGTACCAGGGCTCTTTCAGTGCCCCGCCCGTTGCCGTGGTCGGGACGAAGGATGTGTACGCTTTGGTGGCCACATCGTAGCTCCGCACCTCGCCGGTGCTGGTCACTGCCACGAAGAGTCGCCCGCCCGGACCGAAGAGCAGGGCCTGGGCGAATGCCCGGGTCTCTCCAAGGAGGTTGAGGGGGATCTTGTCGACGAACGTTCCCTGGGCGTCATAGATACGAATGGAATCGGTGTCCTGCGGGTTCGCCTGGAAGCTGGTGACATAAAGACGTCCGTCAGGGCCGAAGACCAATCCTTCGGGTCGATTGAGTCTTCCCACACCGCCCGTGTCCTCAATGAATACACCGGCAAAGGTGCCGGCAGCGGTGAAACGCACCACATGGCCGCCCAGGCCGTCGTTCTTCAGATTGCGCAGCGAGACATAGAGGAAACCGTCCGGGCCGAACACCACGGAGCGCGGATTCCGATCTGCGGCCGGGAAGCGAGCAAAGGTCAGGTCCCGAATGAAGGCGCCGTTTGCAGCATAGGTAGGCAACCTGCCGGGCGACCTGCCGTTGGCCGTGGTGAGCTCGGCCACATAGAGCACGTCGTTGCCATCGCGGACGATTCCACGCGGTACGAATGGCGCGTTCTTGTTCCCGGAGGAGACCAGCTTGCCCAGGAAGGCCCCGGTCAGGCTGTCGTACCGCAATACCTCGCCAGGTATGCCGAGATTGACGTTCTGGTTCACCACCAGGAGATTCCCATCGAGCAGTATCCCGCGCGGCCCTGCCAGTCCGCCGCTGCCGGGGCGGACAAAGGCATCCGGGTCATTGGCAGGATTCAAGTCCACATCCAGGAACCTGCCCGTAACAGCATCGAATCGTTTTACGGAATTGTCGCCGGAGTCGCCGACATAAAGTATGTCCTCGCCGTAACTAGAGCTATTTACAACCAGACCAAGAATTGAAATTGCGGCCAAGACTATGATGCGCATTAACTTCAAGCCGCACTCAAGTCTCACGCTTATTATTCTCATGGCGCGATCCTCAGGTTTCGTTTCAGTCATATGCTCGATCTGTTCCATGCTCGACCTTATCCCCAGAGGACAGGTCAGGGAGGCCGAGGACGCGACGAATGCGCGAGCGGTACCGCCGGGAGTTCGCCTGGCGGCAGAAATGAATATGGGGTCTATTTGATGCGCTTCGGTGAAGGGTATGGATGGGGATGAAAGAAGAACCAGAACAGTGTTGTTATTGTTTTCCCGATTACGCTAGCAACGAGTCGAGTTGTTTTCCAAGTTCGAGCAATACGAAATGGCGATATCACTCTGCGCCCGTAATCGAGAGTCAATATTTCCGTTCATCCATGAATTGAAGTTCGGAATAGATACTGCTGCCCGAACTGGGGAATTGCCAGCCCCGAACGCGCGGGTAGCGCGCCGGGGTGATGGCGTCTGCGTAGGGGATGGCGGCTGCGCCTCTTGAGCGGAGCCGTTGCCGGGCGCCGAGGTACCTGATCAAACCGGGGCGCTGGTTGGCGGCGGCAAAAGTAAGAGTCGAACGCATCAGGGTCAATTGCGATTATCGAACTTTGGTTCGATAATCGGCCGACTTGCCGCGACCGCGATCCACCAAGGACAAGAAGAATGACCGAAGAACTGCGTGCCCCTCTGCCGCCACTGGCTCCCCCGATCATCGCCTCGCCGGCCAAGCGCATCGAAGCTTTCACCGGCGATCCCAACTTCATGACCTCACTGGCTCGCGGCCTGGCGGTGATCCATGCGTTCCAGGAGCGCAAGCGCCACCTGACCATCGCCCAGATCAGCCATCGCACCGAGATTCCCCGCGCCGCCGTGCGTCGCTGCCTGCACACCCTGATGAAGCTGGGCTACGTCACGACGGACGGGCGCACCTACTCGCTGCTGCCGAAAGTCCTGACCCTCGGCCACGCCTACCTGTCGTCGACGCCGCTGGCGGTCACCGCCCAGCCGATCCTCGACCGCCTCAGCGACCAGCTCCACGAGGCCTGCTCCATGGCCACCCTGGAAGGCGACGAGATTCTCTACATCGCCCGTTCGGCCACGCCCAATCGGCTGATCTCGGTGGACCTGAGCGTCGGCAGCCGGCTGCCGGCCTATTGCACGTCCATGGGCCGTATCCTCCTGGCCGCCCTGGATGACGCCGCGCTGGACGACTACCTCGAACATGCCGACCTGCAGGTCAAGACGAGCCGCACCGTGCACACCGTCGACGGGCTGCGCGCCAGCATTGCGGAAATCCGTCGCCAGGGCTGGGTGATCATCGACCAGGAACTGGAGATGGGCCTGCGCTCAGTGGCGGTTCCGGTGCGCGATTCCGCCGGCCAGGTGCTCGCTGCATTGAACGTTGGCACCCACGTGGGCCGCGTTAGCCGGCAGGAACTGGAAACCCGATTCCTCCCGGCGTTGATCGAGGCGAGCAAGGATCTGAGTACGCGGTTGTTCCATTGAACGGCGGTGACGCTTTTCCTGTGGGGGCGAATTCATTCGCTATGCAGGCCGCAGGCCTGCCTTGTGGTGTTCTTCGGGGCAGCTGCGCTGCCCTTAGCGAATGAATTCGCCCCCACAGAAGAGCAGCAAGAGCAATGCCTGCAGGATGCGTTCGATATTCGAACGCTTTGCCGATTATCGAATTGAACCGACAATCGTCTCTTCGTAAGGTCTGCACAGCCGCGCCACCAGCCAGCGCGGCCAATAACAACAATGAGAGTCCGATCCGGTGACACCAGAAGCACCGGGCACGCCCTCATTCCTGTCCAGTCCGAGTCTTCCCCGTCAGAGACCGCAGAGAACGGTCCGCATGCGGAGGAGGGCCAATAGCAGGAATTCTTGCATGACCAGCCCAGCCCACCTGCCCGCCACGGGCACGCTCGACGTTCAATCCTTCATCAACACCCAGCCGCTATCCGCCTATCAATGGCGCGTCGTGTTGCTGTGTTTCCTCATCGTGTTCCTCGACGGCCTGGATACCGCCGCCATGGGCTTCATCGCCCCGGCGCTGACCCAGGACTGGGGCATCGACCGTGCCAGCCTTGGCCCCGTGATGAGCGCCGCGCTCATCGGCATGGTCTTCGGCGCCCTCGGTTCCGGTCCCATGGCCGACCGCTTCGGGCGCAAGGTTGTGCTGGTGACAGCAGTGTTCCTGTTCGGGCTGTTCAGCCTGATCTCCGCGTTCAGCGCCAACCTCGAACAACTCCTGATTCTCCGTTTCCTCACCGGCCTCGGCCTGGGCGCTGCCATGCCCAACGCCACGACGCTGCTCTCCGAATACACCCCCGAACGCCTCAAGTCGCTGCTGGTCACCAGCATGTTCTGCGGCTTCAACCTCGGCATGGCCTCCGGTGGCTTCGTTTCCGCCTCGATGATCCCGGCCTTCGGCTGGCACAGCCTGCTGCTCCTCGGCGGCATCCTGCCGCTGGCGCTCGCCGTGGTGCTGCTGATCTGGCTGCCGGAATCGGCACGCTTCCTGGTGGTGCGCAACAAGGGCAATGAGAAGGTGCGCAAGGCGCTGGCGCCCATAGCGCCTGCTGAAGTGGCGACCGCCAGCGGCTTCAGCGTGCCGGAACAGAAGACCGTGCAGAGCCGCAACGTCTTCAAGGTGATCTTCTCCGGCACCTACAGCGCCGGCACCCTGTTGCTCTGGCTGACCTATTTCATGGGCCTGGTCATCGTCTACCTGCTCACCAGTTGGCTACCCACCTTGATGCGCGACAGCGGCGCCAGCATGGAGCAGGCCGCGTTCATCGGCGCGCTGTTCCAGTTCGGCGGCGTGCTCAGCGCCGTTGGCGTGGGCTGGGCCATGGACCGTTTCAACCCGCACAAGGTGATCGGCGCGTTCTACCTGATGGCCGGTGTCTTCGCCTATTTTGTCGGCCAGAGCCTGGGTGAAGTGACCCTGCTGGCCACCCTGGTCCTGCTTGCCGGCATGTGCGTCAACGGCGCGCAATCGGCCATGCCGTCCCTGGCGGCGCGTTTCTACCCGACCCAGGGTCGCGCCACCGGTGTGTCCTGGATGCTTGGTATCGGCCGCTTCGGCGCCATCCTGGGTGCCTGGATCGGCGCGACCCTGTTGGGTCTGGGCTGGAACTTTGAACAAGTGTTGACCGCGTTGGTGGTGCCTGCCGCCATCGCTACTACAGCGGTGATCATCAAGGGGCTGGTAAGTCACGCCGACGCGACCTGAGTCGGCTCGCGACCGGTTGTTACAACCGGTCGTACTTATCTTCAACCGTTTATCCCTGGCCACAGCATGTAGGAAAAGCCTCACATAGAATCGCGTAATGATGATCGCGGGTGCTTGCCAACCGGCATGACGCCCGCGACTTACAACAACTAGAAAGAGTGCCTGTGATGGATAGTCGCCTGCTGAGTGAACGCAGTAAGGTGTTCGAGCGTGCGGACCCCTATGCCGTGTCCGGATATGTGAACCAGCATGTCGGGTCGCACTGCATTCGCCTGCCCGCCGCAGGCCATCCCGAGGCCAGCCTCAACCATCGCAAGTTCGCCAACCTCGACCTCTGCCGCATCAGCTATGGCGGTGCCGTGCGCGTCACCTCACCGGCGCTGGAAACCATCTACCACCTGCAGATTCTCCTCAGCGGCCATTGCCTCTGGCGCGGCCACAAGCAGGAGCACTACCTGGCCCCCGGCGAGCTGCTGCTGATCAATCCCGATGACCCGGTGGACCTGACGTATTCGGACGACTGCGAGAAGTTCATCCTGAAGATGCCGACCACGCTGCTGGAAAGCATCTGTGACGAGCAGCGCTGGCAGCGGCCAAGCCTTGGCGTGCGTTTCCTGCAGAACAACTACCGGCTCGATGAGCTGGAAGGCTTCGTCAACCTGCTGGCCATGGTCTGCCAGGAGGCCGAAGCCAGCGACGCGCTGCCGAGGGTGCAGGAGCACTACGCGCAAATTGTCGCGAGCAAGATGCTCAGCTTGATGAAGACCAACATCAGTCGCGAAAGCCTGGGCTGCCAGGAGGCTTCGTTCGATCGCATCCTGGCCTACATCGAGCACAACCTGAAGCAGGACATCAGCAGCGAATTCCTCGCCCGCCAGGCCAGCATGAGCCTGCGCTCCCTCTACGCGCTGTTCGAGCGCCACCTGGGCACCACGCCCAAGCACTACATCCGCCAGAAGAAGCTGGAACGCATCCGCGCTTGTCTCGCCGACCCCAGCTGCAACGTGCGCAACGTCACCGAGCTGGCGCTGGACTATGGCTTCCTGCACCTGGGTCGCTTCTCCGAGAGCTACAAGAGTCTGTTTGGCGAGCTGCCGTCGGACACCTTGAAGCGGCGCGGACTGTAGCCGCTCCTGCTTTTCTGTGGGGGCGAATTCATTCGCTATGCAGACCGCAGGTCTGCCCTGAGACCTTGATGGGGGCAGCTGCGCTGCCCTCAGCGAATGAATTCGCCCCCACAAGCTGCGCTCATACAAACCTTTCCTGACATCCACCACCGCTTTGCAAAAAACGGATAGCGATCTGCACAAAGCGGATATTGCCGTTTGCCCCGCCTCCCTAACCTGACCTGGCCTGAACAATAACAACGGAGGCCCTGGCCATGTCCCTGGGATTCGATTTCCTGCACTCGCTGCTTGAGGATGACAAAGAGAAGGGCGTCTACCGCTGCAAGCGGGAGATGTTCACCGACCCGCGCCTGTTCGAACTCGAGATGAAGCACATCTTCGAAGGCAACTGGATCTATCTCGCCCACGAGAGCCAGATTCCCGAGAAGAACGACTACCTCACCCTCAACATGGGGCGCCAGCCGATCTTCATCGCGCGCAACAAGGATGGGGTACTCAACGCTTTCCTGAACGCTTGCAGCCATCGTGGCGCGCAGCTGTGCCGGCACAAGAGCGGCAACCGTTCCTCCTATACCTGCCCGTTCCACGGCTGGACCTTCAACAACTCCGGCAAGCTGCTGAAGGTGAAGGACCCGGCTGAAGCCGGCTATCCCTCCAGCTTCAACTGCGAAGGCTCCCACGACCTGACCAAAGTGGCTCGCTTCGAGTCCTATCGCGGCTTCCTCTTCGGCAGCCTGAATGCCGACGTGAAGCCCCTGGTCGAGCACCTGGGCGAGTCCGCCAAGATCATCGACATGATCGTCGACCAGTCCCCCGAGGGCCTGGAAGTCCTGCGCGGTTCCTCCAGCTACATCTACGAAGGCAACTGGAAGCTGACCGCCGAGAACGGCGCCGACGGCTACCACGTGAGCTCCGTGCACTGGAACTACGCCGCCACCCAGAACCAGCGCAAGCAGCGCGAAGCGGGTGAAGAGATCAAGACCATGAGCGCCGGCAGCTGGGCCAAGAACGGCGGCGGCTTCTACTCCTTCGATCACGGTCACCTGCTGCTCTGGACCCGTTGGGCCAACCCGGAAGACCGTCCGCTCTACGAGCGTCGTGACGAACTCGCCCAGGACTTCGGCAAGGCCCGCGCCGACTGGATGATCGAGAACTCGCGCAACCTCTGCCTGTACCCGAACGTCTACCTGATGGATCAGTTCAGCTCGCAGATCCGTATCGCCCGGCCGATCTCCGTCAACCAGACCGAAATCACCATCTACTGCATCGCACCGAAAGGCGAGAGCGCGGACGCCCGCGCCAAGCGCATCCGCCAGTACGAAGACTTCTTCAACGTCAGCGGCATGGCCACTCCGGACGACCTGGAAGAATTCCGCTCCTGCCAGCTGGGCTACCAGGGCAGCCGTGGCTGGAACGACATGTCCCGTGGTGCCGAGCACTGGGTCGAAGGCGCTGACGCCGCCGCCCAGGAAATCGACCTGCATCCGCTGCTCTCCGGCGTACGCACCGAAGACGAAGGCCTGTTCGTGCTGCAGCACAAGTACTGGCAGGAAACCATGCTCAAGGCCGCCGCAGCCGAGCAACAACTGATCCCCGTGGAGGCCGTGCAATGAGCATCTCTTACGACGCCGTGCGCGACTTCCTCTACCGCGAAGCGCGCTACCTGGACGACAAGGATTGGGACAACTGGCTGGAGCTGTACGCGGCCGACGCCAGCTTCTGGATGCCGTCCTGGGACGACCGCGACGAGCTGACCGAAGACCCGCAGACCGAAATCTCGCTGATCTGGTACGGCACCCGTGGCGGCCTGGAAGACCGCGTCTTCCGCATCAAGACCGACCGTTCCAGCGCGACCATGCCGGACACCCGCACCTCCCACAACATCAGCAACATCGAGATTCTCGAAGTGGCCGACGGGCAGTGCAAGGTGCGCTTCAACTGGCACACCCTGAGCTTCCGCTACAAGACCGTGGACAGCTATTTCGGCACCAGCTTCTACACCCTCGACGTGCGCGGCGAGAGCCCGCTGATCAAGGCGAAGAAGGTGGTTCTGAAAAACGATTACGTACGTCAAGTCATCGACGTCTACCACATCTAGGGTGCCTGCCATGACTCACAAGATCGCACTGACTTTCGAAGACGGCGTCACCCGTTTCATCGACGCCACCCCCAGCGAAACCGTGGCCGATGCGGCCTATCGCCAGGGCATCAACATCCCGCTGGATTGCCGTGACGGCGCCTGCGGCACTTGCAAGTGCTTCGCCGAAGCCGGCCGCTATGACCTGGGCCAGGACTACATTGAAGACGCACTGAGCGAGGAGGAGGCCGAACAGGGTTATGTACTCACCTGCCAAATGCGCGCCGAGAGCGATTGCGTGGTGCGTGTGCCGGCGTCCTCCGATGTCTGCAAGACCCAGCAGGCCAGTTTCGAGGCCAGCATCAGTGCGGTTCGCCAGCTGTCCGACAGCACCATCGCGCTGTCCATCAAGGGCGAGTCCCTGAGCAAGCTGGCCTTCCTGCCGGGCCAGTACGTCAACCTCAAGGTGCCGGGCAGCGAGCAGACCCGCGCCTATTCCTTCAGCTCCCTGCAGAAGGACGGCGAAGTCAGCTTCCTGATCCGCAACGTCCCGGGCGGTCTGATGAGCAGCTTCCTCACCGGTCTGGCCAAGGCGGGCGACAACATGTCCCTGGCCGGTCCTCTGGGCAGCTTCTACCTGCGCGACATCCGCCGCCCGCTGCTGCTGCTGGCCGGCGGCACTGGCCTGGCGCCTTTCACCGCGATGCTGGAAAAGATCGCGGAAGAGGGCAGCGAGCACCCGCTGCACCTGATCTACGGCGTGACCAACGACTTCGATCTGGTGGAGATGGACAAGCTGGAAGCCTTCGCCGCGCGCATCCCTAACTTCACCTACAGCGCCTGCGTGGCCAACCCGGAAAGCAGCTACCCGCAGAAGGGCTACGTGACCCAGCACATCGCGCCGAAGCACCTCAACGACGGCGACGTGGATGTCTACCTGTGCGGCCCGCCGCCCATGGTCGAGGCGGTCAGCCACTACATCCGCGAACAGGGCATCTCGCCCGCGAATTTCTACTACGAGAAGTTCGCTGCCAGCGCGGCCTGATCCCGCACGACTCTCTGTAGGAGCGAGCTTGCTCGCGAAAGGATTTGCACCGAGCCGTTCGCGAGCAAGCTCGCTCCTACAAAAGCCATCTGAAGAGGCTGTCATGAACAAGAGATTCCAAGACAAGGTCGCGCTGGTCACCGGCGCGGCGCAGGGCATCGGCCGCCGTGTGGTCGAGCGGCTGGTGGAGGAGGGCGCGCACGTCGTGGCCGTGGACCGCTCCGAGCTGGTCTTCGAGCTACAGGACGAATTGGGTTCCGGCGCCTCGATGCTGGCCCTGACCGCCGACCTCGAACAGTTCGCCGAGTGCCACCGCGTGGCTGCTGCGGCAGTTGAGCGTTTCGGCCGGCTGGACATCCTGATCAACAACGTGGGCGGGACCATCTGGGCCAAGCCCTACGAGCACTACCAGGAACACGAGATCGAGGCCGAAGTGCGCCGCTCGTTGTTCCCCACCCTCTGGTGCTGCCATGCCGCGCTGCCCCACATGCTGGAGCAGGGCGCGGGCGCCATCGTCAACGTCTCGTCCATTGCCACCCGCGGGGTGAACCGTGTGCCCTACGGCGCGGCCAAGGGCGGGGTGAACGCACTCACCGCCTGCCTGGCTTTCGAGAACGCTGAGCGCGGTATCCGCGTCAACGCCACCGCACCGGGCGGCACCGAAGCGCCGCCACGCCGGATTCCGCGCAACACGGCGCAGCAGAGCGAACAGGAAAAGGTCTGGTACCAGCAGATCGTCGACCAGACGATCGACAGCAGCCTGATGAAACGCTACGGCACCATCGACGAACAGGCCGGCGCCATCCTCTTCCTGGCCTCCGATGACGCCTCCTACATCACCGGCGTAACCCTGCCGGTGGGCGGAGGTGACCTCGGTTAACAGAAATACACCGTGGTGATGGGTTTCGCAGGCTCTACCCATCCTACGTAGAGGGTCATTCGTAGGATGGGTAGAGCGGAGCGAAACCCATCAGGCCCACACAAGCGTATCTACCGGTCGGGCACCGTCACGCGCCCGACCAAGCGGTTTCTCGACAATTACAACAAGAGACAGATGCCATGCGAAAACTCGACGTACACGAGATCATCGATAACGCGCGCTTCACGCCCTTCCACTGGATGGTGATGTGCTGGTGCGCACTCCTGCTCATCTTCGACGGCTATGACCTGTTCATCTATGGCGTGGTCCTGCCGGTACTCATGAAGGAATGGGGCCTGACCCCGCTGGAAGCTGGTGCCCTGGGCAGCTACGCGCTGTTCGGGATGATGTTCGGCGCGCTGTTCTTCGGCCCCCTGGCCGACAAGATCGGCCGCAAGAAGGGCATCGCCATCTGTTTCGTGCTCTTCTCCGGTTTCACCGTCCTCAACGGCTTCACCAGCAGCCCCACCGAGTTCGGCATCTGCCGCTTCATGGCAGGCCTGGGCATCGGCGGGCTGATGCCCAACGTGGTAGCGCTGATGAACGAGTACGCGCCGAAGAAACTGCGCAGCACCCTGGTCGCCATCATGTTCAGCGGCTACTCCTTGGGCGGCATGCTGTCCGCCGGCGTGGGTATCTACATGCTCCCGCGCTTCGGCTGGGAGGCCATGTTCTTCGCGGCCGCCGTGCCGCTGCTGATGCTGCCGTTGATCCTCTGGTACCTGCCGGAATCGGTCGGCTTCCTGCTGCGCCAGGGCCGTGTCGAGCAGGCCCGCGCGATTCTCAAGCGCGTCAACCCGGAACTGGAACTGCGTGACGACGACCACCTGGAACTCATCGAAGCGAAGAAGCAGGGTGCCCCGGTGCTGGAACTGTTCCGCGAAGGCCGTGCGCTGCGCACCGTGATGATCTGGGTGGCGTTCTTCTGCTGCCTGCTGATGGTCTATGCCCTGAGCTCCTGGCTGCCGAAGCTGATGGCCAACGCCGGTTACAGCCTGGGTTCCAGCCTGTCGTTCCTGCTCGCCCTGAACTTCGGCGGCATGTTCGGCGCCATTGCGGGCGGCTTCCTGGGTGACCGCTTCAACCTGCCGAAAGTAGTCGCGGCCTTCTTCATCGTCGCGGCCATCTCCATCAGCCTGCTGGGCTTCAAGAGCCCGACGCCGGTGCTCTACCTGCTGATCGGCATCGCCGGCGCCACCACCATCGGTACGCAGATCCTGCTGTATGCCACCGCCGCACAGTTCTACGGCCTGGCGATTCGTTCCACCGGTCTCGGCTGGGCCTCGGGCATCGGCCGCAACGGCGCCATCGTCGGCCCGCTGCTGGGTGGCGCGCTGCTGGGTATCAACCTGCCGCTGCAACTGAACTTCATGGCCTTCGCCATCCCCGGTGCCATTGCTGCCCTGGCCATGTGCTTCGTCCACCTGCAGCAAACCCGCGCTGCACCGCTGGCGACGGCAGCACAGGGCTGAGACTGACCACGCGTCGCACCACTGGCCGGGAGGCAGCATGCGCACCTTGTTCAAGGACTGTTCATTGTCCGCTGTGGTGGCGGGATTCATCGCCACCATGATTTCCTACGCGGGCCCCCTGGTGATCGTGTTCCAGGCGGCCGAGAGCGGCGGCATGCCGGCCGAGCTGCTGTCCTCCTGGGTGTGGGCGATCTCCATCGGTAGCGGGGTGCTGGGGATTGTCCTCAGCCTGCGCTACCGGGTGCCGGTGATCATCGCCTGGTCGGCGCCGGGCTCGGCACTGCTGGTGTCGATGTTGCCGGGCATCAGCGCCGCCGAGGCGGTGGGGGCCTATGTGATGGCCAACGCCATCATCCTGCTGGTGGGCCTGTCCGGCGCCTTCGACCGCATCGTCGGCAAGCTGCCGGCCGCCATCTCGGCGGCGATGCTGGCGGGCATCCTGTTCAGCTTCGGCACGCGACTGTTTACCTCCCTCAAGGACGAACCGCTGATGGTGATGGCCATGTTCATCACCTACCTGCTGGTGCGGCGCCTGTCGCCGCGATACGCGGTGATGGCCGTGCTGCTGGTGGGTTGCAGCATCGCCGCCGGTAGCGGCCAGCTCAACACTTCGGCCCTGGTGATCGGCTTCGCCACCCCGGAATGGGTGACGCCGGCATTCACCTGGCACGGTCTGTTCAATATCGCCTTGCCGCTGGTGATGGTGGCGCTTACCGGCCAGTTCGTGCCCGGCGTGGCCGTGCTGCGCAATGCCGGTTACCCGACCCCGGCGAGCCCGATCATCTCCGCCAGCGGCCTGGGCAGCCTGCTGCTGGCGCCCTTCGGTTGCCACGGACTGACGCTCGCCGCCATCACCGCGGCCATCTGTACCGGCCGGGAGGCCCACGAGGACCCGGCCCGGCGCTACGTTTCCGGGGTGGTGGGTGGGGTGTTCTACCTGTTGCTGGGCATCTTCGGCGCAACCCTGGTTTCGATCTTCACCGCACTGCCCAAGGAACTGATCGCGGCACTGGCGGGCCTGGCGCTGTTCGGCGCCATCGCCGGTGCGCTGGCCGGTTCCATGGCCGTGCCGGAGGACCGCGAGGCGGCCCTGATCACATTCCTGGTCACTGCATCGGGGATGTCCTTCCTCGGTCTGTCGGCTGCGTTCTGGGGGCTGATCTTCGGCATCTTCGCCCACCTGCTGCTGGCGGCCCGCCGCGTCCCCAAGACCGCGCCGGAACGGGAGGAGGTGCTCGAACCCAATCCCTGACCTGACCCGGTGATGGAACCACTGCGGGAGCTGTCCGCGGCCATCGCCACACCTTCCCCGACTTGCGTGCATGGCCCCGAAAGAGGGTCGCGGGGAAGTTTTGTCCCAATAAAAACAAGAGCGACGAAATGACCAACACCACGAGCAAGCTTTCCGTAATGCTTTGCGCCGGCGTAAGCGCTGGCTTCGCCCAGGCCGCCGAGTCCGGTTTCATCAAGGACTCCACCGCGACCTTGCAGGCGCGCAACTACTACTTCAGCCGTGACTATTCCGACATCGTCGGCGCCAACCAGCAGTCCAAGGCCGAGGAATGGGCCCAGGGCTTCATCCTCAACTTCAAGTCCGGCTATACGCCGGGCCCGGTGGGTTTCGGCCTCGACGCTATCGGCACCCTCGGCATCAAGCTCGACAGCAGCCCTGACCGGGTCAACACCGGCCTGCTGCCGGTGAAGGAAGACGGCAGGGCGGCCGATGATTACAGCCGCCTGGGCGTGGCTGGAAAGATGCGCTTCTCGAAGACCGAGCTGAAAGTCGGGGAGCTGCAACCCAACCTGCCGGTGCTGGTATTCAGCGACATTCGCCTGCTGCCACCCAGCTACCAGGGCGCCAGTGTCACGTCCAACGAGATCGCCGGGCTGACCGTGCAGGGCGGCCATCTCACCAGCACCAGCCTGCGCAACGAGGCCGGTGACGACAAGATGCAGGCCATGCTCGGCCATGTGCCGCAGCGCCAGGCCTCCAGCGACGCCTTCAACTACGCCGGCGCCGATTACGCCTTCAATTCGAACCGCACCACGCTCAGTGCCTGGTATGCGCAGCTGGAAGACATCTACGACCAGCGCTTCTTCGGCCTCAAGCACAGTGAGCCGGTGGGCAACTGGGTGCTGGGGGCCAACGTCGGTTACTTCGACTCCAGCGAGGATGGCAGGAAGCTCATCGGCGAGATCGACAACCAGGCCTTCTTCTCGCTGCTGTCGGCCAAGCGTGGCGGGCATACCTTCTACATCGGCTACCAGGCCATGTACGGCGACAGTTCCTTCCCGCGTGTGTTCGCGAACGTCAGCCCGCTGGGTAACGAGGTGCCCACCTACGAGTTCGCCTTCGCCGATGAGCGCTCGTGGCAGGCGCGCTACGACTACGACTTCGCCGCCCTCGGCATCCCCGGCCTGGTGGCCAGCACCCGCTACATCACCGGCGACAACGTGGATACCGGCAAGGGCTTCGAAGGCAAGGACCGCGAGCGCGACCTGGATGTCAGCTATGTCGTCCAGAGCGGCAGCCTCAAGGGGCTTGGCGTGCGCGTACGCAACGTCACCGCACGCTCCAACTATCGCACCGACATAGACGAGAACCGCCTGATCCTGAGTTACACCTGGACGCTGTTCTGATACCGAGTGCCGTTGCCCGGCATGGGCACGGCCTGCTTTCCCTGTGGGGGCGATTTCAATCGCCAAGCGGGCTGAAGGCCCGCCATGTTCAGGCCCAGTTGGGGTAGCTGCGCTGCCCTTGGCGAATGAATTCGCCCCCACAGGATCTTGTATTCCGCGATGCACAAGGAGTTTTCATCCATGCCCCGCAAACCCCTCGCCGCACTGCTGCTAATCAGCGGCGGCGTGCTTTGCCTGGTCGCCTTCCTGCTGGCCAGCGGATGGCTGCTGGCCGTGGCGCTGATCGCCATCGTTGCCGCCGGTCTGCTGTATCACCTCCAGCCTCCGGTGGTGGTCGAAGTGCGCGTGGAAGTACCGGTCGAGCCGGCCATCCAGGTGATCGCCGCTGCCGAGCCGCAGTCGGTGCCCATCCCGTCCAATACCCACCTGCAAGCGCCCTTGAGCGAGTTGCTCGATGCCATCGTCCATTGCGAGGCGGACATGCAGTACGCCAACTCGCTGGCGCGCGCGGCCGGGGAAAAGGTCCAGCTGGGCGCGGAGAGCATGCAGGCCACGGCCGGCGCCATCGGTGAGCTGGACGCCTACATGGCGCATATCGGTCAGGTATTCAACGAGCTGGGCAGCCAGTCCATGCGCATCGGAGCCATCGTCGGCAGCATCCAGGACATCGCAAAGCAGACCAACTTGCTGGCGCTCAATGCCGCCATCGAGGCCGCACGGGCGGGCAGCCACGGGCGCGGTTTCGCCGTGGTGGCGGACGAGGTGCGCAACCTGTCATTGCGCGCCAATGAGTCCAGCGGGCAGATTCGCCTGATCGCAGAGGGTTTGCAGAAGGCCGCCCTTGATGCGAGGGCGGGGATGGAGCATGTCAGCGGTTCAACCCGCGCCGGGCTGGAAAAGTCTGCCGCGGCCCTCAACGCCATGGGCGAGATGCGGGCGGGCGCGGCGGCGCGGGTGGAGATCGTCGAGAGGATAGTCCAGCGCCTCGCGGGTCAACGAGGGCTGGCAGAGCGCATGGCGGGCTTGCTGGAAGAGGGCGCCTGACCGGAAACCGGCTCAGGCGTACTGGCCGGCAGCGTAGCCGGATGCCCAGGCCCACTGGAAGTTGAAACCGCCGAGGTGGCCGGTCACATCCAGTACTTCGCCAATGAAGTACAACCCCGGCGAGCGCTGCGATTCCAGGGTCTTTGACGACACCTCATCGGTGCTCACGCCGCCCAGGGTCACTTCGGCAGTGCGATACCCCTCGGTGCCGGACGGGGTCAGTCGCCAGGCGGACAGTTGCTCGGCAATCGCCGACAGCTCGGACGGGGTGTACTGCTTCATCGGCTTGGACTCGAACCACAGATCGGCGAGCAGGCCGGCGAGCTTCTTGGTGAATAGCTCGGCGAGCAGAGTCTTGAGTTCGCTGTTGGGGCGTTCCCGCTGCTGTTGCGCCAGCCATTCGTTGGCGTCGTGATCGGGCAGCAGGTCGATTTCCAGAGTGTCGCCCGGATGCCAGTAGGAGGAAATCTGCAGCATGGCCGGGCCGCTGAGGCCACGGTGGGTGAACAGCAGGTTCTCGCGGAAGACCTGGCCGTTGCAGCTGACGCGGCAATCCACCGAAGTACCGGAGAGCTCGGTGCACAGGTCCTTCAACTGGTCGGTGATGGTGAAGGGCACGAGTCCAGCGCGGGTCGGCAGCACTTCGTGGCCGAACTGGCGAGCCACCTGGTAGCCGAAACCGGTGGCACCCAGCGTCGGGATCGACAGGCCGCCACTGGCGATCACCAGCGATTCGCAGTGCATCATCCCGGCGCTGGTCTGCAACTGATAGCCGCTGTCGTGACGGGCGATCTCGATGATCGAGGTCTCCAGCATGATCTCCACGCCAGCGTCGTCGCATTCGCTCAGCAACATGTTGAGGATGTCGCTGGATTTTCTATCGCAGAACAGTTGGCCGAGTTTCTTCTCGTGGTACGGCACTTCGTGCTTGGCGACGAGGCCGATGAAGTCCCACTGGGTGTAACGGGCCAGTGCCGACTTGCAGAAGTGCGGATTGCGCGAGAGGAAGTTGGCCGGCTCGGTGTACATGTTGGTGAAGTTGCAGCGACCGCCGCCGGACATGAGGATCTTCTTCCCGGCCTTGTTCGCATGGTCGACCACGCGCACACGACGTCCACGCCCGGCCGCCGTTATCGCACACATCAGTCCGGCTGCGCCGGCGCCAATGATCACCACCTCAGTACTCGACACTGTCCACTCCGCTATTCGAAAACGGCGCGCATCTTACCCGAATGCCAGACGGGCCGCCGAACCTCCCGACGCAGTACGTTTTTCCGCGAACGTGGCGCTGAGTGCAACGAGGCCCAACAACCTGCTCGGATTACGGCTTCGCAGGCTTGGCGCCAACCTGCGAAGCCCGTGGCATCACGCGTTGACGTTCACCACCACGCGGCCGCGTACCTTGCCGTCCAGCAGGTCACCGGCCACGGCAATGGCATCACCCAGGCCGATCTCGCGGGTGATGGCGTCCAGTTGGGTGATATCCAGGTCCCGTGCCAGGCGGTCCCAGGCTTCGATGCGCTCGGCGCGCGGGCGGGTGACGCTGTTGATCCCCAGCAGGCTCACGCCGCGCAGGATGAAAGGCGCCACGCTGGCGGGGAAATCCATGCCCTGGGCCAGGCCACACGCGGCAACGGCGCCATCGGCGCGCAGGCCGGCGCAGACGTTGGCCAGGGTATGGCTGCCCACCGAGTCGATGGCCGCGACCCAGCGTTCCTTGGCCAGCGGGCGGCCCGGTTCGGAGAGTTCGCTGCGGTCGATGATCTCGGCGGCGCCCAGCCCCTTCAGATAGTCCGCTTCACGGGTACGCCCGGTGGCTGCGACAACGCGGTAGCCCAGGCGGGCGAGCAGGGCAATGGCGAAGCTGCCCACGCCGCCGTTGGCGCCGGTGACCAGTACATCGCCCTGGCCGGGTTTCAGACCGTGGCGCTCCAGCGCCAGCAGGCAGAGCATGGCGGTGTAGCCGGCGGTGCCGATGGCCATGGCCTGGCGGGAGCTGAAGGCGGTGGGCAGCGGAATCAGCCAGTCACCTTTCAGTCGCGCTTTCTGCGCCAGCCCACCCCAATGGGTCTCCCCCACGCCCCAACCGTTGAGCAGCACCGCGTCGCCCGCCTTGTAGTCCGGGTGGCTGCTGGCTTCCACCGTGCCGGCCAGGTCGATGCCCGGCACCATGGGGAACTGCCGCACCACCGGGTTCTTGCCGGTAATGGCCAGGCCGTCCTTGTAGTTCAGCGTGCTGTAGTCCACGCGGATCGTCACATCGCCTTCGGGCAGTTGCGCCTCGTCCAGCTGGGTATTGCGGGCGCGGTAACCGGCCTCGTCTTTCTCGATCAGGATTGCGTTGAACATGCTCACACCTCCAATTAGACCAGTCGTCTATAAATGGGCCTGAAAAACCGCGCGCGCTCATAGGCTAGCGCGGCAAACCGGCCAGGAATCCTTTGAAGAAAACATCCAGCGGAACGTTGTCCCGCGTCAGCCGGGCACGCAATACGGCGCCTTCCCAGCCGATCCAGAAGAACGCCGCCAGTCCATCGCAATCCGCCTTCGTCGACAGCTCGCCGGCAGTGCAGGCTTCGCGCAGGCATGCGGCCAGGCGGTCCTGCCAACTGCACAGGATGGCCTCCAGTTCCAGCCGGAAACCCTCCGGCAGGATGGCCACTTCCTGGCCCAGGTTGCCCACCAGGCAGCCCCGGCAGAACTGGTGCTTGACCATGCCGACCTTGGCGTCCTCGACGAAGTTGCAGAGGCGCTGCAGCGGGGAAACGTCGTCCTGTAGCAGGTAGCGGTTCAACTTGTGGGCGAAGTAGCCGGCGTAGCTCTCCAGCACCGCCTGGCCGAAGGCTTCCTTGCTGTCGAAGTAGTGATAGAAGGAGCCCTTGGGCACGCCCACGCGCTTGAGCACCGCGTCGATGCCGGTGGACATGAAACCCTGCTCGGTAAGGATTTCCATGCCGCAGCGAATCAGCGCGGCACGGGTATCGTCGAAATCGCGCTCGACCTTGGGCGGGCGGCCGCGACGGGGTTTGGGTTGGGTGTCGGTCATGGGAAGGGAATTTTAGACTGATCGTCTAGAAGGTCAACCGCGACGAAGGTCGAAAATTTGGGGCCGCACTACTGTGGGGGCGAATTCATTCGCTGAGGGCTGCGTAGCAGCCCCTGGCATGGTTGGCAGGCCTTCGGCCTGCTTCGCGAATGAATTCGCCCCCACACAAAAGCCAGACCGCGTCAAAAGGTCAGGCTGGAATGTTCGCCAACACCTCACGTATCCGCTGGGCGATCTCGCCGACATGGGTTTCCAGGGCGAAGTGCCCGGTATCCAGCAACCCCACCACTGCATTGGGGTTATCGCGCTTGAAGGCCTCGGCGCCTGGCGGGATGAAGAAGGGATCGTGCTCGCCCCAGATCACCAGGGTTGGCAAGTGGGTATCGCGGAAGAAGGCCTGGAACGCCGGGTAGAGCTTCAGGTTGTTGGCGTAGTCGAGGAACAGGTCGAGCTGGATGTCCTTGTTGCCGGGGCGTTCCAGCAGCAGCGCATCCAGGTAGTACGACTCGGGTGCCACCAGCGTCACGTCCTTCACGCCATGCACGTACTGCCAGCGCGTGCCGGCCAGGTTCAGCACGGCATCGTGTACCACCTTGCGACGTTCCGGGTTGCCCGGCTCGGCCCAGTAGGCGCGGATCGGCTCCCAGGCATCACCCAGACCTTCCAGGTAGGCATTGCCATTCTGCGAAACCAACCCCGTGATCCGTTCCGGATGAGCCAAGGCCAGGCGCAGGCCGGTGGGGGCGCCGTAGTCGAACACATAGAGGGCGTAGCGTTCGAGGCCCATCTTCTCGACGAAGGCCCCGAGGGTGACTGCCAGGGCATCGAAGCTGTAACGGTATTCGCGTTCTGCGGGGACTTCAGTGAAGCCAAACCCCGGCAGGTCCGGCGCGACGATGTGGAACTTGTCGGCCAGCAGGGGGATCAGGTCACGGAACTGGTGTGACGAGCTGGGATAGCCGTGCACCAGCAGCAACGTGGGTGCGGCGGGGTCGCCGGCTTCACGGTAGAAGACACGAACACCGTCGGCTTCGACGAACTGGTGGCGCACCGGGGTATGCACGATGGGCGAGGTCATGGCGATCACTCCGTAACTTGTAAAGGTGATATTGAGGGTTACTTCTGGGGCTGAGTATGAACGCGCAATGTAACCTGTCAATAAGATAAATACAGGTTACTTAAGCCGTTCGTCGTAACTGTTCATTCGCCGTTTATGGGGTTACTCTTTCGTTAATCACTTCTCCGGAGCGCCATCGTGACCACCGCCGTTTCCTCGCCACCCCTCGAACCCTTCGTACTGGCTGACCACCCCGTGCTGGACATGCTCAACACTCTGGCCGCGATGGATGGCGCGCCCCTGGAGTTCTGGCACAGCGATGAGGATGTCCAGGCCTGGCTGGCCCGCACGGGCTGGGACCTGCCAGCGGTGCGCTTCGCCAGGGGCGAATTGCTGAAGGCGGCGCTGACTCTGCGTGAAGCGGTGCGCGGGCTGGTGGAGCAGCGCAAGGCGGGCGGCCAAGGTTCGCCGGATGTCCTCAATCGCTTCCTGGCGACCCCCAGCCACCCGCGACTGGACTGGTCGGCAGGCGGACCACCGCGACTGGAGAAAGTGTGGGGAACGGCGACTGCCGAGCAGTACCTGGCGCCCCTGGCCGAAGCGGCGGCGGAGCTGCTGGTGGAAGGCGACTTCAACCTGGTGCGCGAATGCGAGCACCCGGACTGCGTGCTCTGGTTCTACGACCGCACCAAGTCCCATCGGCGCCGCTGGTGCAGCATGGCGCTGTGCGGCAACCGGCATAAGGTGGCCGAGTTCCGCAAGCGCAAGCAGCAGTGACAAAGCGTTGTCGCGCTTTTCCCTGTGGGGGCGAATTCATTCGCTATGGGCAGCACAGCTGCCCCCTTGTCCACCATAGGGCGAACCTTCGGTCCGCTCAGCGATTGAAATCGCCCCCACAGGTTTCGCGCCGATCTCCTGTAGGTTGGGCAGAGCGCAGCGAAGCCCAACGCAGCGGGGTTCCGTTCCCAGGCGATGGGTTTCGTTCCTCTACCCATCCTACGATCTGGTCGGGCGGCCTCAGAGCGGCCCGATCTCAACCTTGCCGTCGTGACGCTCGTTCATCCAGCGCAGAATCTGTTCGCCGAATTCGGGCGGGGCCTTGCGGGCGACGCGGCGCACGAGGTCGAGAATGGTCTGCTGGGCGAGGGCTTCTTCCATGCGTTGCTGCGCCTGCTGCATCACGGCGTGGATGGAGCAGGGGTCGGCGACGGCCCAGTTCGGCGCCGGGCATTCACTTCCGAAGATCGCGCAGCGCTCGCGCACGCCACGGCATTCGAATATCTGCTTGTCGCCATCGATGGCGCGAACGATATCCAGCACGCTGATCTGGTCCGCCGGCCGTGCCAGGCGGAAGCCGCCGCGTACGCCTTCCGTCGCCGCTACCAGGCCCGCCCGCGCCAGGCGGGTGAAGACCTTGGCCAGCAGTTCCGGCGGCACGCCCTGCAATTCGGCCAGGGTGCGCACGCTGGCTTCGCGGCCGTCGCCTTTCTCGTCTGCCAGGTATAGGAGGCAATGGATGCCGTACTCCACGCCCGCACTGTACAAAGCCATGCTTAACTCCGACTAATAATGTCGCCAGTGTGGCGGCCATTCTCTATTACGTTTCCCGTGTTTCCAGCTTCCAAGGGAAGCCTTCTTTCACTTCAGGCGCCTCAATCCTAATGGATTGAAGTCTTAACGCCCATATTTGTCGCGGCTTGGAGGGAATGATGGCGACGAGCGGCCGGAGCCGGCAAGAAAAAATGCTTGCTGAAAATAACTACGATAAATACAGTCGCAGTTAGCCGGTGTGGTTAGGGGCGATGACCTCACAGCCCGGCATGCAGATGTCGGGCGCATCCGCCCGGAACTAACCTGACTTTTCGCCTTGTGGAGAGAACCCATGAAACAACGCATCCTGATCGTCGGCGCCGGCTTCGGTGGTATGTGGAGCGCACTGAGCGCCACTCGACTGCTGGACCAGCATGGCCGTGACGACATCGAAGTGGTGGTGCTCGCACCCCAGGCCGAGCTGCGCGTACGTCCGCGCTTCTATGAACCCGAGGTGCACAAGATGGTGGCGCCGCTGGGCGATCTGTTCGACGCGGTGAGCGTGACCTTCATCAAGGGCTTCGCGGAGCGCATCGATGTCGAAGGCAAACGCGTGGGCTATCGCGGTGTCGATGGCCAGTTCGCCGACCTGAGCTACGATCGCCTGGTTCTGGCCACCGGTAGCCAGGTGGTGCGCCCGGCGATGGCCGGCGTCGAACATGCCTTCGATGTGGACCAGCTGGAGGAGGCCGTGCGCCTGGATCGTCATATCCAGTCCCTGGCCGAGCGTCCCGCTTCCACCCGCCGCAACACCGTGGTCGTCGCCGGTGGCGGCTTTACCGGGATCGAGACCGCCGCCGAAATGCCGGCCCGCCTGCGTGCAGTACTGGGTCAGGAGGCCGATGTACGGGTGATCGTCGTCGACCGCGGCACTGAGATCGGTGCCGCCCTGGGCGAAGGTCCGCGTGGGGCCATCGTCGAGGCGTCCACTGAGCTGGGTATCGAGTGGCGCCTGAACAGCGGCGTGGCGTCGGTGGATGCCGCTGGCGTGACCCTGTTCAGTGGTGAGCGTATCGAGGCGGATACTGTCATCTGGACCGTTGGCGTACGCGCCAGCTCGCTGACCGAGCAGGTTCCGGCCGAACGCGATGGCCAGGGTCGCCTGCATGTCGACGCCAACCTGCAGGTACACGGACATGACGGTGTGTTCGCCACCGGCGACGTCGCCCGCGCGGCATGCGATGACCAGGGCAACCATGCGCTGATGTCCTGCCAGCATGCGATCGCCCTGGGGCGCTCCGCCGGCAACAACGTGGCGGCCAGTCTGCTGGGCGTGGCGTCGATCCCCTACAGCCAGCCCAAGTACGTCACCTGCCTGGATCTCGGTGCCTGGGGTGCAGTGTTCACCGAAGGCTGGGATCGTCAGATCAAGTTCGAGCGTCAGGAAGGCAAGTCCATCAAGCAGCAGATCAACTCCGTGTGGATCTACCCGCCGGCGGCTGATCGTGCTGCAGCACTGGCTGCCGCCGACCCGATGATTCCGGTCGTTGCCTGATACCCCCCCGTCGCCAGCCAATAGCCGGCGCTAGCCCATCGCCTGGGTCGCCCGTCCTGTGACGGGTGGCCCCAGGCCCCGATTTCCATGCCCGGAGCCTGCCATGAGCCTGACGGTCATGATTTCCACCCGCCCCCTGGCTGCCGCAGCCATCGAACAGATCATCAGCCAGTGCCTGCCCGGCGTCGCCTGGACCCTCCAGTCGATATCGGCCGAAGGCAGTTCCTGGCGCCTCCACCTCGCCATCGATCCGTGCTCCGAACCGGTGTCCGGCATGTTCTCGTCGATCCTCGCCAACGAGTGGCTGACCGGCATCGAATTCCTGTCACCTACATCTACTGTCTGTGCGCCGGCGAAGACGTCAGCTATCCAGTAACGGTCTCGTGGGTGGTCGAGCGTCACGATTCCATGCTTTTGGATGGTGCCGATCGGTGCTTGTTGGAACGATAGTCCGGCTCTAGCCTCAAGCATGGCATTGCCACGCGTGGTCCCGACAACAAGCACAAGGAACCGCCATGACCGCCCAATCGAACCCCTCGCAGGAACTGCTCGATGTGCTGATCGTCGGTGCCGGCCTGTCCGGTATCGGCGCCGCCTGTTACCTGAAGCGGGATCAACCCAGCAAACGCTTCCAGATACTCGAAGCACGCAACGACCTGGGTGGGACCTGGGACCTGTTCCGCTACCCCGGCATCCGTTCCGACTCCGACCTCTACACCTTCGGTTTCGAGTTCAAGCCCTGGAAGGACGAGAAGGCGATCGCCGACGCCAGCGTGATCATGAGCTACCTGCGCGAAACCGTGGCCGAGCATCGCCTCGAACAGAACATCCGCTATGGCCAGAAGGTGGTAGCGGCGGACTGGCGCAGCGAACGCGCCTGCTGGGAAGTACTGGTGGAGGGCGTTGCTTCAGGGCAGCGCAGCATCGTGCGCAGCCGCTGGCTGTTCTCCGCTGGCGGCTACTACCGCTACGACCAGGGTTTCGCCCCGGCTTTCGAGGGTGTCGAGCGATTCCGTGGGCAACTGATCCATCCGCAGCACTGGCCGGAAAACCTGGATTACAGCGGCAAGCGCGTCGTGGTGATCGGCAGCGGCGCCACCGCCGTGACCCTGGTGCCGGCGATGGCCGACAAGGCCGCCCACGTGACCATGCTGCAACGTACGCCCAGCTATGTGATCCCGCTGCCGGCCAAGGACCCCATCGCGCTGCTGCTGCGCAAGCTGCTCCCGGAGCAGACGGCCTATTCCATCGTCCGCTACAAGAACGCCAAGGTGGCGTTGGCCATGTGGCGCTTCTGCCAGCGCTTTCCCAATGCCGCGCGGCGCATCATCCGTTTCGTCAATCGACGTGCGCTGCCCAAGGGCTATCCGGTGGACGTGCACTTCAACCCGCCCTACAACCCTTGGGACCAGCGCCTGTGCGTGGTGCCTGATAGCGACCTGTTCAAGGCACTGCGCAGCGGCAAGGCATCCATCGTTACCGACCACGTCGAGACTTTCACCGAGCAGGGCGTGCGCTTAGCGTCCGGCACCGTGCTGGAGGCGGATATCGTCATCACCGCAACTGGGCTCAACGTGCAGGTATTCGGTGGCGTGCAACTGTCCCGCGACGGCCAGCCCATCGCCTGGAACGAGACGGTCGCCTACAAGGGCATGATGCTTTCCGGCATCCCCAACTTCGCCTTCGCAGTGGGTTATACCAACGCTTCCTGGACACTCAAGGTGAGCCTGCTCTGCGAGCACTTCTGCCGGCTGCTGGGCTACATGGATGAGCGCGGCATGGAGGTGTGCGAAGCCCAGGCCCCGGCTGGCATGCCGACCCGGCCGCTGCTGGATTTCGGTGCCGGTTACGTGCAGCGCGTGCTGGCCAATCTGCCGCGCCAGGGACCGGGCATGCCCTGGGTGATGTCCATGGATTACTTCAGCGATGTGAAGCTGCTGCGCAAGGGCCCGGTCGCCGACGCCTGCCTGCAATTTTCCGCTGCGCCGGTCGTTCATTCGACTGCTACAACTGAAGCGGCGGCGCTCAACGGCGTGTCTTGATGCTGTCTCACCGGGCGGGTAGTCCCGCTCGCATTTCTACTCCAGCGATGAAACCCGCATGAGGAGCGTGAGATGACCCAAACGAATTGGCAGGGCCAGGTCGCGCTGGTCAGCGGGGCCGGCAGCGAAGCGGGAATCGGCATGGCTATTGCCCGCAGGCTCGGCGCTGCCGGGGTGAGGTTGATTGTCACGGCCAGCAGCGCACGCATTGCCGAACGGGTGGCGGAACTTCGCGCCGAAGGCGTCGAGGCCGAAGGGCGGGCGGCGGACCTCACCGATGAATCCCAGGTCCACGAGCTGGCGACCTGGGCCGAATCGCTCTGGGGGCCGCATCGACATCCTGGTGAACAATGCCGGCATGGCCATGCAGGGCAGCCCCGAACCCTTCGCCGAAGTCGCCGGCATGGACCTCGCCACCTGGAATCTCTCCATTGCACGCAACTTGACCACCGCCTTCCTGCTGACCCGTGCCGTGCTGCCGGGCATGCAGGCGCGGGGGTATGGACGCATCGTGCAGATCAGCTCGACAACCGGCACCCGTGGCAGCAATCCGGGCGAGGCTGCGTACAGCGCTGCCAAGGCTGGCATGGTCGGGATGAACATGGGCCTCGCGCTGGAAGTGGCGCGCCAGGGCATCACCGTCAACTGCGTTGCGCCGGGCTGGATCGGCACCGGTTCCAGTACGGACGAGGAGCGCCATGCGGCCAGCTACGTTCCCATGGGCCGGGCAGGACGTCCAGAAGAGGTTGCGGCGGCGGTGGCGTTCCTCGCTTCGCCGGAAGCCAGCTACATCACCGGGGAGCTGCTGGTCGTGGATGGCGGCAATTGTCTGATCGAGAACAAGGCGCCCTGAGCCGGAGGCCCCAGCCTATGAACACCTCCGTGGTCCTTGTCACCGGCGCGGCTGGCGGCGTCGGCCGTGCCTTGGTCAAACGCTTCATCCAGGGCGGCTGGCAGGTCTTTGCTACCGACCTTTCGGCCGAGGGCCTGGCGCGGCTGCACGCGGAGCATCCCGCCTGCGGGATCTTCGCCGGCGATATCCGCCAGCCCTCGACCTGCACCGCAGCGGTTGCCGCGGCCCTGGCGTCCTTTGGCCGGCTGGACGCGCTGGTCAATGCCGCTGGCGTGTGGCGGGAAGGTCCGGTGGAATCCTTCAGCGAGGAAGATTTCGACCTGGTCCTCGATGTGAACCTGAAAGCCACCTTCTTCATGTGCTCGGCCGCGATTCCGTCGCTCAAGGAAACTGCCGGCGCCATCGTCAACATCTCCAGCGATGCCGGCCGTCAGGGCAACCGCAATGCGGCGGCTTACTGCGCCAGCAAGGGCGGAGTGACGCTGCTGACCAAGACCCTGGCCCTGGACCTCGCGCCATTCGGCGTGCGCTGCAACGCCGTGTCGCCGGGCGATATCGAAACGCCGATGCTGAAGTTCCAGGCCGAACACTACGGCCAGGGCGACCCCGAAGGGTATTACCGCGAGCTGCTGGCGAAGTACCCGCAAGGCGACCAGGCCTGCTTCATCCAGCCTGAAGAAGTGGCTGAGCTGGCCTACTTCCTCTGCCAGCCCGGCGCGCGTTCGATCACCGGTGCGGACATGGCGATCGATAGGGGTGTGTCGGCGGGGAATTGAACCTGTTGAGCACGGCGGGCCTGCGGCCCGCTTAGCGAATGAATTCGCCCCCACAGGAAGGGAGCGGAATTCGTAGGTTGTGGCTGAGCGACGCGAAGCCCAACGAAGCGAGCACGCGCCTAGAACCCGCTTTCCCTGAGCAACACCGCCGCCACATGGGTGAGGCCCTCGGCCAGGAGGCTGCGGCGGTTGCCGTCGATCTGCAGGTGGCCACGGGTTTCGCGCAGGGTGTGCGGGGCGGTTTCCAGTTGCACCAGCACGTGGAACAGCGGCGGTGTCGGCACCAGTTCCTTGCTCTGGCTGGCCACGGTCAGGGGGCCGCCATAGCGGGAGGCGAGCATCGCGTGTTCCAGCTTGCTGACGCGGGTGCTGCCGATGGCGACCACCTTGCCCGCGATGGGTGTCGGCTGGCCTTCGGGATAGAACTGAACCGCACTGCCTTGCACCAGGCGCTGTACGTCGTCCTGGTCGACGTAGGCATCCACCTGCCAGCGGCTCGGGTCCACCAGCATGCCGATGGGCTCGCGGCTGTGCACCCATTGGCCGGCACGCCAGTCGGGGTCGAGGTCCAGCCAACGGCCGGCGAAGGGCGCCTGGAGTTTGAGCCGGGCGATTTCCGAACGGGCGGCGCGGGCCTCTTCGAACTGCACGCGCAGGCGCTGGCGGGTAGCAAGAGCCTGGTCGGCGCCGCCGGGGTCTGCGATCAGTCCGCCCAGGCGCGCCTCGTAGCTCTTCACGCTGGCTTCGCTGCTGGTCACACGCGAAGAGATGTCCGGCTCCTCCAGCGTGACCAGGGTCGTTCCGGCCTCGACGTTCCCCGCTGCGTGAATGGCCTGCAAGCGCGCGGGGTAGGGCGCGAAGACGCGCAACTGCTGTTCGGCACGGGCCACGCCAAGGGCGTGGATCTGGCTGCGCCAGGGCACTGCCAGGAGCAGCAGGAGCACGGCCAGAGCGCTCCACCAGAAGTACCGGCGACTGTTGCGGATGGCGGCTCGATTGGCCCACCAGTGTTTCAGTTCGCGCGCTATCGGCATGAGGATGAACCAGGAGATTTCCACGACGAACAGCAGTATCCCGAGCAGTTTGAAGAAAAGCAGGTAAACCGCGACGGCAATACCCAGGAATAGCACCAGTCGATAGACCCAGGTGACCATGGCGAAGGCCACCAGGGCGCGGCGCTTGCCGGGGCTGAAGGCTTCCGGCCAGTCCTCGTCCAGGCCTAGCAGAACGCGCCGCAGGGTGGTCCGCGCCAGCGCCGAGGAACGTTCGTGGAGGTTGGGGAAGTCCAGCAGGTCGGACAGGATGAAGTAGCCGTCGAAGCGCATGAACGGGCTGGCGTTCAAGGCCAGCGACAGGACCCAGCTGGTGGTGGCGAGGTAGAGCAGGGCGTTGCGCAACGGGCCGGGATCGGACAGGGCCCAGCCGAGGGTCGCCAGGCCGGCCAGGGCCAGTTCGGTGAGGATGCCCGCCGAGGCGATGGCCAGACGCTGCCGGGAGCTGCGTAGCTTCCAGCTCTCGCCGGTGTCGGTGTAGAGCATTGGCCAGAGCACGACGAAGGCGATGCCCATGTGCCCGACGCGAAGCCCCAGGCGCGTCGCCACCAGGGCGTGGCCGAGTTCATGGAGGGTCTTGGCCAGGGCCAGTGCCAGGGCGAAGCTGACCAGCCCGGAGGCGGAGAAGGATTCCACCACCGCCGTGGTGAAGGCGTCCCACTGCTGCAGGACCAGCAGCACGCCGATCACCCCCAGGGTCACCACCAGCACCCCGGTCAGCGGGCGGAACAACCAATCCAGATGGCTCGCCAGGCGTTCCAGGTGCCTCTGCGGGCGCAGCAGCGGGATGCGGAAGAACAGATAGTGGTGCAGCCACCATTTCCAGTTGAGCCAGGCATTGCCTTCACTGCGCGAAGCCATGCGGGCTGCGGCATCGGGCGTCGGGCGCAACAGCTGGTGCTGGGCGAGGAACTCACGGAATTCCAGCACCTGCTCCACGTCCGGGCGCAGCGGCGTCTGCTCCTGGATGGCGCTGCAGATCTGCTGCGGGGTCCGCTCCCAGCGCAGCAGGCACTCGAACTCCAGCCAGCCAATGCGATAGAAGCGATTGACCACCGTGTCCTGGATCACCCAGGCGGGCTCGCCATCGTTGCCGGGCGCGGTCTCCAGCAGTCGCAGATCCTCGCGCAACGGCGGCAGCGGCAGTTGTGCCGCGTCGACGATCACAGCCCGGTCCAGGCACGCAGCGCGGCAAAGGGCCGGCGCAGCAGGTAGTAGCCCAGCACCACCCTTTCGCCGTAGAGCTTGGCGGTGCCGTGCAGGCCGAGGCGGGCATGTTCCGGCTGACCTTCGACGCTGGCCAGCAACCGGTAGGCGACTACGCCTTCTTCATTGGCGCGGGCCTGGTAGCTGGTTTCCAGCACCTCTCCCTTGAGCGGCGAGAGCGGGTAGGCGGTGAGGAACAGGGTGACCTCGGCACCCGGTTCCAGGGCGATGGCGTCAGCCACTGGCAGTTGGATCAACATGGCCGGCTGTGCGGGATCGGCCACCTGGAGGATGCGCTCGCCGGTCGCCACCGGTTTGCCCAGCCAGTCGTTGGGGTCGCTGAACACCGCCACGCCGGCGCGCGGTGAGCGCACACGGGTACGCTGCAACTGCGCCTGTACCGCCGCCAATTCGGCGCGACGCTGCTGGGCGCGGCCGTTGAGCAGGGTCAGCTCGCTCTTGCTCTGCGGGTTGTCGAACGCGCGCTGGCTGGCCGCCATCAACTCCGCATCGGCCACAGCCACTTCCTTGCCGAGCACTTCGGCGCGGCTTCTCAGGGTGGTTTCGTCGAGGGTGAAGAGCAGGGTGCCGGCTTCCACCGGCTGGTTAGGCCGAACCTGCATGCGCTCGATCACCCCATCGATGGGGGAGCTGATGACCTCCGCTTGGCGCGAGACAATCTCGGCCGGTGCCAGTGCTGTCTGCCGCACCGGTATCAGCATCAGCGCAGCGGCCACCGCCAGCGCGGCCAGGAGCTGGCGCTTGCTCGGGCGCCAGCCGAACAGGCGGCGCCGAGTCGTAAAGGCGGCCCAGCAATGGGCCCAGGTCTGCCAGAGGCCACCGGCCAGCGGCGCCAGGGAGTCGGCCGGCGGCGCATCCAGGAGAAACAGCACTAACCCCAGACGCGTTCCTTCCCGGTCGTGCAGGGGAATGCACCAGAGTCCGGATGGCCACCACTCGGCCCAGCCTTCGGCGATGTCTTCGGGCGGTTCCACGGTGTCGCGGGCCAGCCAGCGTGGCTGGGCGTCGGGCAGTTGGGTGCTGAGCCAACGGCTGGCGCGACGCAGCCAGACCAGGTAGGGCGAATCTTCGCTGGGGCGGGCGAGGCCGGAAACGCAGAGCAGTTCCAGGTCCGCGCCACGCTGGGCGAGCACCAGCGCCTGGTGGTAGCGCAGCAACGCATAGGGATCGTTGGCAATGGAGAAGGCCAGGGCGTTGAGCGAGTCGGCGGCGAGGGCGCGATCGCGCAGCGCGGCCAGCGCCAGCAGCAACTGCGGGTGTGGCAGGCGGTCATTCATGGGCTTGCGGGAAGCGTGCGGTGCCGCTCATGCCGGCGATCAGTTCAGGGTGCTCGGCGTCGAGCCGCGCCTCCAGTTCCACGGTCTGGGCCACGGCGTCGACCCGTGAGTTGATGGCGCTGATGTGGGCGCCATAGGACTTCCCTGTTTCCAGGATGCTGACCTCCAGCGCCAGGCCGGGCTTGAGCTGCGGCAACAGGCTCGACGGCACGTTCAGGCGCACCTTGAGGGCACCGTCGCTGACCAGGTCGAACAGTGGCGTACCGGCCGCCACGGTCTGGTAAGGCTTCACGTGTACCTTGGCGACGCGGCCGGAGAAGGGCGCCTGTACCCGACAGTAGCCGCTCTGGGCCTGGGCCAGGGAGCGGGCGCCTTCCGCCTTCTGGACCTCGGTGTTGGCCATGGCCACTTCCAGGTCGCCTACCGCATCCAGCTTGCGCAGGTTGCGTTTGGCATCGAGGTTCTGCCGGGCCATGGTCAGCTCGGCAGCGGCGACTTTGGCACGGGCCTGGGCCTCTTCGCAGTTGAGCTGGGCCAGCAGGGCGTCTTTCGCCACCTGCTGGCCGAGGGACGCCTTGAGTTCGCCGAGGGTGCCGTTCATCTGGCTGGAAAGCGTGGTTTCCAGGTCAGCGCTGAGCAGCACGCGGATGGCGCCGGGGTCCTCGCTGGGGGCGGCCGGGGGCAGGTCATCGGCAAGGGCGATGGGCAACTGTAGAGACAGGACAAGGGACGCAAACAGGGCGAGCAGACTGCGCTCAGCGATCGACGACATGCGGTGTTCCTTATTTGCTGACCAGAAGTTTGCTGTGTTCCTGTTCACCCAGGGTGCGCTGGATTTCTCGGGCCAGCGTCTGGATATCGTGCTTCTCGATCTGCTCCGGGAGGATGTCCAGGCCAACGGAGTTATACAGCCGGCCCCAGGCTGCCTGGGCGTCCGAGTAGGCTGCTTCACGCTGGTAGCGCGAAAGCAGGTAGCGGCCTTCGGCGCGGATCAGCTCCAGCTCCGAGCCGTAGGAGGTGGTGCGCGCCGCCTGGGCGTAGTCCAACAGGCTCTGGTCCACCCGCAGGCTCTGGTCGGCGAACTCCACTTCCTGGCGCGCCAGCTGGTAGCGCAGGGTGCCCACCCGGACCTGGGTGAGGATGGCCATGGACAGTGCCACACGGCGCATGTCGTCGGTCTTTTCCTGGGATTCGGCGGCGGCGTTCAACGACGGCAGCTGCAACAGGCGCAGCAGGTTCATGGACACCTGCAGGCCGGTTTCAGTCCAGTCGCTGTTGTAGAGGAATTTGTTGGAATCGTACTTGTAGCCGAAATCCAGGCTGACGTTGGGCCAGAGCTGTGCCTTGGCGATCTTCAGGTCATTCTCGTTGACCCGCTTGCGGTACCACTCTTCCATGATCTCCGGGCGGTTCTCCAGGGAGATCTGTTCCAGCCGGTCGATGTCCTGGTTCAGTTCCGGCAGCGGTTGCTCGGTCTGGTCGGGGAGGATCAGCTTCGAGCCCGGCGGTAGCGACATCAGAGCGGCCAGTTCGGCCTGGGCGAACTCCAGGTCCTGGCGGCGCACGGTGAGCAGGTAGATCGAGTCGAGCAGGGCGCGCTGGTAGGACAGCACTTCCTGACGCGGCAGCAGGCCCTTGGTCTCGGCCTCGCGGGCGGAGAGCAGTGCCTGGTGGGTACGCACCAGCAGGCGATCGACCTGGGGCATCAGGCGCTGGGCGCCGACTGCGCGCCAGTAGGCGTTGCGCACATCCTGCAGGACGTTCTGAGCCACCTTGCGGCGACGCTCCTCGGCCATGAGGATCTGGTCGCTCTTCTGCTGGGTGCGGTAGTAGGCGACGCCGAAGTCCAGCAGGCTCCAGGAGAGGCCCAGGCCGTACAGTTCGCGATAACGCTCTTCGGAGGTGGATGCCCGCAAGCTTTGCTCGCGGTCCTCGATGCCGATGGAGGTGCCGCCGGAGTCGTTGTTACGCCCGGCATAGCCAGCCGAGGCGACTACGCGCGGCAGCATTTCATGGCTGGAAACGTCACGCAGGTCACTGGCCAGCGCGCTCTCCATGAGTTTCAGGCGGTAGTCCAGGTTGTACTTCAGGGCCCGGGCCGCGGCCTCGTAGAAGGTGATGGGAGCCGTCACCGGCTCTTGATTTGCGTACATTTGCGCCTGGTCGCGGATGATACGCTGTCGGCTTTCTTCGTCCGTGTACTCGTGGGGCTTCATGGCCGAGCAGGCGCCCAGCAGCAGGGTGGAGGCGATGGCGGCGCTGAGGAGCGTGTAGGGCGTTCTTGGCATGGTCGATCCTTGGTCCTTGCTTATTCGGTTGGCCCATTGCCCAGTGCACGCAGGCGCTCAGCGGCCTCGCGCAACTGGGCACGGAAGCCGGGGGCGGTACGGGCGTCGGAGGGCGGCGGCAACTGGGCATCGCCCTGGGTCAGGTTCTCCGGGGTGGGGGCGAACACCGACGGATCAGGCAGCAGCCCATCGGCGCTCAGGCTGGTCCGGCCATGTCGGCCGAGAATCCACGCCAGGTCGAGGTCGCTGTTGGCGCTGCTGTCGTGTACCGCGCGGGAGACGAACTGGCCCTTGATCTGGCCGAAGTGCGCGTTCAGGGTTTCGCTCTCGATTTCCGGTTCCAGTCCCAGGCGCAGATCGCTGCCGTCGGCGTCCCAGCCAGACAGCATCAGCTGGCGATCATCGCGCTCCACCACCGGTCCGACGAAGACCACCGGGTCCACGCCGGGCAGCGGCGGGCGGCGGAACGGGTCGAGATCGTCACGGTCCTCGTGCGGGCCGATGGGTTCCCGTGGTGCGGGGATGAAGGGCGCAGCGATATCCAGGTCGATCGTCAGTTGCGCCAGGTCGGTCGCGCCGGCGCGGTCGCCCACGGTGTAGGTGAAGACGTCCTGCAGGACGCGGCCGAGACCGGCGGCCCTGAGCACTTCGGGATTGGTCAGGTCGATGCTGTAGGTGTAACTGCCGTCGGCATTGATCACCAGGGTGCCGTAGCGACCGGCGATGGGCTGGCCGACCAGGCCCGTCGTGCCGGTGCCGTTCTCTGCACCACTGCGGATGCCCACTACCTGCAGTAGCTCACCGCCGTCCACGTCCGAATCGTTCGGCAGCACATTGCCGGTGGCCTGGGGCGCCGGGGTCTGGTCGCTGGCAAGGTTGCCATCGTCCTGGGCAACCGGATTGTCGTTGGCGCCCTGGATCAGCAGGTTCAGCCTTGCTTCGGACTGAGCACCAGTCGTGTCGCGCATGACGTAGGTGAAGGTTTCGCGCAGGGTTTCGCCGGCGGTGCGCAGTGCCTGTACCAACGGGTTGGCGTTATCCAGCACATAGACATAGCTGCCATCGGCATTGAGGGTCAGCGTGCCGTAGCGGCCCACCAGGGCCTGCCCGACCAGCGCGCTGTTGCCCAGTTCGCTGGTGGCCGAGAGGACCTGCCGGGTTTCGCCGTTGGCGACGCTGTCCACGTCCTGGTCGTTGGTCAGGACGTTGCCGGAGGGATTGCTACCGGGAATGGCGTTGCCCACGCCGCCGGCCTCGACCGCCGTGGCGTCGTCATCCTGGGCGACTGGCGTGTCGTTGCGACCGTCGATGGTGATGCGCAGTTCGGCGGTGTCGGTCGCCAGATGCGTGTCGGCGAGCGTGTAGGTGAAAACATCCACCAGGGTCTGGCCGCTGATGCGCAGCGCCTGGACAGCGGCCAGGCTGTTGTCGACCACATAGGTCCAGCTGCCGTCGGCGTTGATCGTCAGGTCGCCGTAGAGGCCGCGCAGTACGGTGCCAACGGTCCCGCTGGTGCCAGTGCCCGCTTCGCTGCCAGTGCGAATGGCCGATACCGAGAGCTGCTGTCCTTCCAGATCCGTGTCATTGCCGAGCACGTTGCCGCTGGGGTTCAGCCCCGGAACACCGTTGTTCAGGCCGCCGGCCTCGATGGCCGTTGCCTCGTCGTCGAAGCCGTCCGGGGCATCGTTGCGGCCGATGACGATGATCGATAGTTGCGCCAGGTCGGTGAGTCCGCCCAGGTCGGTCACCTCATAGGTGAAGTGATCCACCAGAGTGTCCAGCAGATCGAGGGCGAGCACGTCCGGGTTGGAGATATCGATGGTGTAGTGGTAGCTGCCGTCGGCATTGATGATCAGGGTGCCGTACTGGCCGACCAGTACGTCGCCGACGGAGCCGGTGGTGCCGCTGCCGTTCTCCGGCCCCGTGCGGATACCGGTGACGGTGAGCTGGTCGCCCTGGTCGACATCGCTGTCGTTGGGCAGGACGTTACCGGTGGGGTTCAATACCAGGCCGTCGCCATTGTCGGTGATGGCGATGTTCAGGTTGTCTGCTGCGACCGGGGCGTCCCAGGCACCCTGGATGGTGATGGTGATACGGGCGATGCTCAGGGCGCTGGCGGTGTCGCGCATGCGGTAGGAGAAGACTTCCTGCAACGTGTCCCCGGGCTTCAGCGCCTGAACGGCCGCCAGGGAGTTGTTCACCACGTAATGCGATTCGCCGTTGGGTTCCACGATCAGGGTGCCGTAGAGGCCGTCGATACTCTGGCTACCGGTGACCAGGATGAAGTTGTTGCCGCCGAGCTCGTCGCCGAGGCGGATCCCGATGAGCGTCTTGGTATCGCCGGCGTCGACGTCGGTGTCATTGGCCATGACGTTGATGCGTGGGTCGATACCGAGGGTGCCGTTGTTGGTGCCGCCAGCCTCCACGGCGACCAGGTCCACACGGATCGCGTGCGGGTTGTCGTTGCGGCCCTGGATGGTGATGGTGAGGGTCGCGGTACTGGTGGCGCCGGCCAGGTCGCGGATGGTGTAGGTGAAGGTTTCGCGCAGCGTGTCGCCAGCAATGCGCAGGGCTTCCACACGGGGGTCGTCGTTATCGACGAGGTAGGTGTAGCTGCCGTCGGCGTTGAGGGTCAGGGTGCCGTACTCGCCGAGCAATGCGCTGCCGATGATGCCGACATCGGTGCCGTGGCGCACAGCGACCACGGTGAGCGTCTCGCCGTTGAGGTCGACGTCGGTGTCGTTGATCAGGACATTGCCGGTCGGGTCGACCCCATCCAGGTTGTTGTCGAGGCCACCGGCCTCGACGGCGATGGCGCTGTCGTTGTTAGCCACCGGCGCATCATTGGCGCCTTCGATGGTGATGCTCAGCAGGGCGATGTCGGTGGCGCCGGCGGTGTCGACGACGCTGTAGTTGAAGGTATCGAGCAGCGTATTGCCGGCGCGCAGGGCCTGGACCGCCGTGAGGCTGTTGTCCAGGCGGTAGCTGTAGCTGCCGTCGGCGTTCAGGGTCAGCCAGCCATATTGGCCACGCAGTTCGGTGCCAAGGATTCCATCTGTACCTGCGCCTTCCACGGCGCCGGTACGCACCGATCCCACCGCCTTGGTTTCACCGTAGTCGATGGCATCGAGGGCGCCGCCATCGACGTCGGCGTCGTTGTCCAGCACGTTGCCAATCGGGTCGACCCCGGCGCTGCTGTTGTTCACCCCGCCGGCTTCCACGGCCGTGGCCGTATCGTCATCCGCGACCGGGTTGTCGTTGCGGCCGAGGATGAGGATCACCAGTTGCGCGGATTGCGGTGCTTCCAGGCCATCGGAAATGGCATAGGTGAAGCGCTCGATGAGGAAGTCAGAGAGCAGACGCAGTGCCTGCACCTCGGGATTGTCGTTGTCCAGGACGTAGCTGTAGGTGCCGTCGGCATTCAGCGTCAGGGTGCCGTACTGGCCGTCGAAGGCCTGGCCGATGATGCCCGTGGTGCCCAGTTCGTCGTTGCTGACTGAAATCACCGCGAGCGGGTCGCCATCCGGGTCGAAGTCGTTGAGCAGGACATCGCCTGTGGGGTCGAGGCCCGCCTGACCATTGGCCACACCGCCGCGTTCGACAGCGATGTTGAAACTGTTCTGGGCTACCGGCGGGTCGTTCACCCCGCGAACGGTAATAACCAACTGGGCCAGATCGGTGAAGCCGTTGGTGTCGATGATCTGGTAGGTGAAGGTCTCGGTCAGGGTCTGACCGGCTTGCAATGCCTGCACCGTCGGGTTGGCGCTGTCCACGTCATAGGTGAAGGAACCGTCGGCACCGATGCGCAGCAGGCCGAAGTTGCCCAGCAGCAGGGTGGCGCCAGTGGTACTGGTAGAGCCGGTAGCCACCCCGATCAGCACACCGCCCGCCGTTTCCAGGCCCGAGCGCACGCCATTGACCCTGAGCAGGGTATTGGGCCGGTCGGCCGCATCGACGTCGTTGTCCACGCCATTGCCGCCAGGCTGGGTGACCGGTCCGGGGCGGCTGGGGAAGAGGATGACGTTGCCGCTGGGGTTGCTTTCACCGATGGCGGTGGGGCCGGAGCCGGCCTGGGCGACAGCCTGGTCATCGCTGGCCAGGGGGTTGTCGTAGTTGCCGCGAATGGTAATGCGCAACTCGGCCAGGTCGTTCAAGCCTGCCGTATCGGTGACCTGGTAGCTGAAGAACTCGGTCAGCGTGTCGTTCGGCCCCAGCCGCTGCACGGCGGTGGCGTTTTCGTTGAGCACATAGGTGTAGGTGCCATCGGAGGCGATGTTCAGCGTGCCGTAGGTGCCGATGATGTTCACGCTGCCGCCGGCAGGGACGATGGTCAGCAGGCCTGGCGCGAGCTCACGCAGCGCGCGCGCGCCGGTGACCCTCTTGGTTTCGCCGTAGTCGATCGGGTCCGCCGGGTTCTCGCCGCCGTCCACATCCAGGTCGTTGTCCAGCACGTTGCCGGTGGCGTTGGCGCCGGGAACCGGGAAGCCGGTTGGCGGCGTGTCGCCGGGGTTGCCGATATCGGTGTTGTTGACGCCGCCTTTCTCGATGGCGGTGCCCTCGTCATTGATACCGACCGGGGTGTCATTGGCGCCCTGAATGACGACCGAAAGAGTGGCCGAGGATTGCAGCGGCGGGCCGCCGAGGCCGATGTCCGAGATCACGTAGGTGAAACTCTCGTTCAACTGGTCGCCCGCCTGGCGCAGGGCCTGCACCTCGGGATTGGCGTTGTCGACGATGTACTGGTAGGCGCCGTTGGACTGGACCACCAGTTTGCCGTAGCGGCCCAGGACTTCCACCGAGCCGAGCAGGGGAACCGAGACCGGTACGCCGAGCGGCGAGGTGACCGAAACGACGCGGATCTGGTCGCCATTGGTGGCGATATCGACGTCGGTATCGTTATCCAGCAGGTTGTCGCGCGGGTCGACACCCGGCAGGCGGTTGAACGTACCGCCGGCTTCCACCGCCGTGGCGTTGTCATTCACCGCAATGGGGGCGTCGTTCACCGGGTCGAGGCGGATCACCAGGAAGTCGTCGTCGGTGCGTGCGTCCGCCAGTTCCCCGGGAATGCCGTTGCCGTTGAAATCGCCATAGTTGCCCAGGTCGTTGCTCACGACCTGGAGGAAATCGACGCCGTTGAAGTTGAGGTTGCCCAGGTAGCTGAGGCCGGCGAGTGCGGCGTTGATGTCGGCGACCCGACCCACCAGCACCATGTTCGCGGTACCGGCGCCAGTCACCGTCACGCCGGTGGTCGGACCGGTGAGGGACAACGTGCCGCGAAGAACGTTGAGGTTGACCTGGATGGCGCGGCTGTTGATGTCCGGGTCGCGCTCGGCATCGATGTCGCTGACGCTGATACCGGGAATCGCCAGGGGTGTGTCTTCCAGTCCCGGCTGGAAGCCGGGGAGGGTATTCACCGGGGCATCGTTGAGTTCGACATAGCCGGAGTTGGCTTGTTGCGCCACGCCTTCGCCGAGGGTCACCTGGACCTGGCCGAGGGTACTGCCATCGGTATCGATGCGAATCCGCAGTTCGCCGAACTGGGCAATGCTGTTCACCGTGGTCGGCGCGTCGATGCGGAACAGGCCGCTGGGTAGCACGCCGAAGGAGAAGCGGCCATTGGCGTCGGTGGTCGTGGTGAAGGTCTTGTCGTCGCCATTGCCGAGCACGCCGTCATTGCCGGCCCAGATCAGGTTGATGGTCTGGTTGGCGATGGCCAGTTCGTAGGCGGGCGTGCCGGGAACCGGGTCAGGGTCCGGCGTGGCGTCGTTCGGCGCGGTGGCAGCGGTGCCCGTGTCGTTCCACAGGGTGCCGCTGATGATCCCGAGCCCGGCGCCTTCGCGAAGCACATAGTTGTTCAGGGTCGTACCGTCGGGGCCAGGGCCGTCCGCACCGGTACGTTCGCCCGCAGCGGTGCTGTCGGCACCGACGGCCGTACCACCCCAACTGGTGAAGGTTTCCGGCAGGCTGCTCCAGCTCAGGGTGGCATCGGTGCTGGCGATGGTTGCGCTGTTCGGTACCTGGACGCTGTACACCACACTGACGCTGGTGCCCGGGTCGATCCGAGCGATATCCACGGTCACACCGCCCGTGGTGCTGAAGCTGACGCCGGCCGGCAGGTTGCCCGGACCGTAGGTGTTGGCGCCGATGGTGATGCTGAGCAGGGTGTAGTTGCTGCCGGTGGGGAAACCATCGGTCAGGTGCACGTCATAGGCTGGCAGGCCGCCGTTGGCGGTGAAGCCGACCGTGACGGTGGCGGTCCCGAGGGTGCCGCCGGGGTTCGCGTTGAAGTCGGTGACGGTCTTGTTCAGGCTGGCGAAACCGGGCTCGACGATGCGCTCGAACAGGGTATCGCTGGTGGTGCGGACAATACCGTTGACGCGGTCATGCGCCGTGACGCCAAGCTGCTTGGCGCTCTGGTTGCCGAGGCTGTTGTCCACCCGGGCATTGAATTCGAAGACCACGCCTTCGAGATCTTCGTCATTGCCGTCATTACCGGTGCCGAAGGGGCCGTTGGTGAGGTTGCCCAGGTTGATGGTCACCACCTGCCTGCCGTTGGCGTCGATGTCCAGCACCACGTAGATCGGATTGATCACACCTGTAGGCGCTGCGCCGGACAGGTCGGGCGTAATCAGTTGGGCTTGCGGGCTGTCCTCGTTGCCGATGATCTGCAAGGTACCGCCGATGATCAGGTCCCCCAGGCTGGTGACCAGCCCGCCATCGGAAATGAAGCCGATGCGCATGGTGCTGATGTCATCCACCGTCAGGCCGTCGTCCAGGGTGATGATCAGTTGGTAGTTGGGGTTGCTGCCCTCGGGAACCAGCACGGCGGCGCGGTAGCGGATGATCTCGCCGATGCTCACGTTTTCCACGAGCGCATCCGTCGGGTTGGGCGCGGCGGTATCGGAGAGGCCACCAACCCGCGAGAAGCGGATGGCCTGGGCCACCGGGATGATCAGGGCGTTGCTGCGCTGGTAATCGTTCAGGACGCCGGTATTGATCAGGCCGTCGAGGCCGGTGCGTTCGTCGGCAGGGTCGGCGGCGCCGTTGATGTTGCTGCCGTTGAGGCTGGTCCAGCGGACATTGGCGAGGTTGTCGAACTGAGCCACGGACGCACCGGTGGCATTCACCACGCCCGTCACCCGGATGACGATGGTACCGCCCTTGGCGATGTCGACATTGCCGGTGTTGATCAAGAATCGACCGTTCGGATCAAGGACGAAGCTGCCGCTGATATCGGTACTGACCCCGCCGACGGTGTAGGTCACGCTGACCAGGGCGAGCTGATCCATCTCGGTGGGCAGCTGGCTGGAGAAGGCGATGTCGAAGGCATCGAAATCGCTGCCGGCATTGCCGTTGGCAATGGTGATGCTGAAGTCGACGCGGTCGCCTTCGTCAAAACCCAGGCCCGGGGTGGTGATCAGTTGCTGGCTGAGCTGCAGGGTCGGTTCGTGGATGGTGATCGCCGGCTTGGTACCGGTCAGGTTCACATCGCGATTCAGCGGCACGGTGCCGTTGGGGGTGTCGCCGTCCGGATCGCTGTAGCTCAAGCGCGCGTCGTTCTGGCGAACGCCGCCGGCCTGGTTGCCGATGACGTTGCTGGCCACCAGGCGCACACGGATCACGAAGCTGTTGTTGCCGACGTTGTTGTCGCCGGCTGCGCTGGACGCGGTAAAGATGAAGCGCGCATCGGCGCCGTCGGCACCCAGGGTGCCGGTGGGGGCGGTGAGGCTGCCGATGGTGACCGAGCCGGCGAAGTTGGCGGTCAATGCGCCGCCAGCGGTGGTGATCAGTTGATAGCCCAGGTTGCCGTTGAAAGCGGTGTCCAGGCGCAGGCCGGGCGGAATCAGGTCGTCGATGCGCAGGTTCTGGGTAGAGCCCTCGGGCAGAGTGACGATGATGTCGTAGAGCATGCTTTCGCCGACCACCAGGTTCGCACCGGTGGTGTGACCTGCGCTGGAGTCGCCGTTGTCCAGGCTGCCGCCGGCGAAGCTCTTGCTGATTACCGGCGCCGCGACCTGCTGGCTGGCAAGGTCGGAAAGCGGCACTGGCACGAAATTCTGCCCGCCCTCGGCACTGGCGTAGTGGGTCAGCTCGGCGGTGGTCTGCAGGGTGGCGTTGGCGCCGATGGCCGCCGCGACCTGCACGTCGTAGGTAATCACTACCAGGTTGGCGCCGCTGTTGTCGGCGGCCGTACCCGGACGGCCGGCCAGCAAGGCGCCGACGCCGGGAGCATCGATGAAGGTGATGGTGTTGGTGGCGTTGTCCACGGTGAAGTGGGTGCCCGCTACCAGCTGGGTGCCGTCGCCGCGATAGATCAACAGGTTGGCGCTGGACAGGTTGCCGCCGACGAAGGACAGGCCTGGCGGCAGGGTGATGCGGGTGCTGACGTCATAGGCGGTGCCGCCGCCACGGTTCTCGATGGCGGTGGCCAGTCGCAGGCTGTCGCTCGCATCGATACCGGTGACATTGCCATTGACCGCGAGGATGTCGGTGATGCTGCCACTGAAGGGCACGCCAGTGGTGCCCGGCGCATTCCAAGTGCCGGTGGTGCCGGTCACCGTGCCGTGGCTGGTCGACACCACGCCGTGGCTCATGCTGAGCACGGGCTCGGCCACCGAGGCGATCAGCGTCACGTCATCGGTGGTGAGCAGGACGCTCTTGTCCAGGGTGCGGGTCTGGCTGGATTCGCCCAGCACGTTGAAGGCGCGCTGGTCGGCGAAGGGCTGGTCGCTGACGGTGAGGGTGAAATCGATGGCGATCCGGCTGCCCGTGATGCCCGTATTCACATAGTCGGCGAAGGTGAACACCAGCGAGTTGCCGGGGCCGATGGTGACCGACGTGGGGCTGTTGGGGTTGGTGTTGCCGGTGGCCAGGCGCCAGATGGTGTTGGGGTCGATGCCGGTGAGGTCGAACAGCGGCAGCGGCAGGTAGGCGGTGAGTTTGAAGTTCTCGTAGTCGCCGGTCACCAGGTCGTAGCTGAGGCGGAATGTGACCGTATCGCCAGGCCGCAATTCGGTACCCGGCGCCGGAGCTCCACCACCATTGAGGCCCGCCAGATCGATCTGCACCTGGCTGGTGGGAATGGTGCTGACGGTGTTGGAAGCGTCGCTCTCATCGAAGCCGCTGAGGTTGTTCGGGTCGAAGAGGACGGTGGCGGTCACCGTGGCATTGTTGCCGAACGAGTCGCCTTCGTTGATTTCACTGTGGGGCGCGCCCGCCGGCGGGGTGTAACTCTGGGCAACCCGAGCCTGGTAGGCGAGCACCGCCAGGGTGGCGCCCTGCAACACGTCATCGAAGGCCAGGTCGCCGTTGAGCCACTGGCGGAGGCCGAACGCATTCGCCAGCGAGGCACCGATATTGAAGGTGATGGACGTACTGCCATCGGCGTTGACGATGGATTGAGAAAGCAGGGCGACGGTCTGGGTGATGCCGTTCTGACTGATTGTCAGGGTGGCGGTACCGGGGATCAGGGTCTGGCCGTCGCCGAGGCTGTCGACGACCGCAAAGTTGCCGGCACCCAGGAAGGTCCTGCCGAAGGCGAAATAGTCGGAGAGGGCGATGTTCAGTCGGTAGTCCAGGACATCCCCCGGGCTGAGGCCGGTGGTGCCGCCATCGGTACGCACGCTGACCTGTTTCTCCAGGGTGATGGACTTGGCGACGAAGCTGACGTCGTCACCGGTTCCGTCGAAGGCGATCGGGCCATTAGTGGCGTCGCGAGGGTCGAGGGGGACCCAGTTGCCTGCCGCAGTCGGTCCGTCGAAGGTGATGGTGACGTCATCACCGGTGGCGGCGTTGAGTACGGGCACGCCATTGGCGTCGTCGTCCGGGACGAAGAACTGCACGCTGGTGGTGGTCGGCGTGTTCAGGGTCGGATAGCGGACAGTGAACTCGCTGATGTACAGGTCGTTGCTGAGGTCGCCGTCGCTGTTCTGCGCCAGGATGCGCTGGATGAACGTCGGATCGGTAACCGTGCCGCCGTTGTGCAAGGTGATGGACGTGATGATGCCGCCACCGCCGGGCGTAATGGCGGTCACGATGACGTTGTCCGGCACCGGCTGGGTCAATACCACATCGGTCAGGGTCTGGGCGTCGGCCGGGGTGATGGTGACGTCCAGTTCGCGGCCGTAGTTGGGGCCGGTTGCGGTTTCGCCTTCAGGGGTGGTGATGACCTGGTCGAAAGTGATCACCGTCGGGTGCACCACGTAGCTGTCGGCGTTGGCGGACGGCTCCAGGATGCTGGGGTCGGTCGCCGGGTTGTTCAGGGAGTCGTTGCCGTACTGGAAGCCACTGCGCGCACGGATGGTCAGGTCCGGCGTCGACCCGGAGAAGGAGAAATCGGTATCAGCCAGGTCGCTCAACGCGGCCGTCACTTGCACGGTGATGGGTGGCTGGCCCAGGGTGACGCTGGCGAACGGCAGTTCGACCACCACCATCTGGTCGCCGGCGCGCATGCCGAAATCGGCCGCATTGATGATCACCGGCTTGCCGTCGGTTCCCACTGCCAGCGGGTGGCTCGCCTGGCCGTTGGCGTCGAAGGTCAGGACATGGGTGGTGAGGTTCTGCCCGAGGTAGCTGGCCGTGACGAAGGTGATGCCGTCGTCGATCTCTGCACCTGCACCGTCCTTGCCTGTTGCCGGGAAGAACAGGTCGATGAAGGGCGCATAGCCGGTGTCGGTGGTGATATTGGTGAAGGTAACGTCGAAGTTGAAGGTGTTTCCCAGCAGTACATCGGCGCCGCCGGAGAGGGTAGTGGTCGGCCCGGCCGCCAGCAGCCGGTCGTAGCCGGCGGTGGCTGCGGCAGCAAGGGCGATGGGCTTGTCGACGTCGCCGCTGGTGACTTCGAGGTCCCAGTCGCCGCCTGCGCGGGCGCTACCCGTGTCATCGCTGGAGGCGGCGACGTCGGCGCCGGTCCAGCGCGCCAGTTCGTTGACCAGGGTACGCCCGGCGCTACCTTCGCCAACCTTGCAGCCGTAGAGCTGGATATCGGCGCCTTCGCTGAGCGACTGGCTCCACTGGCTGAGGGGCTGGGCGAACTGGCCGATGTTGTCGGCGCTCAGGGTGGTCTTGCCGAGGGTGAATTCGCCGGCGGCACCATGGGAAAGGATCTGGATGGAATCCACCTGGCCGAGCTGGGCCAGTGCAGCGGAGATGGCGGCAAGACCATCCTGGTTGGCTTCCACCACCAATACTTCGACATTGCCGGGCAGTTGCGCCGTCAGTTTCTCGCGGCCGTCGATGCGGCTGTCCAGCACCAACAGGTGGCGGCTGGCGGAGGGTTGCTGACCGGGTTCACTGCGGGCGTCGTTGGGCGTGGCGTGATCAGCTGCAGGCTTGCCGGCGTCACCGGCGTCCTGGTGCTGCTGGTCCACGGCCGCGGCGGCTGCGCCGTCGAACAGGATGCGTGGTTCCAGGGCCATGGCGCGGCACTGGGGCCTGAATGCGGGCGGCACGGGGGTGCCGGGCTTGGTATCAATATCCATATGCTCACCAAGAGGCCTGTCGCGCAGGGGCAGGCCTTTAACGTTTGAGATTCAGTACCGCGAAAACACCTTGCGTCCCCCTCGGGTGCAAGGTGCCGATGCAACCTGTGCTGGAGGCTGCGGCGCAATGGCTCGGCTCTGTCCGGTCATCACAATGATCCAGGTTGAGGCGAGTTCTTCGTTGCGGCCGAGTCCTGAAATTCGGTTTGTCAGGCAGAAGTCCGTTTTCTGTCAGAAATTTCTCACGTGAGCCTACACAAATTTTTCCGAAACGCCAGCCCATCCGTCCGTCGTAGAAAGAGGGAAATCCAGCTGCCGCGCCACTTTGGAGGCGAATCCGTGATGCGGTTGGCTGTTGTCTGTACAAGGTACTCGCGTGCCTGAATCCCGATTCGATTTCGCGAACTGGACTAGGCTGCAACTCGCCAGGCCAGGAATCGGGGGTGCCTGGCGGACAACGAGAACGGGCCGGAGTGCGCTACATGGATAAAAGGATCAGTTGGTGGGGAGCCACGATCTTCTGGATTCTCTCGATGGCGCTTTCCGCCGTCGCACACGCGGCGGAGGAGGTAGCGACCACGGTGGCGGAACCCGCCGAACTGAAAGTCGCCAACCGCAGTATCTTCGTCTTTCGCGCCACGTTCCTCGGTGAATCACCCGCTGCCCGTGCCAGCCGCGCGGGTGCGGTGATCCGCGAAGTGCTCGACGGCACCGAGGAAGCCGAGGTCAGACTCGACAGCATCCAGGACAGTTATATGGTCCTGCTGGGCGACCGACGCGCCTTCATCGTCTCGCCGAACGACCTGGATGCCGGTGAAACTTCAGTGCGCGAGGACGCCGAAGTGGCGGTGCAAAAGCTGCGCCAGGTGGTTGCGGAATCGGCGGAGGCTCGCAGCCTGCGCTTCCTGCTGACGGCCGGGGGATTCTCCGCAGCAGCGACGCTGCTCTATATCGGACTGCTGAAACTGCTCGGCTGGGCGCACCGCCGGGCGCTGTCCTGGCTGCCAGGACGCATGGGCCGGCACACCAGCGCGCTGAGGATCGGCGAGACGCAGCTGGTGGATAGCAGCAACCTGTTCCCCGTGGTCCGACGCCTGTTGGCACTGGTGTTCTGGTCATTGGTGCTGCTGCTCACCTATGAATGGCTGAGCTTCGTGCTGCAGCGATTCCCCTATACCCGGCCCTGGGGCGAAAGCCTCAACGAGTACCTGGTGGATCTCGTGCACTACATGCTGGATGCCATCGTCAGTGCGATTCCGGGATTGGTCATCGCGCTGCTGATCTTCTTCATCGCACGGGGTATCAGCGCCTTCAGCAAGCGGCTGCTGGAGCGCCTTTCCCGCCCGGGCACCATCAGCTGGCTCAACCACGAGACACTGCAACCCACAACGCGCCTGACTTCGCTGGCCATCTGGCTGTTCGCCCTGGCCATGGCCTATCCCTACCTGCCCGGGGCTGGGACCGAGGCATTCAAGGGGTTGTCGGTGCTGATCGGCCTGATGATTTCCCTGGGCGCATCCAGCGTAGTGGGGCAGGCGGCCGCGGGGCTGATCCTCACCTACACCCGCACCCTGCGCCCCGGCGAGTACGTGCGCATCGGCGATAACGAGGGTACCGTCACCGAGCTGGGGATGTTCACCACCAGCATCCGCACCGGCCTCGGCGAGGTGCTGACCATTCCCAACTCGATGATCACCGGCTCGGTCACCCGCAATTACTCCCGCGTCGTGCAGGGCCAGGGCTACGTGGTGGATACCACCGTGACCATCGGCTACGACACAGCCTGGCGCCAGGTGGAGGCCATGCTGCTGGAAGCTGCGCGGCGCACGCCTGGCATCCTCCAGAAACCGCTGCCGCAGGTGTTCCAGACGGCGCTGTCGGACTTTTACCCCGAGTACCGGCTGGTGGCCCAGGCCGTGCCCAGCGAGCCGCGTCCGCGCGCCGAGCTGCTGACCATGCTGCACGCCAACATCCAGGACGTGTTCAACGAGTACGGCGTGCAGATCATGTCGCCGCACTACCTGGGCGACCCCGCGCAAGAAAAATGGGTGCCGAAAGAGCGCTGGTACCCAGCTCCAGCCAAGGATGCGGATCAGGAAGGGAACGGGCGATGATCGATTTCGTCATCGCTGCGCTGCGCTCGCACCCGGAAATAGCTGTTTTTCTGGCGATTGCGCTGGGCGTGCTGGTCGGCCGGATAAAGCTGGGCAGCTTCCACCTGGGCTCGGTGGCCGGCGCCTTGCTGATGGGGCTCGTCATCGGCCAGATTGGCTTGGAGGTGCCCGACGAGCTGAAGTCGGTGTTCTTCGTGCTGTTCATCTATGCCGTGGGCTTCAAGAGCGGGCCGGAATTCTTCGGCAGCCTCAACCGCGGCACGCTCAAGCTGGTGCTGTTCTCGGTGGTGCTTTGTGCCACCGCCCTGGGCGCCATCCTGCTGATGAATTCGGTTTACCACTTCGACGCCGGATTTACGGCTGGCCTCGGCGCCGGCGCGCTGACGGACACCGCGATCATGGGCACCGCCAGCAGTGCCATCGCCCAGCTGCCTTTGGACGACGCGGCCAAGGCCCAGCTCAACAGCCACATGGCCATCGCCTATGCCATCACCTACCTGTTCGGCACCATTGGACTGATCGTCTTCGTCGGCAGCATCGCGCCCCGGCTGCTGGGCGTGGACATGCGTACTTCGGCGCGGGAACTGGAGCTGGAACTGGGCATCGCCAGCAACGAAGAAATCATCAGCATCCCTTACACGCGCATCGTGGTACGGGCGCACCAGGTTGCGGAAGGCGGCGTGGCGGGTAGCACCATTGCTGACATAGAGCAGTTGCACCCGACCATGAGCGTCGAGCGCGTGGTGAGGGGCGGGCAGATTATCGAACGCGATCCGGGCCTGGTGATTCGGGCCGGGGACATCGCGGGGATCTATGCGCTACGGGAGGCCGTGGGCCAGTTGGCCGAATGGGTAGGACCGGAAGAGGATCATCCCCAGGCGCTCTCTTTCCCGACCCGCTCGGCAGATATCGTGCTGACCTCCGGCGAGCTGGCCGGCAAGACCCTCCACGAAATCAAAGCGTGCCTGCTCGGGGCGGAACGGATGGGCTGCTTCATCAACACCATCACCCGCCAGGGGCTTGAATTGCCGCTGCTGCCCAATACCGTGCTGCGGCGTGGCGACGTCATCTCCCTCACTGGGCGCACCTCCAGTGTCGAGGCACTGGCCGCCCAGGTGGGGCGGGTGCGCGAGCGCAGCTACAAGTCCGACATCGCTGTGCACAGCCTGGGCATGGTGGCGGGAGCCTTGCTGGGCATGCTTTCGACCCATGTCGGGATGATCCCCATCGAGCTGGGCGTCGGTGGCGGGGTGCTGCTGGTTGCACTCCTGATCGGCTGGTACAACTCCCGGCATCCCGAGATCGGCGCCTTGCCACCTGCGGCGCAGTGGGCTTTCTCCGAGTTTGGCCTGACCGCATTTGGCGCAGTAGTGGGGCTGTTGGCGGGCCCAGCGGCGATTTCCGCGATGCAGGAGCAGGGCATCTCGCTGCTGATATCGGGGGTTGTGGTGACACTGCTACCACCGTTGGTGGCGCTTTACTTCGGCCGCTATGTCTTGCGCCTGCACCCCATGATCCTCTTCGGCGCCCTGGCTGGCGCCCAGACCGAAGCGGCGTCGATGAACAAGATCATCGAGCAGTCGGGCAGTAATACGCCGGTCATTGGTTTCACCGTCTGCTACGCCATCTCCAACGTGTTGCTGGCCGTGTGCGGGCCGATCATCGTGTTCGCGTCGACCTAGGGGCGTATCGCGCCCGGTGAGGGAGATCCATTCATACTCGGTATCCCTGTGGGGGCGATTTCATTCGCCAAGGGCAACGCAGTTGCCCCAGGGTCGACCTCGCGAAACCCATGGATTCCGAACCGCATGGGTTTCGTGCCTCAACCCATCCTGCGGGTTGCAAGACGGCGCTGTGGGTAGGGTGGATGACGCTTTTTCCATCCATCAATGCTCCGCGCCACGGTGTTGGGCCTCGTTCCTCGGACCAACCTACGGGTTGCGAGATGGCCCTGTGGGAGCGACTTCAGTCGCGAAGCGGACTCACGGCGAAACCTTCGTGCCGTCCTCCAGCTGCCTGCAAAAAACGTCCGCCGTTTTTCGCATGCACCTTGCGGCGCACTCGCGCCAATGTTGTTTCGGGCTGTCAAACCCGGCCACGGGATTGACCGCGGCCGGGGCAGGATAGGGAGGGTGGAACTGGAGAGCAAGGGGAGGCGGCTGGCTTTGTTCGACGGCGCTCTGGCACGTGCCCGGAGTCCGCTGTATTCCATCGGCCTTCCTCGTGCCATTCGACAGACAGATGCTGGAGGCATGCACTAGTCTGAAGTGCGCACATGGGGTGTGCGAACAGAACAAGAGCCCGGAACAGGGCGATTCGAATTGACCGTGGAGCAAGGGAATGGGGTGTTTCAAGAGCGGGGGGAACGGGTTGTTCCGCTGCGTGGTGCTGCTGATGCTGCTCGGTCTACAGTCGGCCTGGGCCGAAGGTGTCGGCCGCATGCCCGGGCAGTCCAGCGAGGCGGAAGGTTACGCCGATGGCGCCAGTTGCCTGGGTTGCCACGCCACCGAGGCCGGCCAATGGAAGGACTCCGACCATGGCTGGGCCATGCGCAAGGCAGAAGCCGGCAATGTGCTGGGTAACTTCGACGCGGCGACTTTCGACGAAGCCGGGGTCAAGGCGCGCTTCTTCCGCAAGGGCGACGATTACTTCGTCAACACCGAAGGCGAGGACGGCAAGGTTGCTGACTTCCAGGTCCTCTACACGTTCGGCTTCTCCCCGTTGCAGCAATACCTCGTCGCCCTGCCGCGCGGGCGGTTGCAGGCCCTGACCATCGCCTGGGACAGCCGCTCCAAGGCGGAGGGCGGACAGCGCTGGTTCTCCCTCTATCCAGGCCAGCGATTCGCGCCGAACGACCCGCTGCACTGGACCGGGCGCTACCAGAACTGGAACTCGATGTGCGCGGATTGCCACTCGACGCGCCTGATGAAGCACTACGACGACAAGCAGGACAGCTTCTCCTCCACCTGGCATGAGCAGACCGTCGGCTGCCAGGGCTGCCACGGTCCGGGTCAGGCCCACGTCGACTGGGCGAAACAGAACAAGTCGGCCAACAAGACCTATGCGGCGGCTGCCGATCTGGGCCTGAAGGTCGACTTCAAGGCCCTGGGCAGCAAGGGGCTGGTGGAGCAGTGCGCGTACTGCCACAGCCGCCGGCAGAGTCTGGGCACGGGGCAGGAGCCGGGGCAGCCGCAGCTGGACCAGAGCCTGCCGGCCACGCTGCGTGCGGGCCTCTACCATGCTGACGGTCAGATCGACGGCGAAGTCTACGAGCACGGCTCCTTCACCCAGAGCAAGATGTATGCGGCCGGGGTCGCCTGCACCGACTGCCATAACCCGCATACCACCCAGGTGCGGATCAAGGGCAACGGCCTCTGCCTGCAATGCCACAACACCAACCTGCCGCTGGCGCGCTTCGCCAGCCTCCAGGCCAAGGACTACGACAGCAAGGCTCACCACCACCATGAGCCCGGCACGCCCGGTGCGCAGTGCGTCAATTGCCACATGCCAAGCAAAACCTACATGGTGGTGGACCCGCGCCGCGACCACAGCCTGCGCATCCCGCGTCCCGACCTGGCGGCCAAGTCCGGCAGCCCGGATGCCTGTACCAGTTGCCACCAGGATCAGAAGCCCGCATGGGCGGCGACAGCCATCGAAGGCTGGTATGGCAAGGCGAATCGCCCGCCACACTACGGTGAAGACTTCCATGCTGTGCGCAGTGGTCAGGGAATCTCGCTGAGCCTGCTCGGCTCGGTGCTGGCAGACAAAGGCAAGCCGGCCATCGTCCGCGCCACCGCCGCCGAGCAGATGGCCGACCTTGGCCCGCCGGCTATCTCCAACCTGCAATGGGCGCTCAAGGACGACAGCGCGCTGGTACGTGCCTATGCCGTTTCGGGCTTTGCCAGTGTGCCGCCAGCCGAGCGGCTGAAACCTCTGCTGCCGCTACTGGAAGACCCGACCCGCGCGGTGCGTGACGAAACCGTCCGTGCCCTGGTCGATATCCCGCCGGAGCAACTGCCGGCCGAGCGCCGCGAGCCCTTCAGGTCCTTGCTGGCCGACTATGAGCGGCGCCTGCGCGGCAACGCTGACCTGCCCGGCGGCCGCCTCAACCTGGCAGTCATGCTGTCGCGCCAGGGGCGCGATGGCGAGGCGATGGAGCAGTACCGCCAGGCGCTCAAGCTCGACCCTTACTTCTCGCCTGCGCGGGTCAATCTGGTGACGCTCGCCAGCTCCTCCCAGCGCCTGGATGAGGCCGAGCAGTTGCTGCGCGAGGGCCTGGCACTGGAAAAGATGCCGGAAACCGACCATGGCAATCTCGCTTACATGTTGTCCTTGCTGCTGGTCGAGCGCGGCAGGGCGGATGAGGCGTTGAACTGGATGGAAAAGGCCGCAGTCGAACTGCCTGGCAATTCACGCATCCGCTACAACCAGGGCCTTCTGCTATCGCGCATGAATCGCCGCGGTGACGCGCTGAGCGCGCTGCGTAGCGGGCTGGAACAATCCCCTGCGGACGCGGACCTGCTCTATTCGCTGATCTACCTACACGCCGTGGAAGGCGAGCGGAACGAGGCGTTCGAGTACGTCAAACGTATGCGCGAAGTGGCGCCCGACGACCCGCGTTTGCAAGCGATTGAGCCTTACTGGAAGCAGTGAATCGCGGCCAGCAGGGCAAGCGGCGGGCTTTCCTGCGAGATCGCATTTGAAAGTCGTTGGGGTCTCGCCTAAACCTTCAGGACGTTTACGTGTCGTTCAGCGTGGAAGTCGTACGTGCAGTCACGTGACTTGCTGTTCATCAACCAAGGAATGAAAAAATGACAAACAAACTCATTGGCAAGGCCATTATTTTCGGACTTCTCAGCACTGCCGGCGTCGCGGCGCAGGCGGGGCAGGCCGGGGGCGGTGGTTGTGGCTGGGGGAACATGGTATTCGAAGGCCAGAGCGGCCTGATCCCGCACCTGCTGGCCACCACCACCAACGGTACTTCGGGCAACGCCACCTTCGGCCTGACCTCAGGTACCAACGGTTGCGACTCCAGCGTGAAGCTGGGTTATGGCGGCCGCTCGGTGTTCGCCATGAACGGCATGCTCGACAGCATCGCCGAGGACATGGCCCAGGGTCAGGGCGAAGCCCTGGATGCCTATGCCACCCTGCTGGGCGTCGAGCAGGCTGACCGCGCCCACTTCGCGAAGGTCACCCAGGCCAACTTCTCGACCATCTTCGCCAGCCCCGACGCGACCGGCGAAGAGGTACTCGCCGCGACCCTCGACGTAATGAGTCGCGACCAGCAACTGGCCCGCTACGCCAAGCTGCCGAGCTGATACCTCGAACAAACGAAATTGCCCTCTTCAGAGGGCATTTTTGTGGGTGGCAAAAAACCGTAGTAGCGAGCTCTGCTCGCGAACGACGTCGCTGGGTAGGGCGGATGTCGCGCTTCACATCCACCATCGATGCAGCGTTCGACCGCCATGGTGGGTCGGTGAATCGTGACCCACCCTACGGGGCTGCTGCGCAGCCCATCGCGAATGAATTCGCCCCCACAGGAAGAGCACCTTTTTGTGGGCGGCGGAATAACGGTAGGAGCGAGCTCTGCTCGCGAACGGCGGTGGCACGAACTTCCTGTAGGTTGGCGCAGAGCGAAGCGAAGCCCAACAGCCAGGTTGCCTGTGCCCTCAGAACCGCCAAGTCGCGCCGCCACCGATGATGTGCAGCGAGGTGTTGTCGTAGCTGCCGGACAGACTGTTGCCCGAGCGCTGCTTGGTCTGTTCCACGTCCATGTCGCCCAGCCAGATGAGGGTATAGGCCATGTGCAGGTCGAGTCCTTCGTCGATCTGGTAGTTCACACCTGCGGCCAGGCGCCAGGATTCGGCCATGGGGTTGTCCACGGTACGGTCTTCGTCGTCCACCGCTGAGCTGTCATAGCCAACGCCCATGCTCCAGCGCAGCTTATCGGTGGCCTGGTACTGGGCGCCCACCGACGCGTGCCAGGTGTCCTTGTACTGGCGGTCCACGCTTCGACTGGTACCGAAGTTGTCGGCGTCCACTTCGACACCGATGTTCCCGAACTCGCTCCAGTCCTGCCAGCCGAGGCTGGCCAGTAGCTTCCATTGCGAATCCAGGTCGTGGGCGATGCTCAGTACCGCGGTTTGCGGAACTTCCATGTCGATGTCCAGGCTGTCCACGTTCAGCTGCCGTAATGCCAGGTTCAGTAGCGGGTTGCTGATGTCGTCGACGCTGGGGCGGTCGGAGAATTCCAGGTCCACCTTGCTGGTGTAGGCGAGGCCGACGTGGGTGCGCTCATTCACCCGATACAAGAGGCCGATGTTGAAGCCCACGCCGAAGTCGGTGTCCTTGTATTCGAGTTGGCCATCCGGGCGGTCGACCAGGCCGAGCAGGTTGTTGTTGACTGCCACCTCGGTGCGGTAGTAGCCGTACATCATGCGCGGCCCGAAACCGATGGAGAGGTCGTCGTTGATCTTGTAGGCGTAGGTCGGTTGCAGCGACACACCGATGATGGCCGCCTCCTGGGTGAAGTAGCGCCCAGCCCAGTCGTCGTCGTAGTCGAGCGCGAGGCCGAAGTTGCCGTACATGCCGAAGCCGATGGCAGCCTGGTCATTGATCTGGTGGCTGACGAACAGGCTCGAACCCGGCAGGTACTGGAGCGCGTTGCCCCCTTCGTTACCGTCGAACTGGTTGCCGGCATCACGGGAGAAACGGATGTCGCCGAGGATCACCTGGGCGTTCGCGCTGATCTGGGTGCCAGGCAGTTCCGTAAGACCCGCGGGGTTGTTCATCAGCACGCTGGGGTCGGTGGCCAGCGCCGCGGCGCCCGCGTTGGCCAGGCCCGCGCCTTCCTGGCCGGCCTCGTAGATCAGGATGCCACCCGCCCAGCTCGTCGCTGACAGCATCCAGAGTGCTGAGGCCAGAGCAGTGAGTCCGATGGGGCGCGTGACTGGGTAGCAGGTGCTGAACATGGCGCGTCCTCTGCAGTAGGGCTAATCCCCGGGTTCGTTCTCCAGCCTAGATGCTCGTCTCTGCAGCGCAACACAAAATCCGGAGCTTGCTGGCGCATGAACCACTTGCGGCTAGAGTTACCGGACCGCAGTTCACGAATGCGTCCGGTGTAGGCGATCCAGGCCCGAGCAGGGCTGGCCGACAGTGCGCCACTCCACGCAAGCGTCGATGGTCAACTTTCTGAACCAGGCTCAGTCAGGGAATGAATAAGTGACTACACGCGAGCAGATTGCCGAGTTGGAAGCCAGCGTTTCGGAACTGGTGCTGGGGCAGGCCCATATCATTCGCCACGTGTTGTTGGGGCTGTTGGCCAACGGCCATGTACTGCTGGAAAGCCTGCCGGGCCTGGCCAAGACCCGCACGGTCAAGGCACTCGCCACCCATCTGGAGGCGCAGATGCGCCGCATCCAGTTCACCCCGGACCTGCTGCCGTCAGACATCACTGGCGGCGAGATCCTCCAGCAGACCGCCGAGGGCAACCAGATCAAGTTCCAGCCGGGCCCGCTCTTCGGCAACGTGATCCTCGCTGACGAAATCAACCGCGCCCCGGCCAAGGTCCAGGCCGCTCTGCTGGAAGCCATGGAGGAGCGGCAGATCACCGTCGCCGGCCAGAGCTACCCGATGCCGGGCCTGTTCATGGTGCTGGCGACGCAGAATCCCATCGAGCAGGAAGGTACCTACCCGCTGCCGGAAGCGCAGATGGATCGCTTCCTGATGAAGCTGCAACTGGATTACCCGAAAGTGGAAGACGAGACGCAGGTCCTGCGACTGGTGCGGGGCGAGGAACAGGCTGCGCAGGGTACGCGCCAGGAGCCGGTGCGGCTGCCTCAGGAGGTGGTGTTCGCGGCGCGGCGAGAACTGGCCGGCGTGCATGTTTCGGACGCTATAGACCGCTACCTGATCGATCTGATCAACGCGACGCGCCACCCAGCCGACTACGACGCCGACCTCGCCCGCTGGATCAATATCGGTGCCAGCCCTCGGGGCGGCATCAGCCTGGACCGCGTATCACGGGCCCACGCCTGGCTGGCGGGCAACGCGTTCGTCTCGCCGGACGATGTGCGCGCCGTGGTGCACCCGGTCTTGCGCCACCGTCTGCAGCTTTCCTATGACGCCATCGCCGACGGCGTGAGTGCGGACCAGGTCCTGGACCGCCTGCTGGACAAGGTGGCGATCCCTGCCTGAGTGGACCCATGGCCATGCAACAGACGCAAACGGCTCCAGATGGCTTCGTCTACGTTTCACTCGCCCAACTGATGGCGCTGGAGCATCGCGTCCGTGGCCTGAGTTTTCATTCCCGTCAGCCGTTGTCGAGCATTCTCTCCGGCAACCACGCTTCGCGCCTGCGGGGGCGCGGGCTGAGCTTCGACGAGTTGCGCCACTACATTCCCGGCGACGATCTGCGGCACCTCGACTGGCGGGCGTCATTACGCTTCGGCAAACCCTTCGTGCGCACCTATACCGAAGAGCGCGACCGGCCGACGCTGGTGTTGGTGGATCAACGCATGAACATGTATTTCGGCTCCCAGCGCTACTTCAAGTCGGTGACGGCGGCGGAGCTGGCAGCCTTGTCCGCCTGGATGGCCTTCCATTCTGGCGACCGCGTGGGCGGCCTGGTGTTCGACGATCAGCGGGTGGAGCACATCCGCCCGTTGCGCAGCCGCAACCGGATCGAAGCCTTGTGCGCGGCAGTGGTCCGGGCCAATCACCGCCTGAGCGTCGACCTACCCGACAGCGAGGGTAGCGATCAGCTCGACATTGTGCTGCGCAGCTGCATCGGCGCAGCGGGCCACGACCACCTCATCTGCATCATCAGCGACTTCGCCGGGGTCAGTACGCAGACATTGCAACTGCTGCGCCAGCTCAGCGCGCACAACGATGTGATCGCCATGCAGGTCTACGACCCCATTGCGCTAAACGTTCCCGAGAAGGGTCGCGTCACCGTGACCCAGGGGGAGTTGCAGGTGAAACTGGAGGTGGAGCGGCGCCAGGTCCAGCGCCCCCTGGGCGAGTTCCTCGCCGGACGCTTGCAGGAGGTAGCCGAATTGCTGCGTCGCAGCCAGGTGCCGGTGATGATGATCAACACCGGCGAGGACACCCTCGACCAGGTGCGGCGCGAGCTGGGTCGGCTATCGGGGATGCCGCGATGAGCACTACCGCAGCGCCGAGCATCGATCAACTCAAGGAGCTGGCCCTGCCAGTGCCTCCCTACAGCTACTGGCCCCAGACCTGGGGCTGGCTGGTGCTGTTGCTGGTGGTGCTGGCCGTTGCCCTGGTGTGGGGCACCCTGATATGGCGGCGCTGGCAGCGTGACCGCTACCGGCGGGAAGCGCTGGTGCGGCTGGATACCCTGGTGGGCGCACTGGATGACCATGAGCGGCGCCTTGCGGCCATGCGCGAGCTGCCGGAGCTGCTCAAGCGTGTCGCGCTGTCCATGCCCGATGCGCCACCCGTAGCGCGTCTGGGAGGCCAGGAGTGGCAGCGGTTCCTTGCCGAGCGCGCCCCGGCGCCTTTGCCGGAAGGCTTCGCTGGGGGCCTGTTCGTCGTCGCCTATGCGCCGGATGCACGGCTCCTGGCCATTCCCGATGCGAATGTGCGGTCGTTGTTCGCCACCAGCCGGCACTGGATAGAGGCGCACCATGTGGCAGTTTGACTATCCCTGGGTGCTCTTCCTGCTGCCTCTGCCGTGGTTGGCGTGGCGCTATCTGGGTGAATACCGCGAGGCTCGCAGCGCCTTGCGAGTACCGTTCTTTTCGGCCATGAGCCGCGCCGTCGGCCAGGTGCCGGGGGCCAGCGGGGGGCGGGGAGGGCGCTGGCAAATACTGCTCAACCTCCTGGTCTGGGCCCTGCTGGTAGCGGCATGCGCGCGACCGGTGTTTGTCGAAAAGGCCATCCAGCACGAGCAGCCGATCCGCGACCTGATGCTCGCCATCGATATCTCCCAGTCCATGGAGACCACCGACTACACCGATGCCAGCGGCCGCCAGGTGAATCGCCTGGTGGCGGTGAAAGGCGTGGTACGCGACTTCATCGAACGGCGCAAGGACGACCGCATCGGCCTGATCGTATTCGGCACCGGCGCGTACCCGCAGGCACCGCTCACCCTCGACCACGCCAGCCTGCGCGTGCTGCTGGATGAGGTCGGTATTGGCATGGCCGGGCCGAACACCGCCCTGGGCGATGCCATCGGGCTCACCATCAAGCTGCTGGAAAACACCATGGAGCAGGAAAAAGTGCTGATCCTGCTCACCGACGGTAACGACACCGGCAGCGCCATCACCCCCGTCCATGCGGCGAAGCTGGCGAATGCGCGCGGGATCATCGTGCACACCATCGGCATCGGCGACCCCGATGCCACTGGCGATGCCAAAGTGGACCTGGAGACCCTCCAGGACATCGCCAATACCACGGGCGGACTCTTCTTCCGGGCGGATGATCGCAGCGCACTGCAAGAGGTGTACGCGACACTCGACCGACTTACGCCTCACAAGGTGAAGACCTTCAGCCACCAGCCCAAGCGGGACCTGTTCTGGTGGCCGCTGGGCGCGGCGCTCCTGCTCCTGGCGGGCTGCCACTTGCTCGCGGCGCTGTTCGGACGGGTTTCCCGGGGCGCGGCGGCCCAGACGGAAATGGAGCACTGAGATGACCATCGACCTCAGTGCCTTCCACTTCCTGCGGCCGCTCTGGTTGCTGCTGATACTGCCGGGCGTGCTGCTACCGGTGCTCTGGATTCGCCGCCACGACCTCAAGCGTCAGCTCAACGGCGTTATCGCGCGGCACCTGATGGAACGGCTGCTCATTACCCCGGAAGATCATCAACGCCTGCGCCCGGTCTACCTGCTTGGGGCTCTATTGGCACTCGGTGGCCTGGCCGCCGCGGGGCCGACCTGGGAACAGGACAACCCCGCCTTCCTCGACAACCGGGCGCCGCTGATCCTTGCGGTCGACCTCTCGCCATCCATGGATGCCGACGACGTGCCACCCACGCGGCTCGCCGCCGCCAAGCACAAGCTGCATGACCTGATCCAGCGCCGGGCCGGCGCCCGCACCGCGCTGATCGCCTACGCCGGCGGGGCGCACCTGGTGCTACCCGCCACCGAAGACCCGGCGCTATTGGATACCTTCGTCGAGGCGCTGGCCACCGACCTGATGTCGCAACCGGGCAAGGACGTGCTGGGAGTGATCGATGAGGCGCGCAAGATTCTCAATGCGGAAAAGGCACCTGGCACCCTGGCGCTGGTCACCGACGGTGCCGACGCCGGCCAGTTCGAGGCAATCGGCAAGCGCCTGACAGGCGGGGATCTGCAGGTGCTCGTCCTCGCCGTCGGGAGTCAGAATGGTGGCCTGGTACGGGATGCTCGCGGCCAGCCGCTGATTGCCGCCGACGGCCGCCCGGTCGCGGCGGCCTTCGATGAGGAAGGCCTGAAGCGCCTTGCCGATGCAGCCAATGCCCCCCTCGGTAGCCTGACCCTGAATGACGACGACCTCGACTGGATCGAGCTGCACGCCCAGCAGCACTTCCAGGCTGTGCAGGGCGATGGCCGGCAAGTGCACTGGAAGGATGCCGGCTACTGGCTGTGCTGGCCGCTGGCGCTGATTGCGCTGTGCTGCATACGGCGTGGCTGGCAAGTGCACTGGCTGGGCGGAATACTGCTTGCGGTCTCGCTGCTCGGAACCCCCGTTCCCGCGCAGGCCGGCGCTTTGGCGGATGCGTTCTTCACTCCCGAGCAGCAAGGGCGCTGGGCCTTCGAACACGGGCATTTCCCAGAGGCCGCCGCGCACTTTACCGACCCATACTGGAAAGGCCTGGCCGCCTACCAGGCAGCAGATTTCCAATTGGCCCTGGCCAGCTTTGCTCGGCTGGACAGCGCAACCGCGTACTTCTATCTCGGCAACACCTACGTCCGCCTGTTCAAGTTCCCCGAGGCCATCGCCGCCTACCAACAGGCGCTGCAGAAGCAGCCAAAGTTCCCCGAGGCAACTGCCAACCTGGCCCTGGCCGAAGCGCTGCTGAAGGATTACGCGGACCAGCAGGAAGCCGGTACACCCAACGAGAAGCCCGACAAGGTGGTGGAAGACCAGACACCTTCGCAGGGCGGCAAACAGGTGCAGCAGGACAAGGCCCAGGCGGCCTCCGACCAGGTCTGGTTGAACAACCTGACCACGTCCCCAGCGATGTTCCTCAAGCGCAAGTTTTCCTTGCAGGAAGCCGCGCGCGAGCAAGCCAAGGAGGCTTCCCAATGAAACGGCTGGCGTGGCTGTTGCTGCTCTGCTTGCCATGGCTGGCGCAAGCGGCCGAGCCCGAGGTGCGGGTGCAACAGCGTCTGGTTCCGGCGGATGGCGCGGTGGTCGGCGGAATCGTCACGCTGGAGGTGGATCTGCTGGTGGACACCTGGTTCACCGCAGCGCCCGTCCTGCCGAAGCTCGACCTGCCCGGCGCGGTGGTGACGCCGCCCACCGGTGAAGCGCAACACCTGACCGAGCAGCACGACGGCAAGACCTTCTTCGGCCTGCGCTACACGTACCAGATCACCCCACAAACGGCGCGGCGTTTCGACATCCCGGTCCTGGAGTTCCAGATTCAGCCGGGGCAGGCGAGCGGGCCGGTGAAGATCAAGGGCCAGCCGCTGTCCTTCGCGGCCAAGGCCCTCGTGGGCGCGGGTGATGAGCAGCGGCTGGTGGCGAGCAGCGTGAAGCTCACCCAGGACATCCAGCGCTCCCACGAGCCGTTGCGCCAGGGCGACAGCATTACCCGACGACTGCGGGTGGAGGCGGAGGGCGCCCAGGCCATGCTCATCCCGCCGCCCGTGTTCGCCGATGTCAAAGGGCTCAAACGCTACGTCCAGACGCCCAAGGTGCAACCGCTCAGCGACGGCCGTGGCGGCACCAACGGTGGCGCCCGCGACGACTCCGTGACCTACGTGATCGATGATGCGGGCACCTTCGAACTGCCGGCCATCGAGCTGAAATGGTGGGATGCCACTACCGGCGAAGCGCACAGCATTTCAGTGCCGGCTGTAAAGCTCGAAGCGGCCAAGGGCGCTTACCAGGCGCCGTTCTCAATCAACGAAGACCTGCGCGCGTTGGGGCAGAAGGCTCAGGTGAGGGTTTCCGGCCACTGGCTGCTACTGGCCGTGCTGCTGTCGCTCGCGGCCGGGCTTGCGTACTTCGGCCGCCCCTGGGCGCGCGCCGCACTGGCTGGGTGGCAGCGTTGGCGAGCGGCCCGCCAGCAGGCCTGGCTGGACTCCGCCGAGCATGCTTGGCAACTGGCTCGACAACAGTTGGCAGCTCGCCCGGCGCAACTGGGTGGGCTGTACCTTTGGGTTCGCCGAAGTACTGGCAGTCGGACACTGTCGGAATTTTCTCAGCCGTTGCCCGACCGTATCGCGAATCGTTTGCTAGCCTACTTCAAGGCTCGCTACGGGTCGGAACCTTCCGACAATCAAGCAGCTTCCGATCTGTCGCAGGTATTGCCCGATGTGCGGCGCGTGGCAGCTGAACCGAGTAAGAAAGGCCGTGCCAGCCACGGATTGAAACCGCTCCATCCCTGAGCCGGTGGTGCCAGGTAAATCGCTCTCAGCAAGGACGTCACATGCACCCATCATCTGCCCTGAATAACTTGCGCTGGTGGTTCACATTGCTCCTGGTCTTGCCTTTGCTGGCGCAGGCGCAAGACCCGTTGCCATCCTGGAAGGACGGCCCGTCGCGCAAATCCATCGAGGCCTTCGTCGCGGCGGTGACTACGGAAGGGGGCAAGGATTTCGTGCCGGAGGCCGAGCGCATTGCCGTCTTCGACAATGACGGCACCTTGTGGAGCGAGCAGCCGATGTACTTCGAGGTGCTGTTCGCCATGGATGAGGTCAGGCGCCTGGCACCGCAGCATCCCGAATGGAAAGAGCAGCAGCCCTTCAAGGCCGTTCTCGAAGGTGACCATAAGGCCCTGGCCGAAAGCGGTTCGGAAGGGATGATGAAAATTATCGGCGCCACCCATACCGGGATGAGTACCGACGAGTTCATCGCCCTCAGCCGGAGCTGGCTGGCCAAGTCCGTGCATCCGCGCAGCCAGAAACCCTATACCGAGATGATCTTCCAGCCGATGCGGGAACTGCTGGCTTTTCTGCGGGTAAATGGCTTCAAGACCTACATCGTCTCCGGGGGTGAAGTGGCCTTCATGCGCGCCTTCGCCGAAGAGGTTTATGGCGTTCCGCCGGAACAGGTGATCGGCACCAATTTCGCGTCGCAGTTCCAGGACAAGGACGGCAAGTTGTCGATCCAGCGCCTGCCCAAGCTCCTGCACAACGATGACGGCCCGGGCAAGCCGGTGAGCATCGACACCATCATCGGCCGGCGACCTATCTTCGCCTTCGGCAATTCCGACGGCGACCTGCAGATGCTCCAGTGGACCATGGCCGGGGAGGGCAAGCGCTTCGCCGGACTGGTTCACCACACCGACTCCACGCGCGAATGGGCCTATGACCGGGAAAGCAAAATCGGTCGGCTGGACAAGGCGCTGGACGCGGCAAAGGCCGGCAACTGGACAGTGGTGGACATGGCGACGGAGTGGCGCCGGGTCTATCCCTTCGAAACCAACTGACCACCCCTAACGAGAAACCGCAGGGACACAGGGACACTAGCCGGGCAGTCGGTATCTCTCGTGTACGTAGTCGTGGCGACACAACAACGTAAGACGGAGTAAGGCCATATGAAGCGCAGTGGAAAATGGATAACGACATTTGCCCTGGCCGCGACAGCGGCAATGGGCATCTGTACCGCAAACGCGGCTGACAAGCCGAACATCCTGGTGATATTCGGTGACGACATCGGGCAGACCAATATCAGCGCCTACAGCAAGGGCGTGGTGGGCTACCAGACGCCGAACATCGATCGCATCGCCAAGGAAGGCATGATGTTCACCGACTACTACGCGGAGAACAGTTGCACTGCGGGGCGTTCGACCTTCATTACCGGCCAGGCGATTTTGCGCACAGGCTTGTCCAAGGTCGGCATGCCCGGCGTGCCGGTGGGGCTGCAGGCGCGCGACGTCACCATCGCCCAGGCGCTCAAGTCTCACGGCTATGCCACCGGCCAGTTCGGCAAGAACCACTTGGGCGACCGGGATGAGTACCTGCCGACCAACCATGGTTTCGATGAATTCTTCGGAAACCTCTATCACCTCAACGCCGAGGAAGAGCCCGAACGCCCCTATTGGCCGAAGGATGATGCGGCCTTCGTCAAGGCTGCCTCGCCCCGTGGTGTGATCAAGTCCAGTGCCGACGGCAAGATCGAGGACACCGGTGCGCTGAACAGCAAGCGCATGGAAACCATCGATGACGAAACCACCCAGGCCGCCATCAACTTCATCGACAAACAGGTCAAGGCCGACAAGCCATTCTTCGTCTGGATGAACACGACGCGCATGCACGCCTTCACCCACGTGCGCGAATCCATGAAAGGGCAGAGCGGCATGGCGGGCAACGATTACGCCGACGGCATGCTCGAGCACGATGGCGACGTGGGCAAACTGCTCAAGACCCTGGATGACCTCAAGATCACCGACAACACCATCGTGGTCTACACCACCGACAACGGCCCGAACCAGTGGTCCTGGCCGGATGCCGCGACCACACCGTTCCGCAACGAGAAGAACTCCAACTGGGAGGGCGCCTATCGGGTACCGGCGATGATTCGTTGGCCGGGCAAGGTCAAGCCGGACTCCATCTCGACCCAGATGTTCTCCGGTCTCGACTGGTTCCCGACGCTGCTTGCCGCGGTGGGTGACACGGACATCAAGGATCGGCTGCTCAAGGGCACCGACCTCGGCGGCAAGAGCTTCAAGGTGCACCTGGATGGCTACAACCAGTTGGACTACCTGACTGGCAAATCCGACAAGAGTGCGCGAAACGAGTTCTACTACTTCAACGACGACGCAGAACTGGTGGGCATGCGCTTCGCCGACTGGAAGATCGTCTGGTGCGAACAGCGTGCACCGGGCGGCCTGAAAGTCTGGAGCGAGCCCTTCACCTGCCTGCGGGTGCCCAAGCTGTTCAACCTGCGCATGGACCCGTACGAGCGGGCGGATGTGGTTTCGGACCAGTACTACGACTGGCTGACCAAGAACGACTACCTGCTCTTCCAGGGCACGCAGAAGGCGGCAGGTTTCCTGCAGACCTTCGTCGACTACCCGCCGAGCCAGCGTCCGGCGAGCTTCAGCATCGACCAGATCCGCGCCGACGTAGACAAGAAAATCGAAGAGAAGATGAAACAGCAGTAGATCGACCTGGTGCCCGCCCCCTGGCGGGCACCTTCCTTTCAACTACCTTCTGCGGGTTGCCCAATCCGATAAGGCCAGTCGATGTCCTCAGCCGCGAGTTCGTCCCGTGCGCGTTCCCGGGCCACGGTGCGTGAAGATGCCCGCAAACGGCTTCCCTTGCAGATACTCCTTCCCGCAGCGTTGCTGTTCGTTTCCGGCGGCGCGGCGCTGGTCTACCAGGTCCTCTGGGTCAAACAGCTTTCGCTGGTGGTTGGGGTGGAGGTCTATGCCGTCACCACCGGCATCAGTGCCTTCTTCGCCGGGCTCGCCCTGGGTGGGCTGGTCTTCGGTCGCTGGGCCGACCGCCTGCGTCGCCCGGTGCGCCTTTATGCCTTGCTGGAGCTTGCGGTGGCCGTGCTGGGCGTTGGCGCCACGCTGGCCCTGGCCAACTCGGCCGGCCTGTTCGCACGGCTCGAAGACCGGATCGGCCTGCTCGCCTGGCTGTTGCCCTTCCTGCTGGTAGGCCTGCCTGCCTTTCTCATGGGCGGCACCTTGCCGGTGCTGGTCCGTTCCCTCACGCCTGCCGACGGCCAGATGGGCGAAGCCGGTGGGCGGCTTTACGCGGCCAACACCGCTGGCGCCATTGCCGGCACCTTGCTGGCAGCCTTCATCCTGCTGCCGCTATTGGGGGTAACCGGCAGCGCTCTCGCGGCCGCTTGCCTGAACCTGCTGGCCGCAGCCGGCGCCTGGGTCACCCGGCGCGGTGACGATCTGCCGGAGCAGGCGTCCACAACCTCGCGGATACCGCGCTCATCCGGGGCGCGCCTCGCCATCGCCCTGTATTGCGTCGCGGGCGGTGTGGCGCTTGGCTACGAAGTGGTCTGGAGCCAGTCCATCGTTCAGTTCATGAGCACCCGCACCTTCGCCTTCGCCATGGTGCTCGCCACCTACCTGACCGGCTTGGTGCTGGGTAGCGCCCTGTATGCCCGCCGTGCCGACCGGATTCGGGACCCCTGGGGCCTGTTCGGCTTGTTGATCGCTGCTGCTGGCCTGATCGCCTTGTTGCAGGTGGCGGGCCTCGGCCGCTGGTTGGTGATCGCCCAGACCCAGATTGAAATGCTCGTGCTGCAGGCCACAGGTAACGAGTTGGCTGGCATGTGCGCGCGCTTCGCCACGGCGGCGCTGAGCATGGTCTTTCTTCCCACGACCTTGCTAGGCGCTGCGTTCCCGCTGGCCCTGCGGCTTTCAGTGGACAGCGGACATGTCGGTCGCGATGTGGGCGCGGTAGTCGCCCTCAACACCTTGGGTGGCATTCTCGGCGTGATGCTCACTGGCTTCCTGCTGGTGCCCAGCGTGGGCCTGGTGCGTACCCTGGCTATCCTCGCCCTGCTGGCGGCGCTGGTGGGCTGTATCGCCGCCTTGCGGGGTGCCAATGTCAGCCGGGGCAAGCGCGGCGCGATCCTGGCGGTGGCCTTGGCAACGCTGGTTGTCGGCATTCTCACGCCGCCCCAGCGCCTGGCGGAACTGCTGCCCGGCGCGCGCAATGGGCAGATCACCTTCTACGAGGAGGGCAGGGGTGGCACCGTCGCCGTCGTGACCCAGGGACGGCAGGGGCGCGAATTCAGCCGCCTGTACATCCAGGGTGTGTCCAACACTGGCGACGCCATGCCGTCATTGCGCTACATGCGTCTGCAAGCCTTACTGCCGCTGCTTATCCAGCGTCACGAGCCAAGGTCGGCGCTGGTCATCGGTTTCGGCACTGGCATCACCGCGGGCGCCATGTTGCGTTATCCCAGTTTGCAACGACCGGTGGTGGCAGAGTTGCTGCCCGAGGTGCTGGCCGCCGCGTCGCTGTTCCACGGCAATTTCGACGCTGTGAATGACCCCCGCCTAGATATCCGCCTGCGCGATGGCCGCCGTGAACTGCTGCGCAGCACCGAGCGCTACGACCTGGTCACCCTGGAGCCGCCACCCCCCTCGGCAGCTGGGGTGGTCAACCTTTACTCGAGGGACTTCTATCAGTTGGCCGCCTCGCGGTTGCAGCCCGGCGGCCTCGTTGCCCAATGGTTGCCGCTACCGACACAGAACCTGGATGACAGCCGCTCCCTGGTGCGCAGTTTCCTCGATGTGTTCCCCCATGCGTCGCTCTGGACCACCGAATTCCACGAGATGCTGCTGATCGGTTCCCTGGAGCCCCAGGAGCTGGATGTCACGCGAATTCGCCAACGCTTCGCGCAACCCGAAGTCGCTGGGGCGCTGGCAGAAGTGGGGGTCGATTCTGCGGCGGCGCTGCTGGCCACCTGGGTGACCGATCGTGACGGGCTGGAACGCTTTGCCGGCGATGCACTTGCGGTCACCGATGACCACCCGCGCATCGAGTACGCACCCTGGGTACGCAGCAAGGAGATCACGCGGGTCCTGCCGGAGTTGCTGGCCCTGCGCACGCCACCGCCGCTGGTGAACACGGACGCCGGTTTCCGTGGCGCCGTGGACGACCAATGGCGCTCGCTGGCGCGCTTCTATGCTTTGACGCTGCACGCCTACAACGGCAATCGCCAAGCCTGGGCCCGCGAAGTCCAAGAGCTGGCGCGCAGCGACGGCGACAACCCCTATTACCGCTGGTTCATCGGTAATGGGCAGTAGGCGAGCAATGGTGTGGGCTCTGCTTTTATAGGTTGTGGCGGGTGGCGGTCCGCTAGAGCGGAGCGAAACCCAACGATCGGTGCTGCAATGTTGGGCCTCGTTCCTCGGACCAACCTACGGCAGGACTGCGTCCTGCTTGGCGAATGAATTCGCCCCTACAGGAAAGTCGCGCGGTTTTTCCTAAGACTTTTCCTACAGCTCTCGTCCTGCGACGAGTCGCGCTGCCCACAGTCAACCTTCCTACGCGCCTATAACCTTGAACGCTTACAAACGCGATGGATAGAGTGCCCGCCGTCACGGTTAGTCGTGACCGGGTTTGACGACCCGAACTAGTTAGGTGCGGTAGCGCCATGCGGTGCATGTGAGAGCAATCTTGCAGGCATCGGCGCTTGGGCAGTTCTGGACTGCCTACTTCATGGCGGATCGTGTGGGGAGACCTTTGGGTCTGCCGGGTCCTAACTAGCCGGTTCGTCAACCCCACGCGATCCGCCTCCTTTCTTTGACGGCGGGTTCCTTCAGGAACGAAGTGGAGCTTCAGCATGCATGACGCATATATCCCCGTCGTTTTCCAACGCCATTCCCACCAACTGCGCGCCGTAATGATCGACAACCAACCGTGGTTTGTCGCCACGGACTTCGCCCGCCTCATTGGCGCCCAGCGCCCTTATCGCCTGCCCAATCGCATGGACCCGCACCAGAAGCGCAATGTGCTGCTGCAGTACGCCAGCGGCCTACGTGAAGAGGTGGAGGTGATCAGCGATGCCGGGGCCTACAAGGCGCTGTACCGCTTCGGCCACCCGGAACATCGGGTGATCAGCCAGTGGTTGAGCGAAGTGCTGGTACCGACGCTGCATGACTATCACCGCGTCGCGGATGCCTCGCCCCAGCGGGCCTTCATGACCTGGGCCAACCAGCGCATTGGGGTGGTGAAGTGGCAAGGGGAGATCTGGATCGCCCGCAGGGACCTGCCTGTGTTCTTGGCCGCAACTGATGACCCGCAACTGCGGGGTGATTCGGCCTGGAGTAGGGCGCCTAGTGGAGATTGAGGGGGGAGGCCCCAATGATTTCCCTATCTCGCATTTCCAACCCTGAAGGGGGCTAAACGCCTTGAGCATCAACACAACTTGGATACATCAAGAGCCAGTCAGACTGGCGCTATTTCTGCTCGGTTTCGTTCCAGCACTTGCCACCGCCATTCCCGGTGAGGACTTCTGCGTTTGGACGATATATCCGCCGTCCCCGAGCATGACGCTGGAGCTGCCTGACCCCGTATTGCTCATCGACGAGCGAGTGCCGGTGGGGGCGGTCATGTTGACCAGATCGCTTCGTAGCAGCTCTCTGGAGGTGGGAAGGATGATCTGCGACATCGCACCGAATTTCCATAAGTACGAACTTCATGGCCTCAGCTTGGTACCGGGCTATTCCGACGTATACGAAAGCGGTATCGAAGGGATCGGGCTGAAAATTTTCAGTCATGGAGCCATAGGCGGAATGGGCTCTGCCGATAGCGGATATCTGCCCAGCAATGACAACTCTGCCACGGAACCCTTTCGGCCTCGTAACCGCTTCGAGCTGGAGCTCATTCGCGTGGGGCAGCGTGTGGGGGCAGGGACGATACCCCTTGATTTTCGTGTTTCCTTGACCAGCTGGGTATACAGCGCAGGTTCCTTCCCGCGGTTGAGCTGGCAAGGTACCGGGAGTGCCACGGTCATCAACGAGGCCATGTATGCCAGTTGCGAACCGGTAAAACCTGTCGACACCGTCGACATGGGCGACGTACTGGGCAAGGACCTGATAGCGGGGCGGGCTCCCGTGAAGACCTTCTCCTTCGACGTCCGCTGCAAGGGGCTGAAGCGCCCGAACCATTTGGTCCGGGCGTATTTCGAAGGAAACTCGCCAGGGACCGGCCTACTCGACATCCAGGCTGGAGCCGAACAAGCAAGTGGTGTGGCGCTGGCCCTGAAAGATGCCCAGGACAATCCTTTGCATTTCGGTACTGGTCGCAAATATCCGCTCGGACTGACCGGGGAAGATGCCGAGGGGCACCTCTACCGTTTTGAAGGAAGCTCCCAGTACGTTCGGACTGACGGCCCACTCACTACCGGCCAGGCGGACGCGGCGCTCACCTACGTGCTGGATTACAACTGAACTCGGCACTGCACCGTTGGTTGCAGGCGGCAGTTCAATTCCACTCACGTGAATCATGGGTGGCGTACCACCCATGATTCTGGTCGCTACCGGGCGGCGCTATTTTCCAGTCCGAAGTCGAGACTGCCGACTCTATTCAACTCCTGCTGAATGTTCTGCGAACGGCAAAGGAACCAATAGACCAGCGCCGAAGCTGCAAGTCCGATAGGCATGCTGATATCGGCGCCGTCCAGCCTTTCAGAGATGAAGCCGGTGTAAAGCCCGGTATTGGAGAAGGGCAGCATGATCATGAACCCAACGATGTACGCCCCAATGCCGCGCCAGTTCCATTTTCCATAGATCCCGTTTGGGTTGAATATTTCCTTTATGGAGTATTTCCCGTGGCGAACGCCGTAAAAATCCACGAGGTTGATTGCCGTCCAGGGCGTGAACAGATAGAGCAGGATTGCCAGGAAATCACCAAACTCTTTTACGAAGTCGGCGGATGCGGATAGAGCAATCAGCATCGCGGAACTGCCGACGACGACCATTGCGATAATGCGTTTCAGAAGGGTGGATTTCTGGGTCTTTATCGTGTCGATGATGCTAAGAAGGGTAATGGACGCGCCATAGAAGTTTTGTGCCGCACTGGTAATCAGAATGAGCACCGAGATGATCACCAGGGTTTCGCCGAATCCCGAGAAGACCATGTTTCCCAGCATCACCAGGCCGGCGGCGAGGTTCTGGCCGGGGCTGAGGGCGGTGGCTATCGCGCCGATCAGCATCATCCAGACGCCGCCGATCATGGCGCCCATGTAGGTCCACCAGAACGAGGCGCGAACGCTGACGTTGGCAGGCAGGTAGCGGGAATAGTCGGAAACGTAGATGGCCCAGCTCAGTTGGTAGGCGGCAGCAACGAAGAACTGAGCCAGGAAGGCATTGAGCTTGAACTCGCTCAAGGTCAGTTGATTGGCCGGAAGTTTCATGGACAGGAGCAGGCCGATGGTAAGCGCCAGCATGAGTGCGACCATCAGAAAGGCCAGGCCCCGCTGGACCTTGTGGAAGGTGTTGTACCCAGCAACCGCCATGATGATTGCCAGTAGCGAGAAGACCAGGGCCGAGCCGTTCTCGGAGACGCCTAGCAATTCATGCAAGGTCTGCCCAACCAGTAGTTGGTTGAAGGCGTTGTAGCCGACGTAGGTGACGATAGCCACGAGGTAGACGAGCAGGGCGCCGAGATAGCCGAACTGGGGACGGGACTGGATGAGTTGCGGCAGGCCCATTTGCGGACCCTGGGTGGAGTGTCCGGCCATGAACAGCGTACCGAAGGCACAACCGAGAATGATGGCGATGGCGGACCACAACAGATTGGCGCCCATGCCGATACCGATGATTCCCACGGCCAGGGTCGTCAGCTGTGCTCCACCGCAGAACCAGATGGGCCACAGGTGCCAGGCCTTGCCATGGCGTTCTGAATGTGGAACGTGGTCAATGGAGCGTACTTCCAGATTGAAACGTCCAGCAGATGAGGGGTTTTCTTTGGCTAACATGATCTTCGTACCTATCTTTCTTGTCGTAGTACATTTGTTAGGCAGAAAAGCAAATAAGTTAAGGGGCTTGCCAGATTGCAGGCGCTTTTAAAGTGCTGATTTAAAGTTGAAAATCCATTTTCAGGTTCTTGCCTCTTGCCTCTTGCTTCTGGCGATACCGTTAAGCTTTTTGCTTATTTGTGCGTTCGGGTTGGGGCTTCAACGTGTCCGTTTCTGGCGGCGTGAAATTGGTGTTTCCCGGCAAGGCTACAAAGTTGATGAGTGTCGATTCATTGCATCGGGATGTCCTCGTCTTATCATGTTCTGGAAACTCATAATTTCCCTCTCCAGGAGAATTGCAGGCGCAGCGAGTCGCTAATGGTGAATAGGCTTCGCGCGCTATTCATTTCATTAGTTCAATGCGTCCTGCGGGTGGGTGTGGGGTCGTTCTATTTAAGTTGGCAGGGCTGAGAGGTCAGTTCTGCGCACTTATTCCTGGGACAGAACTCTCGCGGAAAAGCTTTTCTCGATTTCACTGGCCAGTCTGAGAATGGTTTCCTCATCGCCAAATCTTCCGACTATCTGCAGTCCAATCGGCAGCCCGTTGCCCATGACGCCCACCGGTACGCTGATAGCGGGTTGACCGGTGAGGTTGAAGACTTCGGTGAAGGGGGAGAAGGCATAGGCATTTTCGTACCAGACCTCCAACTGCTTCTCCCCGGAAGCGGTGAACCCACCGATCAGGGGCGGAGCGAGCGCCACCGTAGGCGTGATCAGCACATCGATCTCCGTGAAGCTTGCCGCGATACGACGTGAGACGCGGTTCTGCACGGACCTTGCGTGATGGACATCGAGGGCGGAACGGCGGGACGACTGCTTGTACATTTCGTACGTGATCCATTCGACATCGCCTTCGCCGACGGGGCGGCCCAGTGTCGCTGCCTGATGCGCCATCAGGGCTTCGATTTCGAGCTGCCAGAAGACGGCTGCGGCATCGCCCGCGCCCGTCAGGTCCGGCCAGTTGAAGTCGCGCAGCTTGTGGCCTTCAGAGCCGAGGAAGTCCACCACGCGGAGAACCGCGTTACGTATGGACTCGTCTATATCCGAGCCGTCGGGGCGGGTGCAGCTGAAGGCAATGTTCAACGAGGGCGAAGCCCTGTTCAGGCTCTCCAGCCAGGAGGACGGCGCAGCTGGCGCCGCATAAGGCGCGCCGGACTCGTAGCCGGCCAGGACGTCCAGCAGCAAGGCGGTGTCGCGGACGGTCCTGGTCAGCACGTGTTCGCTATCGAGACCGCCGACGAACTCCCCGACATGGGGACCGACCGGGTTACGTCCGCGGCTGGGCTTCAAACCGACGACACCGCAGACAGATGCCGGGACGCGGATCGAGCCGCCGCAGTCGGTTCCGTGAGCCACAGGTACCATGCCGGCACCTACCGCGCAGGCCGAGCCGCCACTCGAACCACCGGATGCGTACTTCGGATTCCTGGGGTTTCGGCAGGGGCCGAAGTACTCGGGCTCGGTGACGAAGTCCCCGGCGAACTCCGGCGTCTTGGTCTTCCCCAGAATGATCGCTCCGGCATTGCGCAGACGCGTGACGAGCTCGCTGTCAGCCTTTGCCGCCGCTGCATCCTTGTACAGACGGGAACCGTGTCGGGTTGCGAAGCCTTCGACGTCGATGTTGGTGTCCTTAATCAGCATGGGCAGCCCCGCCAGGGAGCCTTGCCCATGGCTTGTGGCTGCCCGCCGGGCGCATTCGGCATCAATGGACACGACCGCCCCCAGTTCGTGGTCCTGGATTTCGATTTCATTGATCGAAAGGTCGACCAATTCCAGGGCGGTGACTTCCCCAGCCTTTACCAGCTGAACAAGGCTTACCGCATCGAAGTTCTTATATTCATCGCGAGTCATATCTACACCTTCAGGTCAAAACCAAGGAGGTTGTTCAGGAACTCATAAGCCAGTCGGCGGGATTCGCCGATCGTTTCCGGAGTAGGGTCCACTGCTGCCCGCAACCACAGGCCGTCGATGAACACCGCGATCATCTGGGCCTTATATCGAGCCGTGGTCTTATCCATGCTTTTCGCCAAAGCATGGAATAGCAGTGAGTGGCTGCGGCGCGCCACGATGTTCTGGATCCGCTGGAATTGCGGTGACTGGGGGACTTGCGCCCAGAAGGCCAACCAGGCGGCGACGTTCTCGCGTGTCAGGTTCAATGCGCTGACGTTGCCTTCAACGAAGGCCTGAACCCGTTCGGAAGGCGTCGTGGATTGCCGGAGGTGATTGAAGATCTCGGCGTTGATTCGCTTGTTCAGCTCTCGCAGGGTCGCTTCGAGCAGGGCGTTCTTGTCCGAGAAGTAGTGATGCACTATCCCGTTGGACATGCCCGATCTGGCGCTCACCTGCGCCATGCTCGTACCGGCAAGGCCCTGCTCGCCGATCAGAGAAAGCGTGGCCTCCACCAACTGCTTCTTGCGTATTTCCTGCATTCCTACCTTTGGCATGGTGCGCTCTCTTTTTTCATTGGTCGCTCAATGAATAAAAAATTAGCACCCGTTTTGCCGGACTTGCAAGAAAAAATCTGCGCGCGAGCAAGCGCTGCTGAAGATGCAGATTGATGGGGCGAGGAAAGGGCCGGGCTAGAGCGGATCAGCCTGGCGTTCGGGATTTTTGTAGAAAGGGCGAGCGGTGAGGGCGAGGAAAGTGCGAACGGCAAAGCCGGTAGGGTGCGCCGTGCGCACCGGCGGTTTGACAGGGTATCGAAGCTGACCCTGAAGTCGGTGCGCACAGCTCCCTACGGTTCAATCCGAACTGAATCGTCCCCTCCTACGCGTGCCCGCGCAGCGAGTCCAGGATCGTATTCAGCTTCTCCATCAGTCCGTCTCTCATCTGGTACGACGTAAGGGGGGCATCCGTTGGAGGTGACTCTTCGCACAAAATCGCAAATTCCTCTGCAATCTGTTTGCACAGGTTCTGCAATTTTTCCGGTGTATCCCAGAGCGTTGGCTCCAGGGCCGGCAGCACGATCATGTGGTGGCTGGCGAGGCTTTCGAACTGCAGGTTTATCGCCCCATCTTCTTGACGTGTCACGACGCAGTGAAATCCCGGCATCAACTCTTCAAAGCGAACTTCAAGGTCCCGATTTTCGTTGACGGTGTTCATGGTGGGTCTCCTCAACCCGTAAAGGGAACAGCGATTGCCGAGACGTCGGCTCAACACTCGGGAGAGCTGAATACAGGACAGCCATCCTCATCGATGTGCAGCAACTTGCTAAGTGCGTCCCGGGCAGCAAGCACAGCATCCGTCCGTCGCTTGAAGTGCGTTCGGTCATACACCTGGTGGAGGTGGGGTTCGATATCGAGGTGATGCGGCTTGATGGCGATGAATGCCAGAACGTGATCACCATTGAGATGGGTCTCTGTCCAAGCAGCATGCCCGGGGAAGTCTCGTCGATTCATGGCGGCCTCCTGCAGGGCGCAACGCAGACGCGCGGGATTCTTAATATGGCTCAACGGCCAGAAACCGGGGAGCGTGTCGATGAATGGCTGACGCCGAGCCCCGCCAACCTGGCCAGGCAGGTCCGGTCGGGGGCTGCGGGCATATCGATCAAGGGCGGACAGCACGCGCGTGGTCAAATCCCTGGAATAACCGAACGCTTATCTATACTGACTTCGCACGCCGGTTCCGGAGTACGGATGGAAGACGCAGGGCAATATCCACTTGGGGAGAAATGGAGATGAATCCGGCAAGTCTTGGCGAAAAACCCACAGTCCTGATCGTGGACGACACCCCTGACAACCTGACCCTGCTGGCTGACCTGCTGAAAGTCATCTATCGGGTCAAGGCTGCGCGCGACGGAGACAAGGCGCTGCAGATCGCAGGCAGCGACGACAAGCCCGATCTCATCCTGCTTGACGTGATGATGCCGGGCCTCTCCGGTTTCGATGTCTGCCGCCAACTCAAGGCGCAGCCGCATACCCGTGATATCCCGGTCATCTTCCTCACCACCCAGGGAGCGGTCGAGGACGAGCTTCGCGGCCTGGAGCTTGGCGCGGTCGACTACATCACCAAGCCGATCAATCCGCCCACGGTTCTCCTGCGGGTGGATAACCACCTGAAGATCAAGGCGGCGGCCGACTTTCTGCGCGATCAGAACGACTTCCTCGAACAGGAGATCGCCCGGCGCACCCAGGAGGTGATCGCGATTCAGGACGTGACCATCCAGGCTCTCGCGTCCCTTGCCGAGACCCGCGACAACGAGACCGGTAACCATATCCGGCGCACCCAGCACTACGTGCAGGCGCTCGCTGAGCACTTGAAGGATCACCCTCGTTTTGCCGCTGAGCTGGACGAGAATACCCGTCGCCTGCTGTACAAATCAGCACCGCTTCATGACATCGGCAAGATCGGCATTCCAGACAGCATCCTGCTCAAACCGGGGCGGCTTACGATGGAAGAGTTCGAGGTCATGAAGACGCACACGACGCTCGGCCGTGATGCCCTGCAGCGTGCCGAGGATCAACTCGGCGTGGAGGTTCCCTTCCTGCGTCTGGCCAAGGAAATCGCCTATGGCCACCAGGAAAAATGGGACGGTAGCGGTTATCCCGAGGGCAGGGCAGGCGACCGGATTCCGCTATCGGCACGCCTGATGGCGGTGGCGGACGTCTACGACGCGCTGATCAGCCGTCGCGTCTACAAGCCCGGTATCAGCCATGAAGACGCTGTCGCGTTGATCAGCGAGGAGCGGGGTCGTCATTTCGACCCGGATGTGGTCGACGCTTTCCTGGCGATAAAGGAGCAGTTCCAGGCCATCGCCGAGCGCTACGCCGACAGTGAGCAGGATTTGAAGGCCAAGGCCAGCAGAGGGGCGTGAAGCGCACCCGTGTGAGGCGCTTTCGGACACAGTCGATTGCGTTACCCGAGCCACCCTGTCTGGCGGCCTGCTCATAAAGGCGAATTCAGATGATGCCTCCGTTCGACTTTTTGCAGCGTTTGCCCCTGCGCCTGAAACTGCAGTTCGGCTTCGGCGGGATTCTTCTGCTGGCGCTGTTTCTGGGCCTGTACAGCCTGCGTGTGCAATACCTGCAGAACCAGCAAATCCGCCAGATCTACTCACAGGACATGCTGGGCCTGGTCCATATCGATTCCGCCCGCGTCGCGCTCGCGGAAATTGGCTTGCACCTGCGCCAGTCGGTGCTGGCCAGCGATGACAAGGAGCGATCCGATGCACGGCGACAGCTGACCGCTGCCATCGAGCTGCTTGACCGCGAGATGGAGCTGGCGCGACCGCTCATTTTCCGCGCGCAGAATCAGCAGAACCTCCTCCGTTTCGACATGGCCTTTGCGGAATACCAGCGACAGCTGGATAAAGTGCTGGAGCTACAGGTTTCGAGCGCTTCTCGCAGCGCGGAAAGTACGCGGCTTGCCGCCAGCGCCATGATCGACTCGCCAGCCTTTTTACGAGCGGGGGCCGCGGCCGCCCAAGCGCTTACACAGATGGCCAGGATCAAGCGCGAAGGGGCGGACATCGGCGTGGCGTCGGCAGCCGACCGGCTCGATCGAAGCGTGCAGCTGACCTCGTGGTTGCTGGTGCTTGGAATGCTCGGCGGCATCGTCTTCGGCTATCTCATCAGCCGGTCGATCCGTCGGCCGGCCGAAAGCCTGCGCAAGACGCTGGAGGCGCTGAGCAGCGGAAATCTCGATGTCGAGGTTCCGTTCCAGGACTACCCCAATGAAATCGGCGGACTTTCCCGGGCACTCCTGTCGCTTCAATCGGAAGCCCAGCAGATGGCGGCCCAGCGCTGGCTCAAGACCCATGTGGCGGCCATCAGCCGCGACCTGCAATCGGCGAGCAATTTCACTGAGCTGAGCGAGCGGTTCCTCGGGGCCATTGCGCCGCTGCTGGGTATTGGAAGCGCCACCGCGTACGGCCATGACGAAACCCATCATCGCCTGATCTTGCTGGGGTGCTATGCAGGCTCCACCCAATCACCGCCTCCGCGCCATCTGCGTCTGGGCGAAGGACTGGCCGGCCAGTGCGCGCAGGAACGGCGCACCATCACACTGGAGCAGCCTCCGGCCGACTACCTGCACATAAACTCCAGCCTGGGCGAGGCGGCGCCAGCGGTGGTGACGATCCTGCCGCTGCTGCGCGGCGAACGCCTGCTGGGTGTGCTGGAGCTGGCCAGCTTCCGTCCGCTGGAACCCAATCAGCAGAGCCTGCTCGACGAACTCCTTCCGCTGCTGGTGATGAGCGCGGAAATACTGGAACGCACCTTGCGCACCCACCAACTGCTGGCTGAAACCCGCGAGCAGGCTGCCCAGATGGAGGCGCAGCAGCAAATCATCCAGACCACCAAGGCGTGGTATCGAAGCATCATCGAGTCGGCGCCTGACGGCATGATGGTGGTGGATCGAAGCGGCGCCATCATTCTCGCCAACCCCAAGCTGGAAGAATTGTTCGGTTATGGCAGCGGCGAGCTGATCGGTGTCCGGGTAGAGCAGTTGGTACCAGAAGCCTCCAGGGCCAGGCACGAGCCACTGCGCAACCAATACTTCGAGCAGGGGCATACCCGCCAGATGGGTGGCACCAACACGGACCTGCAGGGACTGCGCAAGGACGGCACCCAGTTCTCGGTGGAAATCGGCCTCTCAAGGCTGCCGGAACTGCACAATCATGAACTGTGCGTGTGCGCGTCGGTCCGTGACATCAGCGAACGACGCGCCATGGAGGCTGTGATCCTGGAAAGCGAAGAACGCCTGAAGAGCATCCTGGACCGCAGTCCGGTGAGCGTCGCGTTCGTAACCCAGGGCCAGATCCATTTTGCCAACCCGAGGTTCGTCGAAACCTTCGGCCTCACCGTCGGTGACATGGTGCCGCAGCTCTACGTCAATCTGCTAGACCGGGACGATGTGTGGACCCAGCTCCAGACTGGCGCACCCTACTACGAACGCGAAGTGCAGATGTACGACAGCCAGGGACGCGAACGCGAAATGCTCGCCACTTATCTGCCGATGCAGTATCGCGGCGAGTTTGGAGTTCTCGGTTGGCTCATCGACATTACCCAACGCAAGGCAGCGGAACGGGCCATGCTCCGCGCCAAGCAGTTGGCCGAGGAAGCGACGCAAGCCAAGAGTCACTTCCTGGCGAACATGAGTCACGAGATCCGCACGCCGATGAACGTCATCATCGGCATGAGCTGCCTGGCCCTGAAGACGGAGCTGGACCGCAAGCAGCGCAACTACGTGGAGAAGATCAACCTCTCGGCGGAAAACTTGCTGGGCATCATCAATGACATCCTCGATTTCTCGAAGATCGAGGCCGGGGCGATGGCCGTCGAGCGAATCGGCTTCCGACTCGAAGATGTGATGGACCACTTCGCCAGCGTGGTTGGCTTCAAGGCCGAGGAGAAGCAGCTGGAGTTGTTGTTCCAGCTCGACTACGACTTGCCCACTGCGCTGCTGGGGGACCCGCTGCGTCTCGGCCAGGTACTGATCAACCTCGGAAACAATGCGGTCAAGTTCACCGAAACCGGGGAAGTCGTGGTTGGCGTCGAGCAGGTTGCCGCCGCCGGGACGGACGTCGAGCTGCACTTCTGGGTCAGGGACACTGGTATCGGGATGACGGCGGAGCAGTGCGAGCGCATCTTCCAGTCCTTCATGCAGGCCGACTCGTCCACCTCACGCAAATACGGCGGCACCGGCCTGGGGCTGGCGATCTCGCAGAAACTGGTGGAACTGATGCACGGCCGGATCTGGGTGGAAAGCGAACCTGGACGTGGCTCGACCTTCCATTTCCACGCCCGCTTCGGCCGCCAGGAAAACGCACGGCCACGGCGGGTCATGCGTGCTGAAGAACTGTTGGGATTGCGCGTGCTGGTGGTCGATGACAATGCCTCGGCCCGGGAAATCCTCGGCACCATGGCTCACAGCTTCGGACTGGAAGTGGACGTTGCGCGCACCGGTCACGAGGCCCTGCAGTTGTTGAACCGCGCCACGCAAAAAGGGCTGCCTTACCGGCTCTTGTTGATCGACTGGAAGATGCCGGAAATCGATGGCATCGAAGCCGTGCGCCAGCTGCACGACGGTGGCGGGGACGTGCCGGCGGTTATCATGGTGACCGCCTTCGGGCGGGAGGACGCCCTCGATGCCGCCCGTGTGCAGGGCGTAACGCTGGATTTCGTGCTCACCAAACCGGTGACGCCGTCCTCACTGCTGGAAGCGATCAACGACGTGCTGGGGGGCGAGTCCCCAACGGAGACCCGCAGCACCGAACGCCACGGCCAGACCGAGAGCGCCAAGGCGGCTCTCGCCGGCAGCCGCGTGCTACTGGCGGAGGACAACCCACTGAACCAGGAGCTGGCGGTGGAGGTGCTCACGGATGCCGGCATCGAGACCGTGCTGGTCAGCAACGGCCAGGAGGCGCTCGATCTGCTGGCGGTCGACCAGCGCTTCGACGGCATTCTCATGGATTGCCAGATGCCCTTGGTGGATGGCTACGAGGCGACCCGTGCGATTCGCCAGCGGCCACAACTGACGAGCATTCCGATCATCGCCATGACCGCCAACAACCTCGCTACCGATCGTCAACTGGCGCTGGACGCGGGCATGAACGATCACATCGCCAAACCGCTGAATCTGAACACCATGTTCGCCACGCTAGCGCGCTGGATCACCCCGGCCCAGGGGCGCACTCTGGCCCCCACGCAGACCGCTGCCACGGTGCAGTCGACCCTGCCTGCATTGCCTGGCATCGACCAGCAGAAAGGGCTCGCCACCTGCAGCGGCAAGCTGTCCCTCTATCAACGGTTGTTGCTGAAGTTTCGCGACGGTCAGCGGGACTTCGCCAACGTCTTCGAAGAAGCGCGAGTCGGAAATGATCCCACCGCCGCCCAGCGCGCCGCCCACAGCCTGCGGGGGGGCGCTGCGAATATCGGGGCGGTGGGGGTGGCGGAGTCAGCTGCTCGGCTGGAGCAGGCCTGCCGGCAGAACGCCCCGGCCGAGCGTATCGACACCTTGTTGGGGGAATTGCTGACCGACCTGGCAAGTGTCGTTCAGGGACTCGCCGCCCTCGACAATGCCCCGGAGTCAACTGGTGCTTCCAACGAGAGCGACCAGGCCCGGCTGTCCGACCTGTTCGATCGCCTCCGGCACTGCCTGGCGCAAAGTGATACAGCTGCCGAAGAACTCATCACGGATATCTGCGACCAGTTTCGAGGTCGGCCGGGGGAAGACACCCTGAGACGGGTGGCCAAGGCAGTGGATTCATTCGATTTCGACCAGGCCCTGGCGCTGCTGGACCAGTTGGAACAGCCGGACCGCAACGCCATTGGCGAATGACCGTAGGAGCTGGCTTGCCAGCGAATGGCCCCGTTTCGCTAGCAAGCTAGCTCCTACAAGGAACAGCTAACGCAGATATAGCCAATGACGTTGCGCCTCCGGTGGGTCCATGGCGGCACAGTGCTTAGTCCGCCATGGACCGTCCTCGATCAGAGGCTGAGGAAGCCGCTGTAGAGGCCGTAGCCTGCGATCAGCGCGCCGATCAGTACCACCAGGAAAATCACCTTCTCCACCCCGGTGAACACCGGCTGGCCCAGCTCGCGCTTGGCCTTGGCGAACAGGATGGCGCCCGGTGCATAGAGGAGGGCCGACAGCAGCAGGTATTGCACGCCTGCTGCGTAGACCAGCCAGACGGCATAGAGCACGGCGACCAGCGCAATCACCAGGTCCTTGGTGCGTTCACCGGGTGCCTGTTCGTAGGTCTCGTTACGGAACGCCAGCAGCAGGGCGTAGGCAGCGGACCAGAAGTACGGCACCAGGATCATCGAAGTCGCCAGGTACAGCAGGCTCAGGTAGGTGGAGCTGTTGAACAGGGTGATGATCAGGAACAGCTGGATCAGCCCGTTGGACAGCCACAAGGCATTGGCCGGGACCTGGTTTGCGTTCTCCTTGCGGAGGAACTCCGGCATGGTGTGATCGCGGGCACTGGCAAACAGAATTTCGGCACACAGCAGGGTCCACGACAACAGCGCACCGGCGAGGGAGACGATCAGCCCCACGCTGATGAGGACGGCTCCCCAATGGCCGACCACGCTTTCCAGCACGCCTGCCATCGACGGGTTCTTCAGGCCGGCCAACTGAGCCTGGGCCATGATCCCCTGGGACAGCACATTCACCAGAACCAGCAGCAGGAGCACCGCGACAAAGCCCACCACGGTGGCCTTGCCGACATCGCTACGCTTCTCGGCGCGCGCGGAGAAAATGCTGGCGCCTTCGATGCCGATGAATACCCAGACGGTGACCAGCATCATGTTGCGGACCTGGTTCATCACCGTTCCCAGGTCACTGTTACCGGCGCCCCAGAAGTCAGACTTGAACACGTCCATCTTGAAGGCCACGGCGGCAATGACGATGAACAGCGCCAGCGGCACCATCTTGGCGATGGTGGTCAGGGTGTTGATGAAGGCGGCTTCCTTGATTCCCCGCAGCACCAGGAAGTGCAGGAACCACAGCAGCACCGACGCACAGATCATCGCCGGCAGGGTGTTGCCCTCGCCGAATATGGGGAAGAAGAAACCCAGCGTGCCGAACAGCAGCACCATGTAGCTGACGTTGCCGATCCAGGCGCTGATCCAGTAGCCCCAGGCCGAAGAGAAGCCCATGTAGTCGCCAAATCCGGCCTTGGCGTATGCATACACCCCGCCATCGAGCTTGGGCTTGCGGTTGGCGAGGGTCTGGAACACGAAGGCCAGCATCAGCATGCCGACCCCGGTGATGAGCCAGCCGATCAGGGTGGCCCCGGCACTGGCGCTGTTAGCGATGTTTTGCGGCAGCGAGAAGATGCCACCGCCCACCATCGAGCCGACGACCAGGGCGATCAGCGCGCCCACCTTCAGTTTGTCGCTGGAGGTAGCGACCTCCGTCTGTTTACCGGGCTCCGCCTGCTTGCCCAGGTCTATGTTGCTGGTTGAGTCGACCATGAAAAGCTCCTTGCCGAAATGGCATTGCGCAAATGAATGGCCGGCCAGCAAGAAATGGTCTTAACCGCACTGCATGACCCTTCGAGTGGTCCACGCCACCGAACAGACTGCTTGACTCTCTGCTGGAGTTGGTTCGCTTCAACTCGCGCCCCGCAGCCGGGCACTGCTCTTTGGATCTCCGAAGTGACAGCTTCGCCCGGTCTGGAGGGATCTGTTCCATACGGCTACTTGGCGCTCCCGTGGGCAGGGCTCCGCTGTCGAAAGCAGTTTTAGTGTAGCGACGGGTTGAAGATTCGACAGGTTATTTCCTGACATGGATATGCGATGGCGATGCGAACATGGTCGCTGGTGGACTGAGTTCATGGATGGCGAAGTAGTTGCACGTTGTTATTGATGAGGGTTTGTACGATTTCTATCGAGCCATTGATGGCGAATTGAACGCCCATGCATACGAGCAGAAATCCCATGATGCGCGATACAGCATCAATACCTGACGGACCGGTAATCCTCATGATCAGATCTGAAGCCCGCAAACAACCCCAGAGTATCAGCGCCGTTGAAAGGAAGATTAACGGCGGGGCTGTCAGTATTACCCAGTGCGGAAAGTTCGTACTGTGCTTGATGGTGGCCGAAGCGCTGATGATCAGAGCAATGGTGCCCGGCCCAGCCGTGCTGGGCATGGCCAGCGGAACGAACGCGAAACTGGCTCGTTCTGCTTCGCCGTTGCCAGAGGCGGAGGGTTGTACGGGTTGAGGAAAAAGCATTTTTGCACCAATTATTATCAGAATTCCTCCGCCCGCAATTCTCAAGCCCGGTATGGAAATATTGAAAACATCCATGATCAGTTCACCTATGTAGTAGGTGAGTATCATGATGAGAAAGACATTAAGTGCCGTGAGGAATCCCAGTTTGTTCTTTTCTTCCCGAGTAAGTCCCCGTGAAAGGGTGAGAAAAAGCGCCACGGTGGTAGGTGGGTTTATCAATGGCAACAAAGCCAGCAATCCCAGCAAAACGGCGTCGAACAAGTCACCCATGCTTCGTCATCCTGAAAGTATTCCGGTGATTCTCTCTACGCCAACGCTTCGCTATTGATATCGATTGCGTCGGTATCGCATCTCAATATAGACGCTGAACTGATTGCATCCCGTGCAGGTGGCACCGATTCATTGTGGGAGCGAATTCATTCGCGAATGGCCGGCGGGGCCGGCCCGTACGGTGGATGGTGCTTTTTCCATCCACCAACATTCGGCGCTGCAACGTTGGCCAACCTACGGCAGGACTGCGTCCTGCTTGGCGAATGAATTCGCCGCCATAGGAAACACGCCGGACTCGAACGTCGGCACCGAATTCTCGTAGGTTGGCGCAGAGCGCAGCGAAGCCCAACGGACGGAGTGTCCGCAGGCGTTGGGCCTCGTTCCTCGGACCAACCTACGACAGGACTGCGTCCTGCTGCCCCTACAAAAAAACGTTCACTCAAGCGTCGAAGCGAACCGGTCTGACAGGAAGTCGATAAACGCCCGCGTCCGGGCCGGGACGAAGTTGCTTGGAGCCCTCAGCGCATAGATGGCGGAGTCTGACGCCCGTGAAATATCCTGTAGCAGCGCGACCAGACGGCCGGACTTCAGGTCGTCGCGCACCATGAACTCTGGCAGACGTGCTATCCCTGCACCGGCCAGGCATAGGGTGCGAATGGCCTCGACACTGTTGCAGGAGAAACTTCCTTCCAGTCGAATCTCCCGGTTCGACGCGGAACGAAACTCCCAATCGTTGAACCGGCTTTCAAAGTTGAGTTTCAAGCACAGGTGTTCCGCGAGATCGGCAGGCCTGGCCGGCACTCCATGCAACTCGAGGTAGCGAGGGGAGGCGCAAATAATGCGTTCATTCGATGCCAGTTTCTGCGCAACCAGACTTGGGTCGGATACCGCGCCGCTCCTTATCGCGACATCGATGCGTTCGTGCCTGAGATCGACAATGGCGTCCGTCAGGGTCAGGTTCACTTTTATATCCGGGTAGGTCCGCATGAAGTCGACGACGGCAGGCACTACATGGTGGTGACCGAAGGCATTTGAAGAGGTCACTCTCAACATGCCCCGTGGCGCATCGGAATCAAGCAGCACGGCAGCTTCCAGGGCCTGGATATCCGCGAGTATCGGCCGTGCTTCGCGCACATACCGCTCCCCAGCATCCGTCAGTGCCACCATCCGCGTCGTGCGCGACAACAGCTGGATACCGAGCCGATCCTCCAGCCGCTGAACGCGTTTGCTGATAGCCGAGTGGGTCATTCCAAGCTTGCGCGCGGCCGGCGAAAAACCACCTGCGTCCACCACTGCAACCAGGATTGCCATGTCGCTGTACCTGTCCATCGGAGCCTCTTTTTTGTTCCGTTATGGAACAGGTCTCTGGAAAATTCAACGAATTCCAATTCTTTCGTACAGGTCAGAGAATGCGTCCGGCGGGACCTGGATCGCCGATCTGCCGGGTCGAGAAAGAACGATCCGGCATGCAGTCACATCCATCCGAGAGCGTAGCGATGAAACCCACATTCACGACTGGCATTGCTGCCGCGACATTCGCCTCCCTCACGTGGTCGATGAACTTCGTCGCGCCACTTTTCATCGGCGAATATTCGATCTTCGATCTTGCGGCCTGCCGATACATCATCTCCGGATTGATTGGTGCGGTGATTCTGCTGGCCAATATCGAATCTTGCCGAAGGCTTGACTGGAAAGACTGGCTGACTGCCGCCGGGCTGGGATTCATCGGGTATGTTGGGTACTTCATGGCGGTTGTCTTGGCGGCTACCTATGCGGGCCCGGTCATCGCGCCTGCCTTTCTGGGGCTGGTGCCCGTCGCTTTGGCCATCAGCGGGAATGTCCAGGGTGGAATCTCCTGGCGATTGCTTCAGGTGCCCTTTGGACTGGCTGCGCTCGGACTGCTCCTGGTCAATGGCCAGAGCGTTGCCCAGGCTGAAGGGCTCTCGCATACCTCGCTGGTTATCGGAATAGGGGCTTCCGTCGCCGCCGTGGCACTGTGGATCTGGTTCGGACTCGCCAATCAACGTGCCCTGATGAAACGCCCCGGCATGAACGCCTGGGTCTGGACCGCCATGATGATGGTCGGAGGGGGGCTGCAAACTCTCGTGTTCATCCCCATCGGAGCAGGCATGGAATTGTTCAACGCCCCCAAGCTGGGATTGGGAGTGGGCGCCATCAGCCATCTGTACCTGCCGGCGCTCATGCTTGCTGCCGTTGCCTCGATGGGCGGGGCGTGGGCCTGGACCCTGGCGTCCCAGCGTCTCCCCATAACGCTCGCCAGCCAACTGCTGTCCCTGGAGATGGTCTTCGCCACGTGCCTGGGGCTGCTGTTCCATCACCGCTGGCCCACGGTTCCGGAGGCCCTGGGTGTTGCACTCATCGTCTTCGGGGTGGTGAAGGCCATCGGCGTCTTCCATGGCCATTCCGGCAAGCTCGCAGTCGCGCATTGAGTGGCTGCGCCAATGCAGGAACTGTTCATTTGATAGGGGAAGGGGCGACCCGTTAGTGCCGTTTGGCAGGTAAGACGTCGCAGAGCGCTCTGAGCGTTATCCTCACCAAAGGCGACTGAAACCGGCTCAAAGGCGAAGTGGAAGCGGAGGCTTCTGGAGGACCGATGAAGCAGAGGCTCCAGCAACGACTACAAACGCAGATTTCCGAGACGCTACCTGGGTTCATGGTGCAGTGTGAGTTCACTGGCAAACACCTGATCGACGTCTATCTGAGGAACGAGAAGACCCGTGAAGCGGCGCGAATTACGGGCGTGAACACGGCTGACCTGACCGGTCCGGGGGCGCTGGATGCAACGGTTGATCAACTGCTGTTCGAGATCGAACTGGCCATCGCATCCCAACGTTCAAAAGAGTGAGCGCGCGGGCTCTGATCGTTCATCTTCGTCTGAAAGCGAAACTTCCCCTGCTTTTTCCAGCCTGAAATGAAGCTGGCAGGCCCGAGGCCCGCCAGCGTTTCGCATCAGTGGGCAATGCAGACCGACTTCAGCTCGGTGTATGCCTCGATCACGGCGCGGCCGAACTCGCGGCCCATGCCGGACTGCTTGACGCCGCCGAAGGGCATGTTCGGGTCCAGCAGCACGTGGGCGTTGACCCACACGGTGCCGGCCTCGATGCGCGGGACCAGGTTCATCGCCTTGGACAGGTCGTTGGTCCACAGGCTGGCGGCCAGGCCGTACACGCTGTCGTTGGCCAGTTCGATCATGGCGTCCTCGTCGGTGAAGGGGATCACCGACAGCACCGGGCCGAAGACTTCCTCGCGCGACACGGTCATCTCGTGGTTCACGTCGGCCAGCACGGTGGGCTGAACGAAGAAGCCGTCGCCTTCCAGGCGCTCGCCACCGGCGACCACGCGGGCGCCTTCCTGGCGGGCCAGGTCAATGTGCTTGAGCACATTCAGCTGCTGCTTGCGCGAGACCAGCGGGTTGATCGCCGCGTCCTGGTCCATGCCCGGACCGATGGACAGGCCCTTCACCGCAGCGGCCAGGCCTTCGACGAAGGGCTCGTAGATGGACTGGTGCACGTAGAAGCGCGAGGCCGCGGCGCAGACCTGACCGTTGTTCAGCAGGCCGCCGAGCAGCGCGCCCTGCACCGCCTTCTCCACGTCGGCATCGGCCAGCAGGATCATCGGGTTCTTGCCACCCAGCTCCAGGGCGAAGCGGGTCATGTTCTCCATGCAGGCCACGCCGACGCTCTTGCCCACGGCGGTGGAGCCGGTGAAGGACACCTTGCTGATCAGCGGGTGCGACGCCAGGGCGTTACCCACGGTGCTGCCACCGCCGGTGACGACGTTGAACACGCCGGCCGGGATGCCCGCTTCGAAGGCCAGTTCGGCCAGGCGCAGGGCGGTCAGCGGGGTTTCGCTGGCGGGCTTGATGACCACGGTGCAGCCGGTGGCCAGCGCCGGCATGGCCTTCCAGGTGGTGATCATCAGCGGGAAGTTCCACGGCACGATGCCAGCGACCACGCCCACCGGCTCACGACGAGCGAAGGCGGTGAAGCGCGAGCCCGGCGGGATCGGGATGGACACGTCCATGGTCTGGCCTTCGATCTTGGTCGCCCAGCCGGCCATGTA
>NZ_SSOL01000051.1:0-25936 GCF_029871275.1 Pseudomonas sp. BN414
GTCAGAGCTTGATCCAGGTGGCTTTCAGCTCGGTGTACTTGTCGAAGGCATGCAGCGACTTGTCGCGGCCGTTGCCGGACTGCTTGAAGCCGCCGAAGGGCGCGGTCATGTCGCCGCCGTCGTACTGGTTGATCCACACGCTGCCGGCGCGCAGGGCCTTGCCGATCAGGTGAGCGCGGGACAGATTGCTGGTCCATACCGCTGCGGCCAGGCCATAGATGGTGTCGTTGGCGATGGCGACGGCTTCTTCTTCGCTGTCGAAGGCGATGACCGAGAGCACCGGGCCGAAGATCTCTTCCTTGGCGATGCGCATGGCGTTGCTCACGCCGTCGAAGATGGTCGGCTCGACGTAGGTGCCGCCGGTCTCTTCCAGCACGCGCTTGCCACCGGCCACCAGCTTGGCGCCGTCGTCATGGCCAGCCTGGATGTAGGACAGAACGTTGTTCATCTGGGTGGTATCCACCAGGGCACCGACGTTGGTCGCCGGGTCCAGCGGGTTGCCCGGTTTCCAGGCCTTGATCGCCTCGACCACCATGGGCACGAACGTGTCCTTGATGGAGCGCTCCACCAGCAGGCGCGAACCTGCGGTGCAGACTTCACCCTGGTTGAAGGCGATGGCGCCAGCAGCGGCTTCGGCCGCGGCCTGCAGGTCAGGGGCGTCGGCGAAGACGATGTTCGGGCTCTTGCCGCCGGCTTCCAGCCAGACGCGCTTCATGTTGGATTCGCCAGCATTGATCAGCAGTTGCTTGGCGGTGCGGGTGGAGCCAGTAAAGGCCAGCGTATCGACGTCCATGTGCAGGGCCAGGGCCTTGCCCACGGTGTGGCCGAAGCCCGGCAGCACGTTCAGCACACCCGCCGGAATGCCGGCATCACAGGCCAGCTGGGCGAGGCGAATGGCGGTCAGCGGGGAGCGTTCGGACGGTTTGAGGATCACCGAGTTACCGGTAGCCAGCGCTGGGCCGAGCTTCCAGCAGGTCATCAACAGGGGGAAGTTCCAGGGCACGATGGCGGCGACAACACCCACCGGCTCACGGGTCACCAGGCCCAACTGGTCATGAGGCGTTGCGGCCACTTCGTCGTAGACCTTGTCGATCGCTTCGGCGCTCCAGCGAATGGCGTCCACCGCGCAAGGCAGGTCGACATTAAGCGCGTCACTGATCGGCTTACCCATGTCCAGGGTTTCCAGCAGAGCCAGCTCTTCGGCGTGGGCGTCGATCAGCTCGGCGAAACGGATCATCGCCTGCTTGCGCTCGACTGGCGCCAGGCGCGACCAGGCGCCGGAGTCGAAGGTTGCACGGGCGGACGCAACGGCACGCATCGCATCCGCTTCGCCGCTACTGGCGACCTTGCAGAGCAGACGTCCATCGACCGGGCTGATGCAGTCGAAGGTTTCGCCGCTGGCAGCCTCGACATATTCACCTTGGATGAAGGCGCGGCCTTCGATTCTCAGCCTGCTGGCGCGTTCTTCCCAGTCGGCTCGGGTCAGTTCGGTCATCGCGGGTGTGCTCCTCTGGAGAATTCCGGCACGGCAAGCGGCAATCAGGGTTGCCAGGGCGTGCACGGGGTGGTTTTGGCGGGTAGATTGCTAAAACATTTAAAACCATATCTTATGTTTTGAATCCTGCCAATACAGCCACATCCTGGTGAGGTTTTTATCGGTTATTGGTCGTATTTACTCGGATCTCGACCGCGCTAAAGTCAGGTTTTGGTTGAAAGATATGAAAATAAATTTTTAATTGCGGCCTGCCCGGCGATGGCCATAATGGCCCGCTACAGCACCCGCTACGGGTGTGGCACGTGCACCAAGCCAGGGAGGTATCCGGCTTAGCCGCCTATGAACGAGTTGAAGAACGTCCGCCCCGCCAATTTCATGCGCCTGCGCCAGGAAGGGCGTACTGAGGAAGTGGCTCGGCGGTTGATCGAGCTGGTCGAACTCGGGTTATTCAGCGAGGGCGAGCAACTGCCCAGCGAGAGCGACCTGGCCACCCAGTTCGGGGTCGCGACCGTCACCCTGCGCGACGCCTTGGCGAGCTTGCGCGAACGTGGCGTTATCGAGACTCGCAGAGGTCGTAATGGCGGCAGCTTCGTCTGCGCACCTCCCGGTACCAAGGACGAGGCGCTGTTCGCTCAGCTCAAGGCCTTGAGCGCCCTGGAACTGCGCGATCTGTGCGATGAGCATGTGGCGATTTCCGGCGCTGCCGCACGGCTGGCCGCGCAGCGCTCGTCGGCCCAGCACCATGCTCGCCTGGAGTTTTATATCGATGCGCTGCGCCAGGCATCGTCGCGTCAGGAGCAGCGTCGCGCCGATGCTCGCTTCCACCTCGAAGTGGCCGTTGCCGCGCAGTCGGTGCGCCTGACCCATGCAGAAATGAACCTGCAGGCCGAACTGGGTGAGTTGCTGTGGCTGTCTCCGGATGGCCCGCTCGCGGCCGATGGCCCGGTGCTGGAGCATCGTGCGATCACCGACGCCATCGTCGCTACTGATGCGAATCTGGCTGGCGCACTGGCGGAGGCGCATGTGACGCGCGGAATCAAACGCCTGATCAATCTGCGCTTGCAGCTGCTTAGCGCGGAGATCTGAATGGCACAGCACTTGCTGGAAATTTCGCCGGCAATGCGTTGGGGGTGACCGGCGCGGCGGCCAGTTCGACATGAACTCATCCAGAACGTGAATAACAAGAGCCAGACGAGGCCCAGGCTATGTCCCGAGATGTTCCGGTGGATCAACTCAGCGAGTGTGCAATTCACATCAATGCTTCGATCGGTAACCTGTTCGCACAGTTGAATCTGCTGGCCGAGGACGTAGTCGCGATCTGGAAGCAATTGCAGGCCGAGGGCTGCAAACCGACAACTCGGGACCTCTGCTCCCTGCGTCCGACGATCCAGGCCCGCTTGCAGCAGGAACGCAGCTGCATTCATGGCACCGGCGTGGTGCTGGAGCCGGGCGAACTGGCTGATCAGGAGATGCACCTGGAATGGTGGTGCAGAGCCCCGGCAGGCAAGGTCACGCCCATGCTGCTGAACCTCAATCGACGCAGCGAGAGCTTCTACAACTACCAGGGCATGCCCTGGTTTTCCCGGCCTCGGGACACTGGCCAGCCTTGGGTCGAAGGGCCCTTCGTCGACCTCTATGGCGCCGACCAGTACATCATGGCGTTCTCCATGCCTATCCATGTCGACGGTCGATTCGTGGGCGTGGCGGCGGCAGATATCGCCCTGCACGAGTTCGAGCGCGTGCTGCTTGCCGGACTGATGCGCACGGACAAGGAAGCGCTGATCGTCAACGCCGAAGGCCGGGTGGTGGCCTGCAACACCGCAAACTGGTTGGTGGGCGATATGGCCAGGCACGTGTTCGCGTGTGATGACAGCCGTTCGCGGGTGCTGGCGTTGGCGGAGTCATCCGCGCATTGGTCGTTGATCGAGAGGCCAGTCAGCCGCTACATCGAGGGCGCCGCCTGAGGCAGCGCCTCTCAGTACGTTCGGGGGCACTGCCCTAGAGTGCGTCGTGATTCCCCGAAGGCTCCACGCACACGCAATTGCGACCTGACTGCTTGGCGCGATACAGGCCCCGGTCGGCGCGACCGATCAGGCTGTCGAGGGCGTCTTCCGGGTGCATCTCGGCGAGACCGATGCTGGTGGTCACGTGAAGGTTCACACCCTTGAACGGGTAGCGCTGGGCGGCCACTTCGTTGCGGACCTTCTCTGCCAACTGATGGGCCGTTGCGCTGCTGGTGTCCTTGAGCAGGATGATGAATTCCTCGCCGCCCCAACGACAGATGATGTCCGCTTGGCGCAGGCCGTCGCGCAGGTTCTGGGCGAAGCCCTGCAGCACCTGGTCGCCGGCCTGGTGGCCGTAGGTATCGTTGAGCATCTTGAAGTGGTCGAGGTCCAGCAGCAGTGCCGCAAGGGGTTTGCGCTCGCGTCGGGCTTCCTGCAGCGCCTGGCCGGCAAGCAGTTCGAAACCGCGTCGGTTGGGCAGGCCGGTCAGGCTGTCGGTCGTGGCCAGGGCGGCGATGCTGCGCTGGTAGCGGCGCATCAGGCGGATCACCAGCACCAGGACGACAGCGGTTACCAACAGGCAGATCAGCAAGTTGAGGTAGAGGGTGTTGCGCAGGCCGGCGAGCAGTCCACCCTCATGCTTGTCGACGAACAGGTACCAATCCAGTTCGGGGATGTAGCGCACGTTCAGGTAGTGGTCACGACCGCGTTCCTGGTACTCGAACTTGCCGGTCTGCGGGCGCCCCAGTCGGGCCTGCAGGTCCTCCAGCCCCGGCACGTCGGCCAGTGACTGGCCCACTCGCGCGCCCAGCGGGCCACCGTCGGCTCCGGTGAGGACGATGCGCCCGGTGGTATCGACGAAATAGACGCTGCGGTCGTAGCGCCGCTGGTATTCGTCGATCAGCTTGATCACCGCGTCCACCGTCAGGCCGACGCCGGTGGCGCCGAGGAACTTGCCGTCGTAGTCGAACACCTTGTAGTTGATGAAGATGGTCAGCCGGTCCTGGTTGGCCATGTCCACGTCGACGTTGACCTCGTACGGCTCCTTCATGTCCCGTACGCGGAAGTACCAGATGTCTCGCGGCTCCTTGGGGTTCACCTTCTTGAGCACGCCCTTGGTCTGGTAGTAGGTGAGGGTGCGATCGGAAATGAAGAAGGAGGTGAAGGCGCCGTAATGCGCCTGCACCTCGCGCAGGTAGCGGGTCATGGGCTCGACGTCTTTCTCGCCCTGCATCACCCAGTCACGCACGAAGGTGTCGCGGCTCATCATCGAAGAAATCAGGATGGGCCGGACCAGGTCCTTCTGGATTTCCGAATAGACGTTGTCCGAAGTGAGCGGCAACTCGGTGTTGATGATGCTGCTGCGAATGGACTTGAGCGATGCCTGGTAGCTGACCAGAGAGGTGGCCAGGAAACCGCAGCCAAGCAGCAGTACCAGGGCGAGGACCAGTAGGCGGTGGCTTTGCTTCGTGACTTCGGGAAACGGCATCGGACTACATGACCTCAAAATAGTGGCGCAATGCTAGCGTTCGTCGGCGAAGGCGTCACGGACGGGTACTTGACGCCAGGCTATCGGCGTTTTCAGGTGTGCCTTGACGGCTGCCGGGAAACTCGGGAGCCGAATCGATCCAGGGTTCCAGGCGCTGGCCGATGCTCAGCCAGAGCCGAAAACGCGGCGGTACGGCACCCTTGCGGTCGCGTGCCAGCACCTCGTCCAACTGCTCTCGCCAGGCATGGGGCACGTTGATCTCGGCGATGCGCAAGCTGCTGATCTGGCCGGTAAGACGACCTTCACGCATCCACGCACTCACGGTGCCGGGCACGATGGCGTAGCGGCTGCGATCGGGGTAGCGATCACGCAGCGCCTTGCGATCCATTCCCGCATCCACCGCGAACAGACGGCTTTCGCGCTTCTCTTCTCCTTCAACATAGTCGCGTGCTGCGCGTTCGGCGTCGGCTCGACGCTTGTCGCTGGGTGCTGCGCGCAACTCGCTCTCGGCAGCCTTCTGCTGCTGCCGGGCGCGTTCCAGTTCCGCCTTGCGTGCAGGGCCATCGAGTTCGAGCACCACCAGCACCTCGCGGTTGCGGTTGTCGAAACGCATTGCATCGGGGTTGCCAGCCGTGAAACCCAGTTTCAACAGCGCTGCTTCATCCAGCGGCAGGCGCTCGTAACGGTTGTCCCCGTTCGGGTCGCTCGGACGCCGCCAGTCCAGGCGCAGCGCCAGGCCACTGTTTTCGCGCTCGGCCCAGGCGTAGGCCCGATGCAGTTCGCGTTCGGAAAGCAGCAGCCGGCTGTCCGGCTCGCCGTTGCGATTGAGCCACACGCCGCCCAGGGCGATGGCGTTGGTCAGGCCGATCAGTGCCAGGCCACCGAGCAATGCGGTGCGGGTTTTCATGCTCGCTGCCCTCCCTTGCGAGTCCGGCGCAAGCGGCCGAGCACCAGCAGAAGCAGCACGGCGACGAGGCCGACGACGAGGAAGAACAGGTACTTCGGCATGACCTCCCACCACCAGTCGAACAGCTTGATGAAGAGGAAGAGCACGAAGAACAGCACGCCGGTGTGCATCACTTCCGGCCAGTCACGACGATTGCCGAGCCAGATGACCAGCGCAGCGCCAACGAAACCGACGAGCTGGTACAGGCTTTCCACCGCATCGCGGGACCAGGGCAGGTAGCTGCCATATGCCCAGTTCGCCAGCACGAGTACAGGCACGAACAGCCCGAGCAGGCCCATCACCCGGTAGATCGCGGCGAAACCGCTGTAGCGTGACTGGGAGAAAAGTTGCGGCACGAGGAAGATCAGCAACCCAGCGGGCAGCAGGTGTTCCGGTCGCTCGGTGCAGTCCAGCCAGTAAAGGCCGCTCCAGCTTGTCAGCCGCGTGGCGATCAGCGCCATGATGCAGCCGATGCCGGCGCCGAGCAGCAAGCGCACCTCGCAGGCATAGGCCAGTAGCAGGGCATAGGCGGCCCAAGGCAGCAGGGCTTTGTCGCTGGGTGTGATGTTGAAGATCTGCCCGAGCATGACCACGTTCAACACGAAGCAGGCGAACGCCAGGACCGCCGCCAATTTGGTGAAGTAACCGGTCTGGTCACGCTGGCGCAGTAGCAGGGTCAGCAGCAGGGTCAGCAGCAGGCTGCCCACCGAGAAACCGGCGAGGATGCCAACCTGGGCGGCTTGCGGGAAAAGGCCCCAGAACTGGTAGAAGAAGAACAGCAGGCTGGCGGCCAGCGCCAGGGCGCCGAGCAGAGAAGCGATGCGCATGCCGAGGGACAGACGCCGGGACTGGGTGTCCGGGTCGATGTCGAAGGTGTCGCGATAGTTCGCCAGCAACTGGCGATGGTGTTCGCCGAGACGCTCGATCTGTTCCGGGGAAAGCAGCAGCGACTGCTCATCGTGCAGGCGTTCGACTTCCCGGTAGAAAGCCTGGATATCGTCGGCGCGGTGTTGCGCCTGGTCGCGGCTGTGCGGCGGCATTGCGGGTCCTTTTGCGTGCGGTGCCGCTTGAACTGTAGGGCTGCTGGCCGACTTGGGCAATCAGCCGATTTCGATCATGGAAACCTGTGGGGGCGAATTCATTCGCTAAGGGCGGCGCAGCCGCCCCTGCAAGGTTTCAGGGCAGACCTGCGGCCTGCATAGCGATTGAAATCGCCCCCACAACGGACCTGCAATTCCGCAGAACCTTCAGGCCTCCTCCATCACCACCACCCGCTGCCCGGCGCGTACCGGCGAACCCGGCTGCACACGTACTTCCTTCACGACGCCATCTCGGGGAGCCGTGAGGGGGATTTCCATCTTCATGGATTCGAGGATCACCAGGATGTCCCCGGCCTTCACGCTGGCGCCTTCCTCCACCTGCACCTGCCAGAGGTTGCCGGCGATATGGCTTTCCACCGCGTGCTGGCCGACGCCGAGCGGGGCGTCTTCACCCAGTTCGACGGCGACTTCCTCACTGTCGAAATGGGCTTGTCCGGAGGCGATCCAGCGTTCCCGTTCCGCATTGAAGGCAGCCTGCTGCTGGCTACGGAAGGCGGCGATGCCCTCGGCCTCGCGGGCGAGGAACGCCTGGTAGTCGGCCAGGCGCAGCTCGCTCTCTTCGATGCGCAGTGGGTAGCGGCCGAGCGGGAAGTCGCGGCGGATGCGCGTGAGCTCTTCGGCACTGACCGGGTAGAAGCGGATCTGGTCGAAGAAGCGCAGCAGCCAGGGTTTGCCGCCGAAGGCTTCCACTTCGCGGTAGCGGTTCCACATCTGCAGGGTGCGGCCCACGAACTGGTAGCCACCGGGGCCTTCCATGCCATAGACGCACATGTACGCACCGCCGATGCCCACCGAGTTTTCGGCGGTCCAGGTGCGCGCCGGGTTGTACTTGGTGGTCACCAGGCGATGGCGCGGGTCCAGCGGTGTGGCCACGGGCGCGCCGAGGTAGACGTCGCCAAGGCCCATCACCAGGTAGCTGGCGTCGAACACCGTGCGTTGCACTTCGTCCAGGTTCGGCAGGTCGTTGATGCGGCGGATGAACTCAAGGTTGCTTGGGCACCAGGGCGCGTCCTTGCGCACCGTGGTCATGTACTTCTCGATGGCCAGTTGGCAGGCCGGGTCATCCCAGGAGAGCGGCAGATGAACGATGCGCGACGGCACTTTCAGGTCGCCGGCTGCGCAGACGCCATCCCAGAGTCCGGCGACGGTTTCCAGCAGCACCTCCAGGGGCAGCGTTTCCGGCTGATAGTGGACCTGCAGGGAACGGATGCCCGGCGTCAGGTCGATCACGCCGTCCAGGGCTTCGGCCTCCAGCGCCTGCATCAGCGCATGGGCGCGGAAGCGCAGTACCAGATCGAGTTCCGGCGCGCCGATTTCCAGCAGCAGGTGGGTGTCGCCGGAAAGACGGGCCACCAGGCGTTTGTCGGCTTCGCCGAGGTCGAGCACCACGGGCGAGGTCAGCTCCAGACTGCTCCCTCTCCCTCTGGGAGAGGGCTGGGGTGAGGGTAGTTCGGCGCGCGCTGAGGTTTCCCTCTCCCCCGACCCCTCTCCCAGAGGGAGAGGGGAGAAAGCCCGCGCCTCGCCAATGCTCACCGCCACGAACCTCACCTTGTCCCCCGCCTTCAACTGCCCCAGTTGCCAGAGGTCCGCTTCGATGAGGGTCACCGGGCAGACGAAACCGCCCAGGCTGGGGCCGTCCGGGCCGAGGATCACCGGCATGTCGCCGGTGAAGTCCACCGCACCGATGGCGTAGGGGTTGTCGTGGATGTTGGAGGGATGCAGCCCGGCTTCGCCGCCGCTTTCGCGCACCCATTCCGGCTTCGGCCCGATGAGGCGCACGCCGGTCCGGCTGGAGTTGAAGTGCACTTCCCAGTCAGTGGCGAAGAAGGTGTCGATGTAGGCCGGGGTGAAGTATTCCGGCGCGCCATGGGGGCCGTAGATCACCCGCAGGGTGCGCACGGCCGGCAGGTCGGTGCGCAGGGCAGGCTCCAGCACCTGGCCCGCACTGCGCTCGGCAAGCGGGGCGAGGTGGAGGACATCGCCAGCGCGCAGGGCGCGGCCTCCGTGGCCACCGAACTGGCCGAGGGTGAAGGTGCTTCTGCTGCCGAGGTAATCCGGCACCTGCAGGCCGCCGCGCACGCAGAGGTAGCTGCGCGCGCCGGCCCCGGCGATCGTTCCGAGGGCAAGGATGGCGCCCGCCGGCACGAACAAGGCGGTGTCCATCGGTTGCGGCTGGCCGTCGAGGCTCAGTGGAATCGGTGCGCCGGTAATCGCCACCACGGCATCGGTGTTGAAGCGCAGGGTCGGGCCGCTCATGGTGATTTCCAGTCCAGCTTCACCTTCGGCATTGCCCAGCAGCCGATTTCCCAGGCGCAGCGCGCGGCTGTCCATGGGGCCGGACGGCGGTACGCCCACGGCCCAGTAGCCGAGGCGGCCGGGATAGTCCTGCACGGTGGTCTGGGTGCCGGCGCCGAGCACTTCGACGGTGTTTGCACGGTAGTTGAGTCCTTCCAGGCAGCGAGTCCAGGGCGAGCCGCTGGCGAAGGGGACGTCGACCAGAATCTGTCGCAGGTAGTCGCGGTTGGATTCCACGCCATAGAGCAGGGTGTCGGCCAGGGCCTGGTCCAACGCCGCGCTGGCTTCGCTGCGGCTCGGCGACCAGGCGATGAGCTTGGCGATCATCGGATCGAAGTAGGGCGGAATCTCGCAGCCCGCTTCCACCCAGGTGTCGATGCGCAGGTGTTCGCCATCGGCCTTGGGGAAGGCAACTGCGGTGAGCAGGCCGGGGCAAGGCTGGAAATCGCGGCCCGGGTCTTCGGCATAGAGTCGTGCCTGGATGGCATGCCCGCTCGGAGCAAGGCCTGCCGCCAGGTCGGCCAGGGGCGGCAGTGTGCCGGCTGCCAGTTCGATCATCCAGCGCACCAGATCCACGCCCCAGACCTGTTCGGTGACACCGTGCTCCACCTGCAGGCGGGTGTTCACTTCGAGGAAGTAGAAACGCTCGGCCTCGCTGTCGTAGACGAACTCCACCGTGCCCGCACTGCGGTAGCTGACGGCCTTGGCCAGCTTGATGGCGGCGGCGCAGAGTTCATCTGCCATGCCGACGGGCAGGTTCGGCGCCGGGGTTTCCTCCAGCACCTTCTGATTGCGTCGCTGTACTGAACAGTCGCGCACGCCGAGGGCGATCACCTCGCCACGGCCATCGCCGAACACCTGCACCTCCAGATGGCGGGCGCGCTGGATGTACTTCTCGATGAACACACCGGAGTCGCTGAAGTTGTTCTGCCCGAGGCGCTTCACGGCCTCGAAGGCGTCGCTCAGCTCCGTGGCCGAACGGCATACACGCATGCCAATGCCTCCACCGCCTGCGGTGCTTTTCAGCATCACCGGGTAACCGACCTGTTCGCCAGCAGCCAGTGCGGCTTCCAGGTTTTCCAGCAGTTCGGTGCCTTCCAGCATGGGCACGCCATTGGCCTTGGCCAGGGCGCGCGCAGTGTGCTTCAGGCCGAATACCCGAAGCTGTTCCGGCGTCGGGCCGACGAAGGCGATGCCGGCGGCCTCGCAGGCTTCGGCGAAGGCGGCGTTCTCGGAGAGGAAGCCGTATCCGGGGTGGATGGCCTGGGCACCGCTGTCACGCGCCGCAGAGAGAATCTTCTCCACCACCAGGTAGGTGCTGGCGGCGGGTCCGTCGCCCAGGCTGACGGCTTGGTCCGCCTGCTGGATATGCAGGCTGGCGGCGTCGGCTTCGGAATACACCGCCACACCGCGAACGTCGAGCTGGCGCAGGGTACGCAGGATGCGGCAGGCGATGGCACCGCGGTTGGCGATCAGGAGTTTTTCGAACATTGCAGAACCCTCGAAAGGGATGACGGGCCGTCCCGCCTTATTCGTCTGCACCACGGTCGTCCGTGGCTGGAATCTCGGTGCGGTGGTAATTCGTAGGATGGGTAGAGCGGAGCGAAACCCATCAGTCCGGAGCGATGGGTTTCGCAGGCTCTACCCATCCTACGGAGTGCTTGTGCAGGCACTGCCCCGACCGGCTCTGGCACAGGAGGAACAGCCAGGCACGCAGCTGTTTCAGTCCCATACCAGCACCTCGGCAGGGGTGGGGTTGTAGGCGTTGCAAGGGTTGTTCAGCTGCGGGCAATTGGAGATCAGCACGATGATGTCCATGTGCGCCTTGAGCTCGACGTATTTACCGGCGGCGGAGATGCCGTCCTCGAAGGTCAGACCGCCGTCCGGGGTGACCGGCACGTTCATGAAGAAGTTGATGTTGGCGCTGATGTCGCGCTTGGTGAGGCGGCCGTCGTGCAGGCTGGCGCGCAGGAAGTTGTCGCGGCAGCTGTGCATGTAGCGCTTGTCCAGGGCGTAGCGCACGGTGTTGCTTTCCTGGGCGCAGGCGCCGCCGAGGGTGTCGTGGCGGCCGCAGGTGTCAGCGGTGATGGTGAGCATCGGGTTGCCGAGGTTGGAATAGAGCACGCTGCCGGCGCTGAGGTAGACGCGGTTCTGCCGGCGCAGGGTGCGTTGCACGTCATAGCGTTCGCGCGGGTTGCGGGCGCTGTAGAACAGGGTGTCCACCGCCTGGTTGCCTTCCAGGTCCAGCAGGCGCAGGGTCTGGCCGGCCTTCACTTCGGTCATGAAGGGTTCGCCGGCGGCGATCACCGCGCGGTACACGGCGGCTTCGGAATGCTTTTCGCTGTGGGTCAGGTTCATGCGGGCGGCCCTCAGATGTACAGGCGTTCGGTGTTGTGGAAGCCGCGGCCGTTTTCCGGGCGCGAGGTGCGGCAGAGCAGGGTGATGCCGTCGCTCTGTACCTGCTGCCAGGTGAGCTGCACCGGCCTGGGGGCGTAATCGGGATTTGGGTCCATGGGGTGCTGCAAGGCGGTCAGCACCACCAGCGTGTCCATGGGCGCGTAGAGCTCGATGTAGTCGCCGGCCTTGGAATTGCCCGGCTCGAAGTGGAAGCAACCGTCGCTGTCCACGGTGACTTTGCTGAACAGGTTCAGGCACATCAGCAGGTCCTGGAGGTTCAGGTCCCACTTGCCCATCTCCACCAGCAGGTTATCCACGCCGTTGCGGAAGAAGCTGTTGCGCAATTCCTGATAGCGCCCAGCGCCGTATTTCTCCTTCACTTCGGACGCCGAGAGCACGCCGCCGAAGCTGTCGTGCCAGCCGCAGGTGTCGGCGGTGATGGCGGCCAGCACCCGACCCATGTCCGAGTACAGGCAGTGGCCGGCGGTGAGCTTGGCGGTGTGCTGGCACTTGAGGCTGTCGGGCAGGTTGAGGCGCTCGCTTTTTTCCGCTGCGTTGAGCAGCAGCAGGCTGACGTTGGCGCCGCCTTCGATATCGGTGATGCGCAGTTGCTGGCCGCGTTTCAGCACGAAAGACGTATGGCCGCCACCGGGGACGGTTTCTTCGTAGAGGGTCGGGCTCAAGGCCAGGGAAGCGGTCATGGGCAGGTTCCTTGTCAGTGGGCGATGGCGGGCTGCAGGGCGGTGGTCAACCGTTCCGGCAGGGCCTCGACGGCCGCGCGGGCGGCGCGGCGGTCGCTGTTCAGGGGAATGTCGTAGGTGATGCGCGCACCGAAGGCGTTGGGCGCGTGCGGGTCCTGGCGCACCTTGTCGAAAACCAGCAGTCGGGTGCCCAGACTGAAGCCTTCGGAGAGGTCGTGGGTGACCATGAAGACGGTGAGTTGGGTTTCGTGCCAGAGGCCGAGCAGCAGCTCGTGCATGTCCTTGCGGATGCCGGGATCGAGGGCACCGAAGGGCTCATCCAGCAACAGCACGCGCGGCTTCATGATCAGTGCCTGGGCGATGGCCAGGCGCTGCTGCATGCCGCCGGAAAGCTGGCTCGGGTATTTGTCCAGTGCGTGGCCCAGGCCGACCTTGGCGAGGATGGCGGCGGCCTCTTCACGGGCGGCGCGCTTGGCACCGCCGAACAGCCGGCCGAGCAGGGGCGAGCGGGGCAGTTCCAGGCCAAGGGCGACGTTGTCCAGCACGCTGAGATGCGGGAACACCGAGTAGCGCTGGAACACCACGCCGCGGCTGGCGTCGGGTTCGGCCATCAGCGACTGGCCATCCAGCAGGATGCTGCCGCGGCTGGGGGATTCCTGGCCCAGCAGCATGCGCAGGAAGGTCGATTTGCCGCAGCCGGAAGCGCCCACCAGGGTGCAGAACTCGCCCTCGTTGACCGTCAGGTTGAGGTTCTCCAGCACAGTCTGGTCGCCGTACTCCTGCCACAGGTTTTTCACTTCGATGAAGGCGCTCATGCCTTGGCTCCTTCGTACCAGGGGAAGGCCAGCCGGGTGAGCTGGCGCAGGCCCAGGTCCATCAGCCAGGCGAGCAGGGTTATCCACACCACGTAGGGCAGGATCACGTCCATGGCCAGGTAGCGGCGGACCAGGAAGATGCGGTAGCCCAGGCCATCGGTGGAGGCGATGGCTTCGGCGGCGATGAGGAACAGCCAGGCCGAGCCCAGCACCAGACGCAGGGAAATGAGCAGGCGCGGCATCAGTTGCGGCAACACCACCCGCAGGATCAGCGTCCAGGTGTTGGCGCCGAGCGTCTGCGCCTTGATCAGCAGTTCACGGGGGATTTCCCGTGCGCGTTGTTCCAGGTCACGAGCGATAACGGGAGCGACGCCGATGACGATCAGCATCACCTTGGATAGCTCACCCAGGCCGAAGACGATGAACAGGATCGGCAGGATCGCCAGCGGCGGAACCATCGACAGCACCGTCAGCAATGGCGACAGCGGCGCACCGAACAGCGGCAGGGTGCCGGCGGCGATGCCCAGTGCCAGGCCAAGCAGCGCCGCAATGGACAGACCCAGCGCCAGGCGCTTGAGGCTCGATGCAGAGTCCTGCCAGAAGAGGTAGTCGCCGCTGCGCTTGTCTTCGGTGAAGGCCAGGCGGTCCACCGCCTCACTCATCTGCGCCGCACTGGGCAGCAGCTTGTCGTTGGGGTTCTCCGTGAGCCGGGCCGCCGAGCCGGTGAAGTAGGCGAACAGCAGCAGGGCGAACGGCAGCAGGACCAGGATCAGGCGTCCGGCGCGGTCCGGTTGGCGGTTGATCAGGCGCATGGCGGTTACTCGGTTCGGAGAGGCGGCGTAGGTTGGTACGAGGTACGAGGCCCAACATTGCGGCGTTGGGCTTCGCTTCGCTCTGCACCAACCTACGGTTCGGATCGGTTCAGAGCTTGCCGTCGGCGGCCATCTGCACGTAGGTCGGGTCGAAGCGCAGTTTCACGTTGCCCTTGTCGCCGGTGACCACACCCTTGGCGAAGCTCATGCCCACGGCGTTGGCATCCTTGGCGCCTTCGCCCAGCAGCCCATGGTGGAAGCTGAAGCTGGCCACCTTGTCCATGGTGGCCGGCAGTTTCGGACTGGTGACGAAGGCCAGCGCATCGGCCGGGGTGTGGAACAGGCGGGTGGCGTCCAGTTGCGCCTGGTAACCGGCAAGGTCGGTGCCGGAGGCCTTGGCCATGTGCTCCAGGGCCGCGGCGCTGTCGGCGTTACCGGCCTTCATCAGGGCGACGATCTCGAACCAGGCGCCGGTGAGTGCCTTGCCCAGGGCGGGGTTGTCTTTCAGGGTCTCGGTGTTCACCACCATCATGTCCATGATCTCGCCGGGCACCTTGCTGGAGTCGAACACCAGCGTCGTGTCGGGCTTGGACTTGATGTCGGCGAGCATCGGGTTCCAGGTGGTCACGGCCTGGACTTCGGCGGTGTCGAAAGCGGCGGCGATGTCGGCGTCGGAGGTGTTCACCACCTGCACGTCTTTCTCGGAGAGGTCGGCGCGCTCCAGGGCGCGGGCCAGCAGGTAGTGGGAGACGGACAGCTCCACCAGGTTGATGGGCTTGTCCTTGAGGTCGGCCAGGGTCTTGCCTTCGCCCTTGAGCACCACGCCATCGTTGCCGTTGGAGAAGTCGCCGACGATCAGCGCGGTGCTGTCCACGCCACCGGCGGCGGGGATGGTCAGGGCATCCATGTTGGTCATGGTGCAGCCGTCGAACTGGCCAGCGGTGTACTGGTTGATGGATTCGACGTAGTCGTTGAGCTGGGTGACCTGGATCTCGATGCCGTACTTCTTCGCCCACTTGTCGACGATGCCTTTGGTGGCACCGTACTCCCAGGGCATCCAGCCGGCGTAGATGGTCCAGCAGACGTTGAAGCTATCTTTCTGTGCGGCGGACGTGTTGAAGCTGAGGGCGGCGGCGAGACCGGCAACGGCGAGGGCGAACAGACGGGACTTGCGCATGGAGGACCTCCAGTTCGGTTTAGGGCGGGCGGAGCTGCGCGGCACTTCCCAATCAAGGGGCGCGTTCTCCCGGGCTTTTGTCCCGCCGTGTAACCTCGGTGGAGGTCGCCAGCTCTCGGACCAGTCATCCGCGTTCGCGGACCGGAACCCTAGCCAGCCATTGCAAATTGTGGTGCCGCGAACCCGGTCAACCGGGTAGCTCCTGCACGGCATTACCAAAGCGAAGGGCGTGCCAAGATGGCGAAAGGCCTCTGGCATGGCGCTTCTGGCGATCATGGAACGCTTGTTAAAGGGGAGGGATGCCCGTTCATGGGGCGTTGGGCGTCAACTTGGTGCGTGGCAACAACTGGTAAAGGATTTTTCCGACAGGCAGCGAAGGCTGTTCTGTAGGCGCCGTTGTCCAACGCAGTGGGAGCAATCCCAGTCGCCGACATCTGTCTGCGCCGCCCCCCGCGGTCGTAAGGAGGCCGCCCATGTCCTACCGATCATTCTTCCTTGCTGTACTGACCCTGACCCTGGGCGGCTGTGCCGTCTATGACTACGACAACGACTCCTACGGCCGCCGCTATTACGGCGACGACGACTACCGTGTGCACCGCTATTACAACGATCCTCCACGGAGGACCTACCACGTGGTCGATCAGCGTTACGACGACGATCGCTACTACGACCGTCGCTATTACGATCGTCGCGACTATGACGGGCGCAAGGACTACTACAAGTCCGACAAGCACCGTTACGACAAGCGCTACTACGACCAGAATCGCAAGTACCGCTATGACCGGCGCTACTACCAGCAGCCCCAGGACAACTTCCAGGAGCGCCGCCACGACTACACCCCGCGTCTGCAGACCTGGGGCCGCAACGACCGGCAGCCGGGCTATCGTCCGCCCAGCAACCCGCAGAAGCACTATCGGCAGAACAATCACCGCCAGCAATACCGGGTGCAGCCGGGTTACGAGGCGCGGCCGCACAACAATCCCCGCTACAACAACCGCAGCAACTGGTCGATGGAGAACCGGCGCTAGTCGGAAGGAAAACGGCTGTCCTCTTCCAGTAACAGTTCCCTCATCGCCCGCGCGGCCGGAGACAGGCTGCGCGCGGCATGACTGACTACGCCGTAGGCCGATAGGGTCCTGGTCCTGGCAATCGGCTCCAGCACGGCCAGTCGACCGGCCATCACGTCTTCGGCGACCACATCCCAGGGCGCCATGCTGATCACGTCGCTCTCGGCGACTACCGCTTTCAGCACCACGAAGTTGTCGCACTCGATGCCCAGCGGTTTTTCGTTGCCGGCCAGCTCGCCGATGGATCGCGCCACTTCTACCGGCAGTTGCGTGCCGGCCAGGGCATAGGCGGACAGGTCGGTCAGTCGCACCTGGTCTCGCGCCAGCAGCGGATGGCCGGGGCGGCAGAACAGGGTGCCGGGATGGCGGCGCAGCGGAATGATGTCCAGCAGCGGATCGCCTTCGAACTCGCGAATGTCCGCAACGAACATCTCGATCGCGTCCTCCAGGAGGCGTTGGCGCAGGCTGCGCCAGTTTTCCAGGCTGAGCCGCACCCGCACGCCCGGGTGCTGACTGGCGAAGCGTCCCAGGGCGCGTGGTACGAGGCGGGCAGCGGGGTAGGGGCCAGCGCCCAGGTGCAATTCGCCGCTGTCGAGGTTTTCCAGTTGGGCCACGGCGCTGTGCAGGGCGCGGCTGCCATCCAGCAGTCTGCGGGCATGTTCCAGCACCAGGCGGCCGTGGGCGGTCAGGCTGATCTGCCTTGGCCCACGGTCCAACAGGTTGCATCCCAGGTTCGCCTCCAGGGCCTGGATGCTGCGACTGAGGGCGGGCTGGCTGAGATTGACCGCCTCTGCCGCTCGAGCGAAGTGGCCGTGTTCGGCAAGGGCAACGAAATGGCGAAGCTGGCGAAGGTCGTTCATGCGCGTTATGCATCAATTGCCGAAGAAGAATGCATTGGAATTATTAGCAGGCCGCTGCCAGCCTGTCTCGGCCTACAACAACAAACCCCGAGCGAACCATGCGCATCTCCACCCGTTTCAGCGGCCTGCTGCTGGCAGCCGCGCTGCCCCTGGGCGCCGACGCCGCACTGCCGGAAGAGTCCATCGAGCCCAGCATCAACGCCGAGCTGGCCGAGCACACCAAGCACTTCAACGAGAAGGTCTACAAGATCGCCGACAACGTGTACTCGGCGGTGGGCTGGAACCTTGCCAACAGCGTGATGATCGAGGCCCCCGAAGGGCTCATCATCGTCGACACCGGCGAGTCGGCCGAACAGTCGCGCAAGGTGCTCGCGGAGTTCCGCAAGATCAGCGACAAGCCGATCAAGGCCATCGTCTACACCCACTTCCACCCGGATCACATCAACGGCGTGAAGGGCTTCGTCAGCGAAGAGCAGGTGAAGAGCGGCGAAGTGCAGATCTATGCCCAGGAGACCCTGCTGGAGAACGTGGTGACCCAAGGCGCGCTGGTCGGTCCGATCCTCGGCATGCGCTCGGGCTACAGCTTCGGTGCGGCGTTGCCGGACAGCGACAAGAAGGACATGAACGCAGGCCTTGGCCCGCTGGCACACGAGGGCAAGTCGACCTTCATCGCGCCCACCATCACCTTCAAGGACAAGCTCGACACCACCATCGCCGGCCTGCCGGTGCAATTCCTCCACGTGCCGAGCGAAGCGCCGGACGAGATAGTGCTGTTCCTGCCGCAGAACAAGGTGCTGATCAGCGCCGAGGTGACCCAGGGGCCGACCCTGCCAAACATCCATACCCTGCGTGGCACCAAGTTCCGCGATCCGGTCGTGTGGGTGAACAGCCTCGACAAGCTGCGCGCCTACCAGGCCGACTTCATGGTGCCGCTGCATGGCCAGCCGGTGTCCGGCAAGGACAAGGTGGAAGAGGTGCTGCGCATGACCCGCGATGCCATCGCCTACGTCCATGATCAGACCGTGCGCTGGATGAACAAGGGCCTGACCCCCGACGAGCTGGTGGAAAAGGTCAAGCTGCCGACCTACCTGGCGGGTTACACCCCTTACCTGCGCGAGTACTACGGCACCGTGAAGCACAGCGTGCGGCAGATCTACCAGGGCTACCTCGGCTGGTTCCAGGCCGATCCGGTAGACCTCGACCCGATCCCGCCGGTGGAGAAGTCCAAGCGCCTGGTGGCCCTGATGGGCGGGCGCGACAAGGTCCTGATGGCCGCTGGCGAGGCTTACCTCAAGGGTGACTACCAATGGGCCGCCGAGCTGGCCAGCTATGCCATCCGCATCGATCACGACGACCAGTTGGCCCGCGAGATCAAGGCGCGCAGCTTCCGTCGCCTGGGTTACGCCAGCATGAACATCAACTGGCGCAACTGGTACCTGATGAGCGCCATGGAGCTGGAAGGCAAGCTGGACGGCGACGCCTCGCTGCAGCTGTCCCGGGGCATGCGTAACGCCTTCCTTTCCGACGACATGCTGAAGAACCTGCCGGCGCGCATCTTCCTGCAGAACTGGGTGACGCGCATCGATCCGGAAAAGAGCGCCGACGTGAACCTGACCCTGGGCTTCGTCTTCCCCGACATCAAGGAAGAGTGGGCACTGGAAGTGCGCCGTGGCGTCGCCGAGTTGCACAAGGGCATTCCCGAGGGCACCACGCTCAAGCTGACCTTCGACAAGACCTACCTCGATACCGTCATCAGTGGCCAGAACAGCCTGCTCAAGGGGACCATGCTGGGCGACGTGAAGGTCGACGGCAATCTGCTGGACATCAAGACCTTCCTCGGCTGCTTCGACTTCGAGGAGGCGCCCATCGCGCTCACCGTACGTTAAGCGACCGCTCCAACCGAAAGTGCGGAGAGCCGCAAGGCACCAGGCGGCACACTGCCCGCCTGGTCCGCACATTCGGAGGCACCATGCACCTGTCATCCTTCCTCAAGGGCGCCCTGGCCATGTTCTGGCTGGTGGCGCTGCTCAATGTCATCTATCCCTTTGGCGAGCCGTTGCACCGGCCGTTGCTGCTGGCGACGGGCGTGGTGCTGCTGGCCCACGTTGCCGAGGCGGCACTGTTCAACCGCAAGCTGAAGGCACGTCCTTTCCCCTGGCTGGAGCGGCTGCAGGTGCTGCTGTTCGGCTTCCTGCATCTGCGCGGTCTGCGCTGAATCCAAAGACTCATCCCGGTAGGTTGCGGCTGAGCGCAGCGAAGCCCAACACGTCAAGCTGGGCGTTCCCCTGTTGGGCCGCGCTGCGCTTGGCCCAACCTACGTGTCAGTGCGCTGCCAGATGGCGGCAGAATGCCATTGTTTTTTTCAGGTCCAGCCCGCACCATTCGCGCCGTGTTTCATGGGGCCCCGATGGCCATCCTGGATGGGATAGTGGATGTTCCGAGGTTGCGTTCAGGCCTGGCGTACGCGCAGGGGGTGGCGGATGCCGGCCCTGGTCGCGGCGTTGCTGCCGGCGTTGCTGGCAGGAGCGTTGCAGGCGGACTGGGATTTCACCCTGATCAGCCAGCGTGCTGAATCCCTCTATGGCCCTCTCGGTCCCGGCAAACAACGTATAGACGACTGGCAGGCCATGCTCGGGCGTCTTGCCGGCGTCGACGAGCAGAAGCAACTGGAAGAAGTGAACCGCTTCTTCAACGCCAAGCTGCGCTTTCGCGATGACCGCGAACTCTGGGGCGAGACCGATTACTGGGCGACGCCCGTGCAGGCCTTGCGCGTGGGGGCCGGCGACTGCGAAGACTTCGCCATCGCCAAGTACTTCAGCCTGCGCCAGCTCGGCGTACCCAGCGAGAAGCTGCGCATCACCTACGTCAAGGCGCTGCGGCTGAACCAGGCGCACATGGTGCTGACCTACTACGCATCCCCGAATGCCATGCCGCTGGTGCTGGACAACCTGGTGGGCATCATCCGTCCCGCCAGTCAGCGCGCCGACCTGTTGCCGGTGTACGCCTTCAATGCCGAAGGCCTATGGCTTGCGGGTAAAGGAAGCGGCAAGCAGGTAGGGGACGCCAAGCGCCTTTCGCGCTGGCAGGAATTGCTCAAGAAGATGAAGGCCGAAGGCTTCCCCGTAGAGCCGGCCCGATAGGAGTCGAGATGTCTCTGTTCAAACAGTTGTTGATCGCCATCTGCCTGTTCCTGGTGGTCGCCTTCAGCGGCAGCTTCATGGTCGGCCTGGAGAGCTCGCGAGAGCAGTACGTCAACCAGCTGCGCTCCCACGCCCAGGATGCGGCGACCGCCCTAGGCCTGTCGCTGACACCGCACATCGATGACGCGGCGATGGTCGAGCTGATGGTCAGCTCCATTTTCGACAGTGGTTATTACGAGAGCATCCGGGTGATCGACCTGGAAAGCGGCAAGGTCCTGGTGGAGCGTACCGGCGTGCCCGACGCCGTGGGCGCCCAGGTGCCGCAGTGGTTCGTCGATTTGATCGGCCTGCACTCGGCAGGTGGTGACGCCATCGTCAGCCGTGGCTGGCAGCAGGCCGCGCGGGTGGAGGTGCAGAGCCATCCACTGTTCGCCCTTTCCCGGCTCTGGCAAAGCGCGTTGGGCAGCCTTGGCTGGCTGCTGGTATGCGGCTTGGTCAGTGCGGGCCTCGGTGCCTTCCTCCTGCGTCGCCAGCTCAAGCCATTGGACTACATGGTCGAACAGTCCCATGCCATTTCACGGCGCGAGTTCCTCAGCCTGCCGGAGCTACCGCGTACGCCCGAGTTGCGGCGTGTGGTCCAGGCGATGAACCAGATGGTTGAGAAACTCAAGGCCCTGTTCCAGGAACAGGCCGAACGCAGCGAGCGTCTGCGCGACGAAGCCTATCGGGACGGCCTTACCGGTCTCGCCAACCGGCGCTACTTCGAGATGCAGTTGCAGGCGCGCCTCGGTGCCGAGGATCAAGCCAGTGCGGGTTATCTCTTCCTGTTGCGGGTGCATGACCTGGCGGGGCTCAACCAGCGCCTGGGTGGTCAGCGTACCGACCAGTTGCTGCTGGCGGTGGCCGAGCTGCTGACCCAGGTGGCGGCGGGGCAGGGCGCCGGTCAACTGGTGGCGCGCAGCCGTGGCGGCGATTTTGCCTTGCTGTTGCCTGGCCTGGTGGCGGAAGAGGCCGAGCAACTGGCGCAGCGGCTGGATGCCGGGCTGGCCAACCTGGTGACCACGGGCGCGGCCGATGCACTGCCCGTGGCGCATATGGGGCTGGTGCCGTTCAGTCCGGGTGAAGCGCTGCCTGATCTGCTGCGACTGGCCGACGAGGCCCTGGCCAAGGCAGAAAGCCAGACCGACCAAGCCTGGGCGACGCTGACCCAAGGCGAAGCACCCAGCGTCGGCGATGAGCGCCACGCCTGGCATCAATTGCTGGATCGCGCCCTCAACCAGCGTCAGCTGCAACTCTATTTCCAGCCGGTGGTGGACAGCCGCGACCGTACGCACGTGCTGCACTACAAGGTGCTGTCGCGCCTGCGCGACGAGCACGGCGAGAACATCCCGGCCGGGCGGTTCCTGCCCTGGCTGCAGCGTTTCGGCTGGATGGCGCGTCTCGACCTGCTGATGCTGGAGCTGGTGTTGCAACAGATGGCCAGCCATGGCGAAACCCTCGCGCTCAACCTTTCCGCCGCCTTGCTGCGGGAGCCTCAGGCCCTGGAGAAGGCCTTCGAACTGCTGCGCAAACATGCCCAGCTGGGGCCGCGTCTGGTGCTGGAGCTGGAAGAGGATCAACTGCCCGAACAGGCCGTGCTGGAGCAACTCACTCGTCGTCTGCGCGAATTGGGCTTCAACCTCAGCCTGCAACACTTCGGTGGCCGCTTCAGCATGATCGGCAACCTGGCCCGCCTGGGCCTGGCCTACCTGAAGGTGGACGGCAGCTACATCCGCGCCATCGACCTGGAAGCCGACAAGCGCCTGTTCATCGAAGCCATGCAGCGCGCGGCGCACAGCATCGACCTGCCGTTGATTGCCGAGCGCGTGGAGACCGAAGGGGAACTGGAGGTGCTGCGGGCGATGGGTATTCAGGGCGTGCAGGGCCAGCTGTTCGGTGTACCGGCGCCCTGGCGTTGAGTTCGTAGCTTTTCTGTAGGAGCGAGCTTGCTCGCGAAAGGACCAGCTCAATAGCTTCGCGAGCAAGCTCGCTCCTACAAATCCTGTGCTGCGTGGTGATCGCGGGATTTCGCGAAAGAATTCGCTCCCACAAGGGAGCGAGGGCCGACTCAGATCAGCCCCGAGCCAATCTCGTCATCTTCTTCGACGATCAACCGCGAAATGCCGCCAAGGGCTTCGCGTGCCTGGTTCCGGCTGAGCAGCTTGGATTGTGCGGCCGGTGGCAGGTCGGTGATGCGGATCACGCCTTTGGCCATCAACGCGGTAATCAGGTCGTCGAGTACCCGGATCATGTCCAGGTCACTCTGTTTCAGTTGCAGCAGGCTGCTTTGCATCGCCAGGTTGGCGTACCAGGCCTGGATCTCCTGGTCGTCGGCCGGCAGGCTGCCGGTCATCTCATCGAATGCAGCCGCTTCGACGCGAACCAGGCTTCCTTCTTCGTCGCGCTGGATATAGAGCATGGCGAGTCTCCCTTCAGGAATGCCGCGAGCATGAGGGCAGACGCCCCCGGTCCGCAACCACCTGAGTGGCTGCGGACCGGGGGCATCAGTTCTGGTCGACCTTGATGGTCGGATCAGCACCCGCGATCAGGGAGTTGATGGACTGTCCGCTGAGTTGGGCCGCTGCGCCTTCCAGGGTGATGGACAGGTCGGCATGGCTGGCAGCGGCACCGCCATCGTTCAGGTGGCCGTCCTTGCTCACCAGCAGGGTGGCGTTGCCGGTGCCGTTATCGACGATCAGCTTGAGGAAATTGTCGATGGTGGCGCTGGTTTCCCCTTGCAGCAGATCGCTCAAGTTGAGCTTGTCGCCCTCGCTCATCTTGAAGTCCTTCACCACATCCTGATCAGGGCTGCCGACGACGCCTGAGTCACCGGCCTTCCACACGAAGGTGTCGTTGCCGCTGCCACCCCAGAGCGTGTCGCTGCCTTTGCCGCCTGTCAGCGTATCGGTGCCGGTACCGCCGAACAGGATGTCGTTGCCGTTGCCGCCGATCAGTTGGTCGTTGCCGCCCTGACCATAGAGGATGTCGTTGCCGTCACCGCCCTGGATCAGGTCGTTGCCGCCACGGGTGTCGCCATCCACGTTGAAGGTGGAGTGGTTGTTCTTGATGTAGCTGTACAGCTCATCCGACGTGGCAACGTGGCCGTTCTTCAGCTCCAGGAAGCTCTGCAACGCCTTCATGCCCGAACCTGCCGGCAGGTCGGCCGGCTTGGCCGGGTTGCCGTTGACACCCCAAGGCAGGTAATCGGTATTGATGGTGTCACCGAAGATGATGTCATCACCCGCACCACCGTTGATGGTGTCGTGGCCCACGGCCACCGGCGTGGTGCTGCTGGAACCGCCGTTGAGGGCGCTGGTCAGGTCGCTGGCCTGCTGGACGATATCGACCTGGCCGGCGGGACCGGTGACTACGTTCTGGCTGGTGACGGCGATGTTATCGATCCGTACCACAGCGTCATTGCCGCCACTGCTGGCGTCGTTCAGCGAGAACTCGATCTTGTAGGCGCCGTCGGTCAGCACCTTGGATTCGAGTGTTGCACTGGTGCCCGTGGTCCGGCTGCCCGAATCCTCCACTGTCCAGGACGTAGTGCCATTCGCGGCTGTGACTTTCTTCCAGAGGGTCCAGGTGAAGGTGTCGTTAGTGTTGAACACCGTGCCCTGGTAGCTGAAGGACAGCTTGCCGGCATTGTTGGCGCTGACGTTGAACTCGGTGCTGGTAGCGGTCGTGGCGGCACCGTTGTTGGAGTCGGTGATCCGCAACTGATCGTTGTCACGGGAGACAGAGCCGCTGCCGGTAGTGTCCCAGTTGCTGACCTTGTTGATACCGCCGTTGCTGTCGAAGTTGGCAATGGTCGTGGTCGTGGTACCGAGGTTCAGCGAGCTGTTACCGGTCACGCTGGTGTTGTCGAAGAACTTCAGATAGTTCTCGTTGACGCCCGGGCCGATACCAATGGCGCGCACGGTGCTGAGGCCGCTCAGGGTACTGAAGGTGGCGATGGATTGAGTGAGCACGGCGTAGTCGCTGCTGGCGCCACTGTTGGTGGTAGTGGGATCGCCGTCGGTGAGGAACAGCGTCAGGTTCTGGTAGCCATTGTTCTGACCACTGAACCAACTGGTGGCATCCTCGAAGGCATCCTGGTAGTTGGTGCTGCCATCGGCGCTGAGGCCTTCGTTCTGGCTGCGGCCGATTGCCGCCAGCAGTTGCTCGATGTTGCCGTTATTGAGGTCGGTGATGTTGATCTTGGTGGAGGCCGAGCCAGCGAAGCCGATCAGGGTGATGTTGATGTCCCCGTCGTGATTCTTCAGCTGGTTCGCGAGGTTCAGCAAAGCGTCCTTGACCAGCTTCATCCGCGAGTTGGCGTAGGTGACACCACTTTGCCCCTGCAGGCTGTAGGCCATGGAGCCTGAGGTGTCCACGATCAGCGCGACGTTGTAGTTGGTGCCTGGCTGGGTGGTGGTCAAGGTGCCACCGATGTCGCCGAGAATCACGTCATCGCCAGCGCCACCGATGATGTTGTTGTCGCTGTTCGGGTTGGTCGGGACTTCGACACGGCCGATGTTCAGCGTGAAGTCATGGTTGCCTGAGGTATTGACCCCGCCGTTGGCGGTGCCACCGCTGTCCTGTACAGCGAACTGGAAGGTCGTCTGGTTGCCGCTTGCACCCGGCTGGTAGGTCAGCTTGCCCAGGGCAATATCACTGGCGCTCACAGAGGTGTTGGCGCCAATGGCCACGCCGTTGAGCAGCAGGGTCCCGCTGCCCGGCAGCGCCTTGATTACCACGTTCTGCAGCGTGTGGGTCTGCCCGGTCGCGGCATCGATGCTGTCGCTGAAACTGAAGTCCACCACCTTGAAGGTGTAGGTGTTGCCGGAATTAACGCTGGCCGTGCCGTTGGCCGAAGTCGGCGCATCGTTGACCGGGTTGACCGTGATGGTGCCCTGGGCCGGTGTCGCGTCCTGCAGGCCAGCGTTATCCACCGAGCTGTACTGGAAGCTGGTGTTGCCGTTCCAGTTGCTGTCGGGGCGGAAATAGATGGTCGCGCCATTGCTCACAGCAGCGATGACGCTGGCAGCCGTGATGGCGATGGTGCCGGCTGCATCGCTGAAGAAGGTGCCGTGCTGCGGCAGCGAGGTGATCTTGAAGCTGGCGATCGTGCCATCGATATCCGAGCCGCTCAGGCTGATGGCGATCAGGCTGTCTTCATTGCCGGAGGTGCTGGCCACGCTGGTTTCCGGCGCGTCGTTCACCGCGTTGACGGTGATGGTGCCGCTGGCCGGGGTGGCATCCACCAGATTCTGGTTGTCGGTAGCGGTGTACTGGAAGGTGTTGGTGCCGCTCCAATCCGCATTGGGCTTGAAGTAGATGGTTGCGCCGTTGTTGGTCGCCGTGATGACGCTGGCCAATGTCAGCGGGTTGGTGGCGGCGGCATCGCTGTAGAAGGTGCCATTGGCCGGCAGCGAGGTCAGCTTGAAGCTGGCGACAGTGCCGTCCACGTCCGAGCCGCTGAGGTTCACGGCGATGACCGTGTCTTCGTTGCCCGTTGCGCTGGCGACGATGGTTTCCGGTGCATCGTTCACCGAGTTGACGGTGATGGTGCCGGTCGCCGGAGTGGCATCCGCCAGACTCTCGTTGTCGGTAGCGGC
>NZ_SSOL01000052.1:0-27750 GCF_029871275.1 Pseudomonas sp. BN414
ATGACCTTGGAGTCCTTCATGCCGGCCAGGTGCTGGATGGCACCGGAGATGCCCACGGCGATGTACAGCTGCGGGGCAACGATCTTGCCGGTCTGGCCAACCTGCATGTCGTTCGGCACGAAACCGGCGTCGACAGCGGCACGGGACGCACCCACGGCAGCGCCCAGCTTGTCGGCCAGGGCGTACAGGTGCTTGAAGTTCTCACCGTTCTGCATGCCACGGCCGCCGGAGACGACGATCTTGGCCGCGGTCAGTTCCGGACGGTCGGACTTGGCCAGCTCTTCACCGACGAAGGCGGACTTGCCGGCGTCGGACACGGTGCCCACAGCTTCAACAGCAGCGGAACCGCCTTCGGCGGCAGCAGCGTCGAAACCGGTGGAACGCACGGTGATCACCTTCACGGCAGCCGAGGACTGCACGGTGGCGATGGCGTTGCCGGCGTAGATCGGACGCTTGAAGGTGTCGGCGCTTTCGACGGCGATGATCTCGGAGATCTGGTCGACGTCCAACAGGGCAGCCACGCGCGGCAGGTAGTTCTTGCCGTTGGTGGTGGCGGGCGCCAGCACGTGGCTGTAGCCCTTGCCCAGCTCAGCGATCAGCGGAGCGACGTTTTCCGGCAGCTGGTGCGCGTAGGCAGCGTGGTCGGCGACCAGCACCTTGGACACGCCAGCGACCTTGGCGGCAGCTTCGGCAGCAGCACCGACGCCCTGGCCAGCGACCAGAACGTGGATGTCGCCACCGATCTTCTGAGCGGCGGTCACGGTGTTGAGGGTGGCGGCCGCCAGCGCGGCATTGGAGTGTTCAGCGATTACAAGGACGGCCATCTCAGATCACCTTCGCTTCGTTCTTCAGTTTCTCGACCAGCTCGGCCACGGACTTGACCTTGATACCGGCCTGGCGGGCGGCCGGCGCTTCGACTTTCAGGGTCTTGGCGGTGGAGGCAGTGGAAACGCCCAGGGCATCCGGGGTCACCACGTCCAGCGGCTTCTTCTTGGCTTTCATGATGTTCGGCAGCGACGCGTAGCGCGGCTCGTTCAGGCGCAGGTCAGTGGTGACGATCGCCGGCAGGTTCAGCGCAACGGTCTGCAGACCGCCGTCGATTTCACGGGTGACGTTGACCTTGTCGCCGGCGACTTCGACCTTGGAGGCGAAGGTGCCCTGGGCGTAGCCGGTCAGGGCGCCCAGCATCTGGCCGGTCTGGTTGTTGTCGCTATCGATGGCTTGCTTGCCGAGGATGACCAGTTGCGGCTGCTCCTTGTCGACCACAGCCTTCAGCAGCTTGGCCACGGCCAGGGAGTTCAGCTCGTCATTGGACTCGACCAGGATGGCGCGGTCAGCGCCCAGGGCCAGGGCGGTGCGCAGCTGCTCCTGGGCACCACTGGTGCCCACGCTCACCACCACCACTTCCGTGGCGATGCCTTGTTCTTTCAGGCGCACGGCCTCTTCCACGGCAATCTCGCAGAAGGGGTTAAGGGCCATTTTCACGTTGGCGAGGTCGACGCCGGAGTTGTCCGCCTTGACGCGGACCTTGACGTTGAAGTCGACCACTCGTTTGACAGCTACCAGTACTTTCATGGAAATCTCTTGTTCTGTGTCAGGTTGCGATCTGCACGTTCAAACCATGCCGGCACGGCGCATCTGCTCAATGCGATCGACGGGGACATCCAGTTCTGTCAGAAGCGCCTCGGTGTGCTGGCCCAAGGCCGGAACGGGGTCCATGCGAGGTTCGAATGCGCTGTTGCTAGCCGGTGGAAGCAAGCTGGGAATCCGCCCGGCCGGACTGCCAATCTCTCGCCAGCGGTCGCGTGCCTTGAGTTGGGGGTGATCCCACACACCCTGCATGTCGTTGACCCGGGCGTTGGCGATCTGTGCCGCTTCCAGGCGCTCGATTACCGTGTCGAAATCGAGTGTTGCGAAGGCATCGATGATGATGGCGCGCAGGTCCGCACGATTCGCCACCCGTTTGAAGTTTGCGCAGAAACGCTCATCCGTGCTGAGCGGGGGTTGAAGCAGCACCTTGTCGCAGAAGGCCTGCCATTCGCGCTCATTCTGCAGGCCCAGCATCACACTGCTGCCATCGCCCACCGGAAACGGGCCGTAGGGGTAAATGGTTGCGTGGGCTGCACCCGCCCGGGGCGGCGGTGGCGCGCCTTCGTAGGCGTAGTACATCGGGTAGTTCATCCACTCCACCAGGCTTTCCAGCATGGACACGTCCACCCGACTGCCCTCCCCTGTCTTCTGCCGCAGCAGGAGAGCCGAGAGGATTCCGGAGTAGGCATACATGCCGGCAGCGATATCGGCGATCGAGCAGCCGGCCTTGGCCATCTCGTCTTCACCAGGTCCACCGGTCACCGAGAGAAAGCCTCCCTCGCTCTGGATCAGCAAGTCGTAGGCCTTCTTCTTCTCATAGGGGCCACCCTCGCCATAACCGGAGATATCGCAAACCACCAGATGCGGAAAGCGTTCGTGCAGCGCCTCAAAGGACAAACCCATGCGCGCAGCAGCACCAGGGGCAAGGTTCTGCACCAGCACATCGGCCTTTTCCAGCAGACGTTCCAGAACTTCCAGAGCTGGACCCTGTTTCAGGTCTAGGGTCAGACTCTCTTTGGAACGGTTGGTCCAGACGAAATGCGATGCCAGGCCGTTGACACGCTCGTCGTAGCCGCGGGCGAAGTCACCCACGCCAGGACGTTCGACCTTGATCACGCGCGCACCCAGATCGGCCAGTTGGCGGGTGCAGAACGGCGCGGCGATGGCGTGTTCCAGACTGACCACCGTGATGCCGTCGAGGGGGCGCATTGCTGCTAGCTGGCTCATGTACAGGCTCCCGAAATCAGGCGCCGCGCCCTCTGGGACGCGGCGTGCAGGTCAGAACGAACGCGGCAGTTCGAGCAGGTGCTCGGCCACGTAGGACAGGATCAGGTTGGTGGAGATGGGAGCCACCTGGTACAGACGGGTTTCGCGGAACTTGCGCTCAACGTCGTACTCGTTGGCGAAACCGAAGCCACCATGGGTCTGCAGGCAAGCGTTGGCCGCCTCCCAACTGGCTTTGGCGGCCAGGTACTTGGCCATGTTGGCCGCCGCGCCGGCATTGAGTCCGGCGTCATATTCCTCGCAGGCACGCCAGCGCATCAGGTCAGCGGCCTCGATCTCGATATGGGCCTCGGCGATGGGGAACTGAACGCCCTGGTTCTGCCCGATGGGCCGGCCGAACACCACGCGGTCGCGGGCGTACTGGGCGGACTTTTCGGTGAACCAGCGACCGTCACCGATGCACTCGGCGGCGATCAGGGTGCGCTCGGCATTCAAGCCGTCCAGGATGTACTTGAAGCCCCTGCCCTCTTCGCCGATCAGGCTACTGGCCGGGATCTCCAGATTGTCGAAGAACAGCTCGTTGGTCTCGTGGTTGACCATGTTGGCGATGGGCTGCACGGTCAGACCGTTGCCGATGGCCTCGCGCAGGTCCACTAGGAAAATCGACATGCCTTCGGATTTGCGCTTCACCTCGGCCAGCGGCGTGGTGCGCGCCAACAGGATCATCAGGTCGGAATGCTGGATGCGCGAGATCCAGACCTTCTGGCCATTGATCACGTACTTGTCACCCTGGCGCACGGCGGTGGTCTTGATCTTGGTGGTGTCGGTGCCCGTGGTGGGCTCGGTGACGCCCATGGACTGCAGGCGCAGCTCACCGCTGGCGAGCTTCGGCAGGTAATAGCGTTTCTGCTCCTCGCTGCCGTTCCGTAGCAGGGTGAACATGTTGTACATCTGTCCGTGGATGGTGCCGGAGTTGCCGCCACAGCGGTTCACTTCCTCAAGGATCACCGAGGCCTCGGCCAGGCCCAGGCCCGAGCCGCCGTACTCGTCCGGGATCATCGCCGAGAGCCAGCCGGCTTCGGTCATGGCGGTAACGAAGGCCTCCGGGAAGCCCTTCTCTTCATCGATCTTGCGCCAGTATTCGGCGGGGAATTCGGCGCAGAGGGCGCGCACGCCCTCTCGGATCGCATTTAGCTCTTCGCTGTTACGGGTGCTCATTGTTGTTTTCTCCTCAACGCAGGACGAAGGGGTTGGGGACGTCATCGGCGAGATTTACCCAGACGCTCTTGGTCTGCAGGTAGTCCTCAATCGCGACCTGGCCGTTCTCCCGGCCAATGCCGCTCTGCTTGTAGCCACCGAACGGCGCCATGAAGCTCACGGCGCGATAGGTGTTGACCCAGACGGTGCCGGCACGCACTTGATCGGTAACGCGGAAAGCGCGGCGAATGTCCGAGGTCCAGACCCCGGCGGCCAAGCCGTAGGGAGTGTCGTTGGCGATCTGGATCGCCTCGTCTTCGTCATCGAAGGGGATGATCGAGAGCACGGGGCCGAAGACTTCCTCGCGCGCAATCCGCATCTGGTTGCTCACGTCGGCGAAGATGGTCGGCTCCACGAACCAACCACTGGCCAGTTCCGCTGCCTCCGGGCGCTTGCCGCCGAGCAGGCATTCCGCCCCACCTTCGCGGGCAATATCGATGTACTGCAGTACCTTGTCGCGCTGCGGCTGGGTGGTGATGGGGCCGACCTGGGTGCTTTCCAGCATCGGGTTCCCGAGCTGGGCGGTGCGCGCCAGGGCCACCACTTTCTCGCTCACTTCCTGATAGACGCTGCGCTGCACCAGCAGACGCGAGCCGGCAATGCAGGTTTGTCCGGACGCGGCGAAGATGCCGGAAATAGCGCCTTTTACCGCGTGCTCGATGTTGGCGTCGGCGAAGACGATGTTCGGGGACTTACCACCCAGTTCCAGGGTGACGTGCTTGATGTGCTTCGCTGCCTGCGCGTAGACAGCAGCGCCGGTGGCATCCCCTCCTGTGAAGGCGACCTTGGCTACCAGCGGGTGACTGACCAGTGCCGGCCCCACTTCGTGGCCGAAACCCGTGACGGTGTTGACCACACCGTCCGGAAATCCCGCCTCCTTGAACAACGCCATCAGTGCCAGGGTTGAGCAAGAGGTGAACTCGGACGGTTTGATCACCACGGTGTTGCCGGCCGCGAGCGCCGGTGCCAGCTTCCAGGTCAACAGCATGAGCGGGGAGTTCCACGGGGTGATGGCCACCACCACCCCCAAGGGCTCGCGCTTGGTGTAGGAAAAGATCTGCGGCTTATCGCTCGGCAATACACCGCCTTCGATCTTGTCCGCCAGGCCACCGAAGTAATAGAACCACTCAGGCAAGTAGCGCAGCTGGCCCAGCATCTCAGCGTAGAGCTTGCCATTGTCACGCACCTCGAGTGCCGCAAGCTTCTCCGCATCGCGGGCGATGAGGTCACCCAGTCGGCGCAGCAGCTTGCCGCGCGCCGTTGCCGACAGTTTCGGCCAGGGGCCGCTGGTGAACGCGCGGTGAGCGGCTTCGATAGCCTGCACTGCGTCTTCAGCACCGCACTGCGGCACCTCGGCCCAATCGGCACCGGTGAAAGGATTGGCGGTCTGCAGCCAACGCCCGGTAATGCTGGGACGAGACTGGCCATCGACCAGGTTCTGGAAGCGCTCAAGGTTCGACATGGAGGACATCTCTCAGCGATCAGATGGGCTGGAAGCCAAGGGCCGCACGGAAGCGGTTCTTGATGTAGCTGCCATCACGCGGAGGCAGTACGCGCGGCGGGTTCTCCGCCTTGATCTTCACAGTGGCCAGCTTGACGCCGGCGTTGCGGGCGCCGATCTGGTCGCGCAGGTGGTGTACGCCTTCCATGTCACGAATTTCGTCGGTCCAGCCAAAGCCACAGGTCTTTGCTACTTGATCCAGAGCAATACCGTGGCCGGCGTGGCTAACTTGCATGCCGGTCTCGCCAAAGTGACCGTTGTCCAGGACCACGATGGTGAGGTTGGCCGGTTTCTGCAGGGCAATGGTGGCCAGGGAGCCGAAGCCCATGAGCATTTCGCCGTCACCGGTCACGACGACCACGGACTTGTCTGGCTGCGCTTTGGCGATGCCCAGGCCGACCATCGCAGCACTGCCCATTGCAGCCCAGAGGTAGTAGTTGTTGTCGTGGTCGCCGGCGGCCATCACGTCGTAGGAAGCCGAGCCCAGGCCGGTTACCACAAGCAGGTCGCTGCGGTCCGCCAGCAGGGTCTTCACGACTTCGCGGCGATCGAGGATGTGGTTGGCGCTTACTTGACCCATTTCTTTTCTCCAATCAGGCGCTGACCCAGCAGCAGCGCGGTTGCGGAATCACCGTTGAATGCCATGGTTGCGGCGCCATGCAGCAGCGGCGCCACGTCCTTGGGATCGTCGGCCTGCCAGGTCATCACGCCCATCAGGTTCAGCGAGCGCTCGGTGGCCTGCCCCATAGGGTTCTGCCAGGGATTGAACTCGGCCCAATCACCGCGCATGGTCACCACCATCAGCAGTGGGAAGCGCGCACACACCTGCAGGGCCAGGTTGTTGATGCAGTTGCCGACACCGCTTGATTGCATCAGCAGCGCACCGCGTTCGCCGCCCAGCCAGGCGCCGGCCAGGTAGCCAATGCCCTCTTCCTCGGTGGTCAGCACCACGTCATGGATGTCCGAGTCGGCAATCGACATGCGGATGGCCGCGGAGTGACCAGCGTCCGGTACGTACACCACGTGCTTCACGTCGTGCGCCTTGAGCACCTTGAACACGTCGACCTGCCAGTCGATTTCAGCGTTGATAGCTGCTTCCTGAGTTGTCATACCTTTCTTCTCCAAGGGCTTGATGCCCCGTGCTTTTTTCAGATTCTGAGCGGGTTGCCGACCGAGGACGACTACCGTTTCCGTCATTGAGATATGCCTGTTCGGCATAGCTCACGGGTGAGCTCCGGAAAGGCCTGCAGCCCGCTTGAAACCGGTCCGCTGCTCGATCTCACCGGAGCCATCGAGGTATCCGTAGCGGGTCAGGTTGGGCATCAGCAGCGCGGCGATGAAGGTCACTGCCAGTACGCAGGCGACATAGAAGAAGAAATAGGTTTCCATCCCCTGTGAGCGGAACGACAGCGCCACGTACTCGGCAGTGCCGCCGAACAGGGCGTTGCCGATGGCGTAAGGGAAACCTACGCCTAGGGCGCGAATGGATGCGGGGAACATCTCGGCCTTAACCAGACCGGAAATCGGCGTGTAGAAGGAGGCGATTGCGAGGCCGGTGAACACCAGCAGGAAAGCAGCAACCGGACCTCCTACCGAGCGCAGAGCGAACAACAGGGGCACCACCAGGCACATGGCAAGGCCAGAAAACAGGAGCATGTGGGTCTTGACGCCCAGCCGGTCGGCCAGCATGCCGAAGAACGGCTGGCAGCACATGAAACACACCAGTGCGGCGGTCATGACGATACTCACCGTCTCCGCCGGCAGTCCCACGGAAATCACCAGGAACTTCTGCATGTAGGTGGTGAAGGTGTAGAAGTACAGTGACCCACCAATGGTGAAGGCGATGACCAGGGCCACCGCACGCTTGTGCTTGAATAAGCCCTTGAGGGAGCCGGCTTCCTTCTGGTGCATGTCCTTCTTCGAAACGCTTTCGTGCATGGCCCGGCGCAGGTAGACGACCACGATGGCGCTGAGGGCGCCAATGAAGAACGGAATGCGCCAGCCCCATTCGGTCAGCTCTTCCTTGCTCAGTGTCTGCTGCAGGATCACCACGGTCAGCAGCGCCAGGATCTGCCCGGCGATGATGGTGAAGTATTGGAAGGAACCGAAGAATCCACGGCGTCCGGCAGTGGCCATTTCACTGATGTACGTAGCGCCGGTGCCGTACTCAGCCCCCACCGACAGGCCCTGCACGAGTCGTGCGATCAAGAGCATGACCGGCGCGGCCATACCAATGGTCTCGTAGGTCGGCATCAACGCAATGAGCAGGGAGCCGGCGCACATCATGAACACCGAGATGATCATCGAGATCTTGCGTCCACGGGTGTCGGCGATCCAGCCGAACAACCAGCCCCCCAGAGGACGCATAAAAAAGCCAACGGCGAATACGCCGGCTGTGGCCAGCAATTGCGTAGTCTGGTCGCCCTTGGGGAAGAAGGAAGCTGCAAAGTAGATGGAGAGGTAGGCGTAGATGAAGAAGTCGTACCACTCAACCAGGTTGCCGGAGCAGGCACCGAGAATGGACCGGGCACGACTGGGTGCCGACTTTGAGCTGGGATCGTTGGAGGCGTGCAGTTGCTCGGAAGCGGATGAGGTCATTGTTGTTGTCCTTTCTTCGAGGCGAACAGGAACTGGGCGTCGACCACGAGGGCGCGCTGGGGGAGTTTGATTGCAGGGTTGCAGGCGGATGCGCGAATCAGCGGGAGCTCGGCAAACGCAAGGCAGCCGGTTACGCGGCCGGAGGATGCAGGTTGGGAGTGGCGAAGAGAGAAACGAATCGAACGGTGGGTTCGGTGTAAGGCGCGGTGGAGCGGATCATGGGCAGGCCCTCGGAACTTTTATTGTTGTCTTGGCGCCGTCTTCGTTCGAGCGGCTGAAGTTCAGGGTTAAACGCTACTCCAGCCTGGCCCGACGAATAAGTCAGGGCGAGCATCTATCAGTTATGCCCAAATGTTATCGCTCGTCTGCAAAGGCCCGTCCCACGCGCATTCGCGGCTACCTTCGACGGTACGGGCGACAAGGAGACGGGGTTTGCCCGGGGATGAATGACAGTACACTTCAGTACCGGCCGAGCTCGTAGCGGCCAACACTTCCACTGCCTTTTACCTATGGTTAGTCGATGGATATCGTTCAGCTGAAGACCCTGATCCACGTTGCCGAACTGGGCAGCCTCAGCAAGGCCGCCGACCGCCTGCATATCGCCCAGCCCGCCCTCAGCCGACAGATCCGCAACCTGGAACAGGAACTTGGCACCTACCTGTTCGAGCGACACGGACGCGGCATGGTGGTGACCGATATCGGCCGTGAAGTGATAGCTCACGCATCGCGCATTCTCGAAGAACTGGAATCCATTCGCGTCACCACGGCTGGTGGTCGATCGTCTTATCGAGGCTCAGTCACCATCGGCACCACCCCGACGGTGGCGGAAATCGTAACCGTGCCGCTGGTACGCAAGGTCCGTGATGATCACCCGCACCTGGTAGTACGTTTCTCCTCGGCCTTCAGTGGCTATCTGCTGGACTGGCTGCAGCGTGGTGAACTGGACATGGCGTTCTCCTATGACCCGCAGCCGTTGCACACATTACGCATTCAGCCGGTGCTGATGGAGAACCTCATGCTGGTGGGGCCGCCAGACGCAGGCTTGCGTCTGGATAGCCCTGTGCGCTTCACCGATATCGGTGAGCGGCACGTAGTGGTTCCAAGCCAGCGCCACGGGCTTCGCAGCATTGTCGAAGCGTGTGCGCGACAGGCCGACGTGAAGCTTCTGTGCAATGTCGAAGCCGACTCCTTCGGCGCGATGATCGACCTGGTGAAGAATGGCTTCGGCCTGACCTTCCTCCCCCTTGCGCCAATCTACGCCCAGGTGCAGAACGGCACCCTGACCGCCGCTCCGCTCATCGACCCGGAACCCATGCGCAAGTTGGTACTCGTTTACCCGGCCGACCGGCGTGTAAGCCCGGCAGCCAAGTTCGTTGGCGATTCCTTTGTCGAGATCACCGCCGATTTGGTGGCTCGCAAGATCTGGGCAGGCCATATGCTTTGACTAGCCCGACCACCGATCGAGTTTTCTCCCCTGACCTCGTCAATTCTTCGAGACTCCCATGGACCAGACTTCCAACTCCTTGGTGATGCTGCCGGGCCTTCTAAACGACGAACGCCTCTGGGCACAGCAGGCTGAAGCGCTGTCCGACCAATGCGAGGTGCATGTCGCCGACCTGACCCAGGACGACAGCATCCCCTCCATGGCACGCCGCGTACTGGACAAGGCCCCTCCCCGTTTCTCGCTGGCAGCCTTGTCCATGGGTGGCTACGTAGCTTTCGAAATCATTCGCCAGGCGCCGGAGCGTGTGCTGCGCCTGGCATTACTGGACACCACGGCCAGCCTGGACTCCGTAGAGCGTGCAGCGACTCGCCGAGGCCTACTGGAACTGGCAAACCGCGGCCGTTTCATCGGCGTTAGTCCACAGCTTCTACCGCGACTGATTCATGCTCGTTGGTTAAATAGCCATGTCTCCCGCATCGTGCAGGAGATGGCGGTGGCAGTGGGCAAGGACGGATTCATTCGTCAGCAGCAGGCGATACTGGATCGTCCGGATTCCATTCCGTTGCTGTCCGAGATCAAGGTCCCGACGCTGGTGATGGTGGGCGCCGATGACCAGCTCACGCCGGTTCGAGAAGCCCGAACGATTCACGACGGGATCGCAGGATCACGCCTGGAGATTCTTCCGGACTGCGGGCACCTACCGCCACTGGAGGAGCCGGAACGCACCACCACACTGCTCCGGGAATGGCTAGCGATGGAGCCTGAGGTTAAGTCCTTGTCGGAGTTCGTCTATACACAATGACTCGGGCTTGGCTGGGTGTTCACCAGCCCGTGCTTGGGAACTTCATCGAGCTGACCAACGCTTCAGTTCGAACCAGAGCAGCACCACCAAGCCAGCATTGAGAGTCGCGATACCGCACAGGCAGTAGAGCGTATACCTCGCCCCCACCAGCTCCATCAGATACCCACCCAGAAACGGCGTCGCGGCCTGGCACAGTAGTGCGGGTCGCGCCATCCTGCCCATCACCAATGGGTACTCGGCGGCGCTCCAGATCATCAGGGGCAAGGTCCCGCGCACCAGCGCCCGGAGGCCATTGCCCACGCCATAGAGCAGAATCCCCAGCAATACCACCTGCGGCGCCAGTGCAACCAGCAGCAGACCCACGGCAGTCAGCAAGCCCGAGACCAGAGTGGAGCGCGCGGCATTGGAGTTTCGACTGAGGATGTCGAGGATACGTGCCAGCACCTGGCAAGGCCCGATGATGGCGCTGAAACCAATGGCCGTCGCTAGGGAGTAGCCATTGCCCTGGAGCAGAGCCAGCAGGTGAACCGACATGGCCGTCATGATGGTCGCCCCCAGGGAGAAAATCAGCATGATCAGGTAGAACAGCCGTGGCTGTGACGCCCGACCGATACGACTCTCCTCCTGGGGAGGTACAGGCAATTGCTGGCTACCGGGCAGCCCAGCCATGGACAGCGGCCAGATACTGACGGCCAATACGCCCGCATACACCAGGCAAGTCAGGCGCCAGCCCAGGTGCTCAATCAGCGCCGCCACAAGCGGCCAGGTGATGGTGGTGCTGAGACCGGCGACAAGCGTCACGCCGATGATCGCGTTCCGCGCCTGGCTGCCGTAGAGGTGCCCAAGGCTGGCGAACAGGGCCTCGTACAGACCGGCCGTCATGCCCAGGCCAATGACCGACCAGGCCAGGATGAAGACGGGCAGACTCGGTGACAGCGCAACCAGCACCAGTCCCGCGCCGATGATCCAGCCGCTGCACGCCAGCATCGTCCGACCGCCAAAGCGGGAAATCAGGCGACTGGCGCCGGGTGCCAGCACCCCGGACACTAGGATGCCTACGGAAAGTGCCCCGTACACCCATTCCCGCGGCCAGCCCGTGTCCGCCACCACGGGATCGGCAAGCACGGCCATGAGGAAAAAAGAGCCGCCCCAAACCAGTATCTGGGCGACTCCGAGGAAAGCGATGTGAGTGGTTGCAGGTCGCGACTGAGGACTATTCATTGAACCGGGGAGGGCTTTAACCATACTTCGCGCTGCGCCCGAAACGCCCCATTCAGGCACAAGGAATGGAGCCTCAGGCTAACGCAAGGAATCTGAGGGAATAATTCGAATCTCGTTCTATTAGCTATGCCGAACCGGCAATGCCAATCCGTATTCACCATTGCTAGATTGCGGAATAAAGCCGCGGAAGTGCGCGAACAAAGGTGTCGCACTCTCTACATGCAAGCTCCGCTACGACGCGAATAGCCTCCGATGAATGCGTTTCGCTGTAACTCACAACCAACGGCTGATTGGGAAGCGCCACCTTGCAATCGACGGTCTTCACCAAGCCGCTTTCGATAGCGGAGCGAGCCGGAGCCAGCGGCAGCAGAGCATTGCCGAATCCTGCCTGTACCAGTTGGACAAGGGCAGAGATCGAACTGACATGATGGATCTTGCCGACTGGTAATCCGACTCGCCGGTACAGCTCTCGCAATGCGTGGTGTGGCTGCGAGCCATGGCTCATGGTGACCACGGGCAATCGGAGCAGATCGAGCAGAGGCTCCTGCTCGCTGATGCGGCAGCTGTTGGTCGCGATCCAGCCGGTGGCGATGGAAAGGCAAGGAATGCTGGTGATGCCCTCGCCTTCGATCGAGTGAGTCTGCAGGGCGATATCGATTGTCCCCTCGCGAAGCGCCTTGTACACGCCGGCGCTGGTCTCGGAGGTTAATTGAACTTCGATGCCTGGATAGGTTTTTTGCAGGCTCTGCAGGAAGCCGATGAGCCATGTGTGAACCACACTGTCGACAGCACCAATGCGGACGAGCCCAAGCAGTTCATTACCTTGTCGCCCGAGTAGCAGGATCTCCTGCTCCAGTTCCAGCATCCGCTCGCTGTAGTCAAGCAAGCGGATGCCCACCGGCGTCAATTTCAACTCCCGTGATTCGCGATCGAACAGACGTGCCCCCATGTCGAGTTCCAACGAGGCGATCCTGTTGGAAATCGCAGCCTGGGTCAGATGTAGATGATCTGCCGCCGCTCTGAAACTCTTGAGCCTGGCGACTTGCAGAAACGCCTCTACAAACCGGGTGTTCATCTTGCCTCCAGCGCAGAGACGCATCTTTTGATCAGGTTTCGATTCTAAGGCGCGGCCTTCCACCTGGACAGGACTACACCTGTGGAAGTACCGGCGCCATGCGATCAACTACTCAGAACAGGTTCAGCGGATAGCTGACGATGATCCGGTTCTCGTCGATGTCATTGCCGAAGCTGGAGCGCACCGTCGCGTTACGCCATTTGAAAGCCAGGCTTCTGAAATAGCCGCTCTGGATAACATAGGCGATATCGGTATTGCGCTCCCATTCGCGCCCTTCATCACCGCTGGGCAGGTCAACCCTGTCACCCTTTACGTAGCGCGTCATGAAGCTGAGCCCCGGCACGCCCATGCTGGCGAAATCGAAGTCGTAGCGTAGCTGCACGGAGCGCTCACCGGCATTGGAGAACTGCAGGATCTGAATGAAGTTGACCAGATAAGGGTCCGTGTTCAGAACATAGGGATAGGCATCGTCGCCGATCATTTTCTGATAGCCCACACCGAATGAATGGCCACCTATCCTGTAGGTCGACATGACACCGACTGCCTTGTTGTCGATCGGTCTGAAGTCGTCTGCCTCATCCCCTTTTGCCAGACGGACATCGGTCTTGATCGACTGGTCGCCACCCAGGTTCAACGTACCCACGAAAGTACCTACCACCTGACGATAAACCCCATCGAGTTCACCGTAATGAAGTCCCATCGTGGAGGTGGTGCTCAGGCTGTAGTCGCCGCCCATCAAGATGAACTTGTCGCTCTTGCCGCCAAATCGGCTGGTCAGTCGATCCCAGTTGCTGGAATCCAGCCCCATGTAGCGGGTCACTCTCGCAGCTTGCAAGGAAAGCCCGTCGATCTCCCGGGACTCCAGCAAGGCGCCCCGAAACATCTGCGGCAGCAGTCGCGAATCGGATGCTTGCAGCACCGGCTTGCGAAACATCAGGGCACCTGCACTCACAGTTGTTTGTGAAGCCCGTGCCTTGGCGGCCACGCCCAGCTTGCTGTAATCGTCCACTGAAGAACCATCTGACTCGGACGGAAACAAGCCCGTGCCACTGCGCTCTGTCGCGGAGTCCAGCTTGACGCCCAGCATGCCGATGGCGTCGATGCCAAAGCCCACCGTCCCCTCGGTGTAGCCTGACTGCATCCGCAGGATGAAACCCTGCCCCCACTCCCGGGCTTGGCTCTGGCCATTGGACAGGCTGCCACCGGGTTGTCGGAAATCCCGGTCAAAGTAGAAATTTCGCATTTCCAGGGTTGCCTGACTGTCGGCCACCAGATCGGCGTGCGCCGATTGGCCTGCGGACATCACGCCCGTGAAAGAAACGCAAAGGAAAGCACCTGCAGCAAATTTGGATCTGCGCATAGTCATGAACCTGCCAATAGGTATTTTTGTAGGACGAGGCAGTTGAACCAGGAGGCGCAGCAGCGACTCAGCGACCGCTGATCACGCCTCCCTTGCAGGTAGAGCCCAGCTGTAACCGGCCCCTTGCCCTGCGCAACCTGTTTTCTTGTTTATTCGCCGGCATGCCGGTTGGCGACACGAGGGAGATCAGCTCTCGGCGGGTACCAGGGCAAAGAGTGCCGTGCCGTAACCCGCAAGCGCACCATCCGCTAATTGCGCCGCCCCCAGCCAACCATCACAGGGAGCGTTTACGGGCCTGAGCACCTCGACGACCTCGATAAACCCAACCTGTTGCCCCTGCTTGACTCTGTCGCCGGTAGCCACCAATGGATTTGCGTCCAGCGGATGCCGGGCGAAGAAGCGCCCAACAGCGGGCGAGTCGATGGTGAGTGCGGCCGGCTCCGGAGTGACGGGCGACGGGTCAGAGCAAGGCGCCACAGCCTGAGCGGTAGGGGCGAACTGGAGGAGGACCGAACTCGTACCGTTTTCGTACTCGCACTCGACGATAGAGCTGCCCTCGAGCCGGCGAACGAGGTTCTCAATGGTCTCGAAGTTCATACGCGGCTCTCCTCGTTCGGCCCGAATCCTTGTTCAAACAGCGATTCGAGGTGGTGGATATTGGAACCGCCAAGCTTGAATGCCGGGTCGTCCATCAGCTTTCGATGAAGCGGGATTGTGCAGTCGACTCCGTCAAGCACCGTCTCCCCCAACGCGACGCGCATACGCGCAATAGCTTCTTCGCGGGAAGGCGCATGGGTCAGGAGCTTGGCCACCAATGAGTCGTAGTGCGGCGGGATGACATAGCCCGAGTACAAATGTGATTCGACACGGACGCCCGGACCGCCCGGCGCGATCCATTGATTGACCTTGCCGGGAGCGGGCGTGAACGTCCAGGGATGCTCGGCATTGATGCGGCATTCGATGGCGTGGCCACGTACCTGGACGTCCTTCTGCCGAAACGACAAGGGCTCCCCTCGGGCGATACGCAACTGCTCGGCGACCAGGTCGATACCGGTAACCAGCTCGGTGACGGGGTGCTCCACCTGGATACGGGTGTTCATTTCGATGAAGTAGAAGCGACCATCCTCGTAGAGGAACTCGAAGGTCCCTGCACCCCGGTAACCGATATGGCGACACGCCGCTGCACAGCGCTCACCGATTTCAACAATGACCTCCCGGTCGATTCCGGGTGCGGGCGACTCCTCGATCACTTTCTGGTGGCGACGCTGCATCGAACAGTCGCGCTCTCCCAGCCATACGGCGTTGCCTTGAGTGTCGGCCAGTACCTGGATCTCGACATGCCGCGGATTCTCCAGGAACTTCTCCATGTACAGGCTTGGGTTGCCGAACGCCCTCCCCGCCTCTTCTCGGGTCATGGCGACGGCCTGGGCCAGCTCGCGCTCGTGGCGGACTATGCGCATACCCCGTCCGCCGCCACCTCCGGCGGCCTTGACGATCACCGGATAGCCGATGTCCAGGGCGATTTCGCTCACTGCCTCGATGTCGTACGGCAACTCTCCACTGGAGCCAGGTACGCAGGGCACGCCGGCCTCGATCATGGCGCGCTTGGCACTGACCTTGTCCCCCATCAGGCGGATAGCGCGCGATTCCGGCCCGATGAATACCAGTCCGGCTTCCTCCACGGCCTGGGCGAAGCTGGCACGCTCGGAGAGGAACCCGTAACCCGGGTGGATGGCACCAGCGCCGGTCAATCGGGCGGCGTTGATGATTTCTTCCTGGTTGAGATAACTGCGCCCTGCGGACGCTGGACCGACGCACAGGGACTCGTCCGACAGCGCCACGTGCCGCAGGTTGGCGTCGGCCTGTGAGTACACGGCGATTGTGCGCAGCCCCAGGCTGCGGCAAGCACGCAGGATGCGCAAAGCGATCTCACCCCGGTTGGCAATCAGCACAGAATCAAACATCGGACTCTCCCAGAGGGGCGATTTCGAATAGCACGGTGCCGGCTTCAACCGCGATACCGTCCTCAACGCAGATGCGGACGATCCTGCCGTCACGGTCGGCCTCGATCAGATTGAGCATTTTCATGGCTTCGATGATTCCAAGCGGTTGACCTTCCCGGACCTCGTCGCCCACCTGCACAAACGGCGCTTCGCCGGGTGCCGACGCGGCGTAGAACAGGCCGACAAGGCTGGAGCTGATGGCATGGGCGGCCGCTTGCGCGTTGGAAATCTCGGGCGCTGCGGCGGTGGCCGCAGGTCGGCCGGCTGCGGACGGCAGGGCTTCTGCCCTGGAGCCTTTGACCAGACGGATTCTCTCGCCCTCGCACTGGTGCTCGATCTCTGACAGCGACGACGACTCGAGCAGTCGGATCAACTGATCCAGTAGTTGCTGATTCATCTTCCACCCCGTCAGCTGAAAGGCTTGATGAGGACACCCGCCGCCTCGAGCGTGCGACGGACCTGGGCCGCCATCTCGATGGCGCCGGGCGTATCGCTGTGGACGCAGATGGTGTCGATGTGAACCGGCAGCATTCGCCCACTGCGGGTTTCGATGCCACCGGCCTGTACCATGCGCAGCATGCGCGCCGCCGCGAACTCCGCGTCATGCAGCACCGCTCCCGCCTCCTTGCGATGAACCAGGTGGCCTTCCTCCGTGTAGGCGCGATCGGCGAACACCTCCGCCCGGGTGCGCATGCCCAGGTCATGGGCGATGGGGATCAGCAGACCGCCGGCGAAGGTGACGCAGATGAGATTGGGATCAACGGCCTTGACCGCCCGAACGATGGCCTTGGCAACCTCTGCATCGGTTTGCGTGAGGTTGCCCAGCGCACCATGCGCCTTGACGTATTTAATCGGATTCCCCGCATAGGCGGACAACGCAGCTGCCGCACCGACCTGATAGGCGACGAAGCGTTCAATCTCGCCCGGGCTGTATGGAATGACCCTGCGGCCAAACCCCCAGAGGTCCGGGTAACCAGGATGAGCCCCCACGGCTACACCGCGTTTTTTTGCCTCGGCGAAGGTCTGAGCCATGATTTCCGGATCGCCGGCGTGGAAGCCACAGGCGACGTTGGCCGAGCTGACAATATCCAGAATTGCCTGGTCATCGCCCATGCGCCACGCGCCGAAGCCTTCACCCATGTCGGAGTTGAGGTCGATCGATAAGGTCTTTGCGTTCATCTAGGAAATTCTCTTGTTATCGTCTGATCAGCGTTGTCCTGCGGCGGGCGCCATGGCCCGCTGCATGCGTTCGTACAAGTGCGCGCGAGATGCCAGTTGGTCGCGATGCAGGTCGAGGGCCTCGTCGACCTCGACTTGGCGAAAGCGCACCGAGCACCCCGACGGCGCCTGAGCCAAGCGCCACAAGTCGGCTTCAACGACGGTGGCGATCTTCGGGTAACCGCCGCAGGTATTGGCTTCCGCCATCTGGATGATTGGCTGTCCCGCCGGGGGAACCTGCACGGTTCCCGGCGAGATGCCGTGGGAAAGCAGTTCGACGGCGCGCACCATTTCCAGTGGCTGGCCTTCGAGCCGATATCCCACGCGGTTGGCCTGTGCGGTGATCTTGTAATCGGTGCCGTAGAAGGACTCGTGGGCTGCCTCGTTGAACTGTGAGTGCTCCGCTGCTGGCAGGACCCTCACCTCCACGCACCCCGCCGCCAGGCTGGTCCAGTACGCGAGACGTTCAGCAGGCGCGATGCCGATCGGCCCCCCCGCTTCTGCCGGCGGCAGCACCTGAAGCAAATCGTCGCGTTTCAGGCCACGCCCCTCGTGCCCTCCGAAACCGCCTTTCAGGTCGGTCGATCGGGACCCCATCACCGGAGCCACATCCAGGCCACCGGCAAATGCCAGGTAGGCCCGCACTCCCAACAGCGGACGCTCCAGCATCAGCACCTGACCCGCCTTGACTTCGATTCGCGACCATGCCGGAACCGGACAACCGTCAAGCGTCAGCGGGGCCTGACAACCGGTACAGGCGATGCTCGTGTCCGCGTCCACGCTTATGCGGAAGGGAAAGATGCTGACTTCGATACCCGCTGCGTTATCGTCATTGCCAACCAGGCGATTCGCCATGCCCAGCGCCGGACCGTCCATGGCACCGCTGCGACTCACACCCTGGCTGAGGCAGTGCCTGCGTCCCAGGTCCTGAACCAGGTTGAGCGCGCCAGAGGAAAGAATTCTGATCATGCTTCGATCCCCCGGCAGACGAAACGCACCCGATCACCCGGCATCAGCAGGCAGGGTTGCTCGCGCGATGGATCGAACAGGTCCACCTCGGTGCGCCCTACCACGTGCCACCCGGAAGGTGCTGTGCACGGCATTACCCCAGCCTGCTCCCCGCCAATGATCACCGAGCCCTTGGGCAGACTCATGCGAGGCGTCGCCCGCCGTGGCGTTGCCAGGTCCTCCGATAGCCCTGCGAGATAGGCGAAGCCAGGCATCGAACCGACGCAGGCGACGCTATAGGATGCTTGGGCATGGATTCCGACCCAGTTCGCGATGTCCAGCCCGGCCGATTGCGCGAGCCAGGGCAGGTCCTCACCCGCGGCGCCACCATAGATCACTGGAATCTCAATCTCCCGGCCCTGGATGCCGGCGCCATCCGCATTGCTCCAGCAGTCGAGGAGCAGGCGTTCCGCATCCCGAGGGTGCAGAGTCAGGGGATCGAACATGACCAGAAGATTGTTGACGCCAGGTACGACCTCGTCGATTCCCTCGCTACGCCGCTCCATCAGCTTCCGCGCCATCGCCCAGACCTGATACTGCAGCGTCAGGTCGAAGGCGCCATCCGCCACATTCACCAGCATTGCCCCCAGACCGGCATGACTGATGACCGGCACCGCTCTCAGCAGAGTCGTGCATTGATTCAATGAGTTCATTTGCAAGCATCCAGGAAACAGTGAATTCAAACCCCGTGGGACCACGAGACACGCCTAGCTCGCGGTAGCGGCATCACTCTTCCAGCGGCTTCCCGGCGGTTTCGCGAGCGATAGCCAGGGCAATCAGCGTTACCAGCAGGCCGGCGCCTACGTAGAGACTGACGGCGAAGGAGGATTCATAGGCCTTGAACAGACCCGTGATGATCAGAGGCGCCAGGCCGGCACCGATTACGCCGGCCAGGGTGTAGGCGAGCGACGATCCGGCATAGCGCACCCGTGTGGGGAATTGCTCGGTCACAAAGGCGGCCTGGGGACCGAACATCATCGCCTGGAAGATCATGCCTACCACCACGGCAACGCAGATCAGCAAGGGTGAAGAGGTGTCCATCAGACCGAAGAAGACGAAGCCCCAGATCGCCGAGAGAACGGCACCAGTGCCATACACGGGGCGTCGACCCAGCTTGTCCGAGAGGATGCCGAAGATCGGTACGCAGATCGCATGGAAGACGCAGCCGATGATGGTCGCGGTAAGGGCTAGCGAGCGAGGCAGCTGCAGCACGGTGGTCACGTAAGTGAGGCTGAAGACACTCAGCAGCGCATAGACGATATCGGAACCGATGCGCACGCCTCCGGCGATGAGCAGGCGGCGCCAATGCTGGGCGAAGACCTGACGAATCGGCGCCTGGGCCTTCACGTCTTTCTCTTCAAGTGCTTTAAAAACGGGCGTCTCGGCGACACCACGGCGCAACCAGAAACCCAGGATCACCAGCAGCACGCTGGACAGGAACGGAATTCGCCAGCCCCAGTCCTGAAAGGCCTCAGGCGTCATGGCGAAGGTAATGATCGCGATGAATCCGGCACCAAGCAGGGTGCCGCAAGCCGGACCCACCTGGGTGAACGACGCGTTTCGACCACGCTGGTGAGGCTTGCCATGCTCCATGGAGAGCAGAACCGCCCCCGCCCATTCGCCACCGATGGCGGCGCCCTGGAGGAAGCGCAATGCGACCAACAGGATCGGACTCCAGATGCCCAGGTTTTCGTAGGTAGGCAGCACGCCCATCAACCCGGTCGCCACCCCCATCAGGATAAGGGTGGCTGCCAGTACCCAGCGACGCCCCAGTTTGTCGCCAAGGCTGCCAAAAAGGATTCCCCCCAACGGCCGGGAGATGTATCCAACGGCATAGGTCGAGAACGCGATGATAGTGCCGGACAGCGGATCGAAGGACGGGAAGAAAATGACGTTGAATACCAGTGCCGCCATCAGGTTGTAGACCGTGAAGTCGTACCACTCGAGGGTCGTGCCGATCGAACTGGCAGCTGCCAGCCGCTTCATGTTCGCTTTGGAGTTGTGTTCAGGGGCGCGAGGCACGTCAGCATCGACCACTGGAATCGAAATATTGCTCATTAGCGTAGTTCCTCGGAATTAAGCTTCCAATTGAGTTGATAGCGTGCGGCGTTGGCTCCCTTCACGCCCAGCAGATTGGCAGCTATATCCAAGGCGGCCGAACTTGAATCTGAAGTTCTACTTTCGATAACAAGAATTGGCTGTATGGTTCGAGTCGAAATATCCTCAAGCGGAAGCGGTCGACTCAATTCTTCATTTGGAATAATTATGTAGGACTGAACAAATGCAATATCTTCTGAAAGCTTCTCGGCAACACTAAGACCTGCCGCTTCGAGTGCATTCAGATCATCTTCCTTATTCAACGGAAGCACCGCCACCCAACCGCCACTACCCTGTCCACGATGGGCGATCACGGTGCCCACGCGCCGACGCGGGGCAAGCATCTTGCTCATGGTTTTGATGGACCATGGAGTCTGGTTTACGAATGCTTGGGAATAGGCCCCGCCCGCAAACACAGCGATCGAATCGGCCCAGTAAAGCGCTAGATACTTTGGACCGCCTGCGACGGAAACATAACGTGCGGCACTTCGTACACCGCCCATCCGGACACGTTCCTCAACGTGTTCGTGGTCGTACCACTTATTGAAATCATCTTCATCGGCCGAATTTATATCAGCTGCAACGAAGAGCATGCCGAGCCTGGAGTTTGTCATTGTTTTTCCTTATGGCTGGTGAGACTGGACACCATCATTGGCCATGAGAAAAACTGTCGCAAACGACTTTTTCTGTGTGTTTTTGATAGATTTTTATTGTTTCCCCCCTAACAAAATGCACCAGATCAAAGCGCAACATCTTCTATTGCACTTGCAGCGAGCACTCACCAGATTAACTGTTCAACTGAGCGTCTTGCCCGGGAGGGAATAACTGTCCAGCACTCTGCGAGAGTGCCAGGCCGACGCAGGAAGGGATGGGACTGGCGACGAAAAAACAAGGGGCAGGCAGAGACCTCGTGAGTCCATGCACTATCCCTTGCCGACGGACGTGGCCGGTACTGCCACGCTGTCTTTAGTGGTTATTCAGCTATCGCACGTTCTGGCAGAAGGTCCGAATGGCTTCGCAGGCTTGTTTCAACGAAGCATCATCCAGCGCATAGGCAATGCGGATGTAGCCCGCCAGCCCGAACGCGCTGCCTGGCACCACTGCCACGTTGGCCTCATCTAGCAGTGCATGGGCGACATCCTCGTCGCTGAACAGTCCTCGCCCACCCTGGGACACCTTGCCGACCAGCGCCGAGCAATCGGCAAACGCGTAGAAGGCGCCGGCCGGTCGATCGCAATGCAAACCAGGCGTTTCATTGAGCATGGCCACCATGAAGTCACGACGCCGCTGAAACACCTCGCGACTTTCCCGGATAAAGTCCTTGGGACCGCGCAGGGCCGCCACCGCCGCGTGCTGAGAAATGGAACAGGCACCAGAGGTCTGCTGCCCCTGCAGCTTCTCCATCGCATCCAGCAGCCAGCGTGGCCCGCTGGCGAAGCCGATCCGCCAGCCGGTCATGGCGTACGCCTTGGATACGCCGTTCATGGTCAAGGTTCGTTCGGCCAGACGCGGCTCGACCTGGGCCAGCGTGTGGAACGCCGCGCCATCGAAGATCAGGTGCTCGTAGATATCGTCCGAGAGGATCAGTACCTGGGGGTGATCCAGCAGGACGTCGGCCAGGGCACGCAGCTCTTCGCGGCTGTATACCGCGCCGGTGGGGTTCGATGGCGAGTTCAGGATAAGCCAGCGAGTATCCTCGTTGATCGCTGCCTGCAATGCCTTTGGCGTCAGCTTGAAGCCACTGTCGACTCCGCAGGTGACGATGCGCGAGCGACCGCCATAGAGCTGCACCATCTCCGGGTAGCTCACCCAGTAAGGTGCCGGAATGATCACTTCGTCACCCTCGTTCAGGGTGGCGGCCAGCGCATTGTAGATGACCTGCTTGCCTCCGCTGCAGACCAGGGTGTCTTCCCACCCCACCGCGAGGCCGTTCTCGTCCCGGTACTTGGCGGCGACTGCTTCGCGCAGGGCACGCAGGCCTGCGACCTGGGTGTAACGGGTGTGACCCGCCTCTATCGCGGCGACAGCGGCCTGGCGGATGTGCGCGGGCGTGTCGAAGTCGGGCTCTCCGGCGCACAAGGAAATGATGGCGGCGCCTTCCGCTCGGCGTGCGGCGACACGATCAATGATTCGATAAGTTGCTGAGGGCTGAGCAGCCGCAACGCGCCGATTAAGGCTCTCAAAGTCCCGGCTCACTGGCCCACCTCCGGACGTTTCAGTCCCATCAGCTCGACGGTTGTGCTGCCTTCGCGCAGGGCCGCCATCATCCGCGACTCCTTCTCGGCACGGGCTTCGCCGTCAGCCAGGGTGCGCGCCACTTCAGCCTTGGGAATGATCACGATACCGTCATCGTCGGCAACCACAAGGTCACCAGCGGCCACCTGGGCGCCATTGAATGGAATCGGCTGGCCAACCGAGGGCGCCGTAGCCTTGACGGTACCTTTGACAGATACGCCGCGGGTGTACACCGGGAAGCCCAGCTTCTCGATGGCCTGGATGTCCCGCACGCCCCCATCGATGATCAGACCCACTACGCCAGCCGCCTGGGCGGCGACAGTGAGTACTTCACCCCAGTAACCGGCGATGAAGTTGCCAGTGCTCACCACCAACACGCTGCCCTTCGGTGCTTGCTCCAGTGCCAGGTGCAGACCCAGGTTGTCCCCCGGGGAACACTCCAGCGGGTAAGCTGGTGCCGCGATGAAAGCGCCGCGCCAGATAGGGCGAATCGCCGGGTCGACAGCAGTGGGCAGGCCCGATGCTTCGTACAGGGTGGAACTGCCGAGTACCTTGGCTCGCGTGGCAACGACCTGGATATCGTAGGCACTCATTTGGATTTCCTCTGGAGGTCGTGATAGCCAAGCGCAGCACGCGCTTCCTTGAGAGTCTTGCCGTGGACGATCTGCTCGCGAATTTGCGCCTCAACCTGTTCAATCTGCCGCGCACATTCCGCGACAGCCTGGGCGCGCTCACGCGGCACGATCACCACGCCATTGGCATCGGCTACGACGATGTCACGAGCGCAGGCACGAGCGCTGCCAATGCTTACTGGCTGGTTCACCGCCACCACTTCGACGCGATCCTTGCCGGTGCGCATGAAGCGCCCCTTGGTGAACAGTGGATAGCCCTCGCCCAACGCCTTGTTCACATCGCGGCAGACGCCATCGATAACTGTGCCGGCGATGCCGCGCGCCAACGCGTACTGGGTCATGATGTCACCCCAGACGGTGCAGTCGGTACGGCCTCCGTTAGCGATGACGACCACATCTCCCGGGGCCACATCGTCGATGAAGTCGCCGACGGTACCGGGTGGAGTGCTGGCAGAAACGTACTGCACAGTGAAGGCCGGGCCCACGGTCACTTTCTGGTAGTCAGCCAGAGGTGCGATATCCAGGCACTGACCGGGCAGACCCAGCTTGTCCATGGCGTCGGAAACCGCTGGGGTATCCAGCCCTTCGAACAGGGCGACCAGATCCTTATCTTCGAGATTCATCAGTGCTGCTCCGCTTTGATGGCTTCGAACTGACTGTCGTGCATCACGCTCTCCACCGAGCGCCCTGCCCTCACCGCCTCCACCATGCCCGCCTGCCGACGGTCAATGCGCTCCGCGAGATCAAGCACCTGCTCGATCACCTCGGCAGGCACGAAAACGGTGCCGCACTCGTCGGCGATGACGTAGTCATCTTCGTTCACCGCCACACCGGCCATGGTCACGGCGCACCCGGAGTCCACCTGCACCAGTCGATTGCGCGCACTGATCATGGTCACGCCGCGGCCATACACCGGGTAGCCGATGTCTTCGCTACCTTTGATGTCGCGGCTGAAGCCATCGATCACCGAGCCACGAATACCTTTCTGGCGGGCGGCATTGGCGAGGATGTCACCCCAGCTGGAAATGCCTTCCACGCCGCCGGCGATGACCAGCACGCGGTCATCGGATTCGATGCTGGCCACGACCGGGGTGATGAGGTGCACGGTGGGGGCGGAATCCTGCTTGGGGGCGAGCTGCACTGTGCTGGCCCGGCCTACGATCTTCGGACAATTCCACAGCGGGCGAAGGCCGGCCGTGGCGCCGGGCAGTCCGAGGAAGTCCAGTGCGTCAGACACCGTATTGGTGTCCAGGGCGGACAGTCGGCTCAGGAGAGGTGTGTTCATGGAAAGCGAACCTTGTTGTTTGGAGTCCCGAGTATCGGCAGTCAATTTCCATAGGTATATTCCTTATCAAGTAACGCTCCCATAGCCTTAACATATGGTAAAACCATGATCAACTTTCGCCTGGTTCGACACCTCTGGCTGTTCCTCGCGGTGGCCGAGGAGCAGAGTTTCAGCCGCGCAGCCAAGCGCCTGGGCATGTCTCAGCCACCGTTGACCGAGCAGATCCAGATCCTCGAGCACTCGTTGAAATTGCGATTGTTCGAACGATCTCGCCAAGGCGCAAAGCTCACGCCTGCCGGTGCCGCTATCCTCCCGGCCGTACGCAAGTTCGCCGATCAGCTGGAGCGCCTGGAGCTTGCCGTACTTGAAGCGGTGTCTGGCCAGGCCGGGGTGCTGACCATCGGTGCCATCACCAATGCAATGATCGACGTGCTACCGCCGCTGATTGACCGTTTCAAGGCCCAGCATCCGCAGATAACCGTCACCGTGCGGGAAATCGACAGTGCCGAGGCCATCCCCGCGCTGGAGGCCGGCGATATCGATCTGGCCTTCGCCCGACTGGAGGGGAATCTGGGCAAGGACATTCGCTCCATGCCCCTCACCGAAGACCGACTGGCCGTAGCGATCCCACGGGAGCATCCGCTGGCGGCCCGCTCCCGCCTGACATTGGCCAGCCTTTCGGATGAAGCCCTGGTGATGTCATCCCGTCAGGTCAGCCCGAACTACTTCGATTACCTGATCGGTGTATGCAAGGCCAATGGCCTCAACCCCAGGGTGCTTCACGAGGTGCGCTCAGTCTCGTCGCAGATCGCTTTCGTCAGCTGTGGCCAGGGTGTCGCCCTGGTTCCGGCCTCAATGAAGAAGCTGGCGCCCGAAAACGTGGTGCTGCGCCCGGTATCGCCCAGGCTGAGCATCGTTACCACCGCAGTCGTTTGGAACAGTGCCCGCTCCAATCCACTGGTGGACGCCCTGCTGGAACAGTTGCGAGGCAGCGTTCCAGGCTGATGATGCTGGAGAATTTTCCATACCTGAAACCTATGGAATCCTTACTTGATTAGGAATTTACAGAAGGATTCCCCGATCGGAGACTCGACGAACAACGCATCCAGAGCACCATCGCAAAGGTTCCAGGAGCCACCCACGTGACGACAACACAACAAGAGTTCGACCGATCCTTCGTGCCACTGACCCTCGACGGCGTCGATCTGCAGGTCGCAGCCTTGCACCGAGCGGGGGACAAGGCACCTATCCTGTTCCTCCACGGCTTCGGCTCCACCAAGGAAGACTACGCCGATATCGTGCGTTACGCAGCCTTCAATGGGCATCCGTTCCTTGCCTACGATGCACCTGGCTGCGGTGAAACCACCTGCTCGGACCTCGCGCGTATCGGCATCCCGCTCCTGGTGAAAACAGCGCTGGCGATGCTGGATCAATTCGGCATCCAACGCTTCCACCTGGTCGGACACTCCATGGGAGGCCTCACCTCATTGATGCTGGCCCATCAGCACCCCGAGCGCGTCCTGAGCTTCGTCGATATCGAGGGCAATATCGCCCCGGAAGACTGCTTCCTCAGCCGTCAGATCCACGACTACGCCCATGACGATGCCGAGCGCTTCTTCGAAGATTTCATCGAGCGCACCCTCCATGCCCCGGCGTATGCCAGCGCGCTCTACGCCGCCAGCCTTCGCCACAAGGTGCGGGCAGGAGCGGTTCGCGGGATATTCGAGTCCATGGTGGCGCTTTCTGACCATGGCGAGCTGATGGAGAAGTTCCTCGCCCTGCCCTGCCCTCGCATGTTCATGTATGGCGAGCAGAACACTCATCTTTCCTACCTGGCCTACATCCAGAGCCAAGGCGTGCATCTCGCGGAAATCGCCAATTGCGGCCACTTCCCCATGTATTCCAATCCGACGGCGATGTGGGAGCGGATCGCCTATCTGCAACATCCCAGCACAACGAGCTGAGGACGTGAGGAAAGGCCCCAGCGCGCTCCTCCCCTAACCCTACGGATATCCACCGCGGTCGAGCTTACGACTGCAGAGTTTCCGTGCGCCTATTGAATGTGCATTACAACAATAACGAGGTAACTCCAATGCTCGAAGCCATCAATGACTTTATGTCAGGCAAGGTCCTCATAGTCCTCATCGTGGGGCTGGGTACCTACTTCACCATCAGTTCTCGCTTCGTCCAGTTCCGCCATTTCGGCCACATGTTCAGCGTGTTCAAGGATTCCATCCGTGGCCAGGCCGGTCAGCTGAGCTCCTTCCAGGCCCTGATGCTGAGCCTCGCCGGTCGCGTCGGCGCCGGTAACATCGCCGGTGTTGGCCTGGCCGTTACGCTCGGCGGCCCTGGCGCCGTGTTCTGGATGTGGGTCACCGCGCTGGTCGGCATGTCCAGCAGCTTCTTCGAGTGCACCCTGGCCCAGGTCTACAAGCGCGCCGATGGCGATGGCCTGTACCGTGGCGGCCCGTCCTACTACATCCAGCACGGCCTGAAGCTGCGCTGGATGGCGCTGACCTTCGCCGTGCTGCTGCTGGTGACCTACGGCTTCGCCTTCAACGGCCTGCAGGCCTTCACCGTGACCCACTCCCTGGAAAACGCCTTCGACCTGCCGGTGCAGTACACCGGTATCGGCCTGGCCGTGCTCCTGGGCCTGGTGTTCATCGGCGGCATCAAGCGCATCGCCTCGGTGTCCGACCTGCTGGTGCCGGTCAAGACCCTGGCCTACATCGCCGTCACCTGCTACGTGATCATCTCCCAGATCGAGCTGGTGCCGGACATGCTGGTGACCATCGTGAAGAGCGCCTTCGGCCTGGAGCCGGCCTTCGCCGGCCTGCTCGGCAGCGCCATCGTGATGGGTGTGAAGCGCGGCGTGTTCGCCAACGAAGCCGGCCTCGGCAGCGCGCCCAACGTCGCCGCCGTCGCTGCGGTGAAGCACCCGGCCGCCCAGGGCGTGGTGCAGGCGTTCAGCGTCTTCCTCGACACCTTCGTGATCTGCACCTGCACCGCGCTGCTGATCCTGCTGTCCGGTTTCTACACTCCGGGCTTCGAAGGCGACGGCATCGTGCTGACCCAGAACTCCCTGGCCGCGGTGGTCGGTGAATGGGGCCGCGTGTTCATCAGCGTGGCGCTGAGCCTCTTCGTCTTCACCTGCATCCTCTACAACTACTACCTCGGCGAGAACGCCCTGCAGTTCCTGG
>NZ_SSOL01000053.1:0-48703 GCF_029871275.1 Pseudomonas sp. BN414
GCCGCCAAGGTCGCTGGCGTGTCCAAGGTGCTGGTCGCCGACCACGCTGCCTACGCGCACCAGCTGCCGGAAAACGTCGCTCCGCTGATCGCTGAGCTGGGCAAGGGCTACAGCCACGTGCTGGCGCCCGCCACCACCAACGGCAAGAACTACCTGCCGCGCGTGGCTGCCCTGTTGGACGTCGACCAGATCTCCGAGATCATCGCCGTCGAAAGCGCCGACACCTTCAAGCGTCCGATCTACGCCGGCAACGCCATCGCCACCGTGCAGTCCTCGGCTGCCGTGAAGGTGATCACCGTGCGTTCCACCGGTTTCGACGCTGCTGCCGCCGAAGGCGGTTCCGCTGCTGTTGAAGCTGTGGGCACCGTGTCCGACGCCGGCAAGTCCGCCTTCGTCGGTGAAGAGCTGGCCAAGTCCGACCGTCCGGAACTGACCGCGGCCAAGATCGTCGTCTCCGGCGGCCGTGGCATGCAGAACGGTGAGAACTTCAAGCACCTGTACGCCCTGGCCGACAAGCTGGGCGCTGCCGTGGGTGCGTCCCGTGCCGCTGTCGACGCCGGTTTCGTGCCGAACGACATGCAGGTTGGCCAGACCGGCAAGATCGTTGCCCCGCAGCTGTACATCGCCGTGGGCATCTCCGGTGCCATCCAGCACCTGGCCGGCATGAAGGACTCCAAGGTCATCGTCGCGATCAACAAGGACGAAGAAGCCCCGATCTTCCAGGTGGCTGACTACGGCCTGGTGGCTGACCTGTTCGAAGCCATACCGGAACTGGAACAAGCCCTGTAAGGAGAAGCCTGAAATGAGCGCAATCGACCTGGCTGCCTGGATTGGCCGTACTGAAGAGAGCCACGACCAGATCAGCCGCAACCTCGTGATCCGCATCGCAGCCACTCTGGGCGAACCGACCCCGGCGCATGGCGAGGCTCTGCCGCCGCTGTGGCACTGGGCCTTCTTCCAGGACCCGGTGTTCGAGTCCGGCCTGGGCTCTGACGGTCATCCCGCCCGGGGAGGGTTCCTGCCTCCAGCGGACAACCGCAACCGCATGTGGGCGGGCAGCCGCCTGGAGTTTATCGAGCCCCTGCGGGTTGGCGGGGAGGTAACCCGCGTGTCCACCATCCTCGATGTTCAGGAGAAACACGGACGTACGGGATCGCTGCTGTTCGTCACCGTGCGCCATGACCATTTCCAGGAAGGCCGCCTGGCACTGCGCGACGACCAGGACATCGTCTATCGCGAACCCACGCCACCCAAGCTGTCCAACTCCGACAAGTTGCAAAGCGGGGCCTGGATGGAAACCGTCGAACCGACCCCGACGCTGCTGTTCCGTTACTCTGCGGTGACCTTCAATGGCCATCGCATTCACTACGACTGGCCCTATGTCACAGAGGCCGAGGGCTATCCGGGGCTGGTGGTGCATGGTCCGTTGATCGCCACCCTCAACCTGCGAGCCTTCTGTCGCGCGAACCCGCAGGCACGCCTGCGCCGCTTCGCCTTTCGGGGTCTGCGGCCGTTGATCTGCCCGACAGCTTTCCAAGTAGGCGGCGAACTGGTGGGCGATGGCAAAGCCAAACTCTGGGCAGGTAATGACGACGGCTTCGCCCAGGTGGGCGACGTGGAATTCGATTGATAGGGCAGGGGAGTACCAACATGAGCAACACATCGATCCGATCCGCCCTATTTGTGCCAGCTACGCGCCCGGAACGTATTCCCAAAGCGTTGGCCAGCGGTGCCAGCCGGGTGATCGTCGACCTTGAAGATGCCGTGCAGGAGAATCTCAAGGTAGAAGCCCGGGGCAATCTCGAGAGCTTCCTGGTAGAACACCCAGATGTGCAGGTATTGGTGCGGGTCAATGCACCGTCCCATCCGCAGCACGCAGCGGATCTGGAACTCTGCAAGCGGCATGCGGGTGTGGTAGGCGTCATGCTGCCCAAGGCTGAAACGGCTGAGCAGGTGAAACTCGCAGCTTCTACCGGCAAACCGGTCTGGCCGATCATCGAAAGCGCCTGGGGCCTTTGGGCAATACAGGATCTCGCGACTGCGCCTGGGGTCGAGCGCCTGTCCTTCGGGAGCCTGGACCTTGGCCTGGACCTCAACCTGGCCCCGGGTAGCGCTGCTGCAGAACAGGTCATGAACCAGGCCCGTTACGCTGTGCTGCTGCATTCCCGCCTGGCCGGCTTGGCGCCACCGCTGGATGGCGTCTATCCCGACATCAAGGACAGCGACGGCCTGGCTCGTACGACAGGCTTTGCGCGGGATATGGGCTTTGCCGGACTGTTATGCATTCACCCGAGCCAAGTGGAAGTGATCCACCGCGAACTGCGACCCAGCGAATCCGAACTGGACTGGGCGCGCCGCGTGCTGGACGCAGCAGCCTCCGGCGAAGGCGTGTTCGTGCTGGACGGGGCCATGGTGGACGCGCCGGTGATCGGACGGGCACGCTACCTGCTCGAGCGCGCGGGCGAGTAACGGCATCGTCAGGGGGGCGGTCGCAGTTGAAATCGCTCCCCGAAAGCGGGATAGGAAACCGCCTGACCTGACGATCACGAACCCCGTCCACGCCACGGGGTTAGCGTTTTATGCGCGGAAATTTCAATTGAAACTGAGGAGAACAGCCAGGGACGCACGGTGGTCTGTCCCAGAACTGGTGGACAGGTAGTTAAGAGCTACTGCTCGCATTTCGCCGCTCAAACTCCATCGGACTGAGATAGCCCAACGTCGAGTGGCGACGGCGGTGATTGTAAAAGCGGATGTAGTCGAACAGGTCGGTTTTCGCCTCCTGATAGTTGGCGTAACGCGTCAGGTACACCCGTTCGGCCTTCAGCGAGCGGAAGAAGCTCTCCATCGCGGCGTTGTCCCAGCAGTTCCCCGGACGTGAGTGGCTGGGCACGATGCGATGGCGCCGCAGCAAGGCTTGGTAGTCATAGACGCAGTATTGGCTGCCACTATCCGAGTGCAGCAGCACCTCTGCCTGTGGTTGGCGGCGTGCCACAGCCATTTCCACCGCGGCGTGCACCAGGGCCTGCTGCATCCGGTGGTGCATCGCCCAACCGACGACGGCGCGTGAATATAAATCGAGCACGACGGCCAGATACAACCAGCCTTGGGCCGTCCGCACGTAGGCCATGTCCGAGACCCAGTGCCGATTGGCGCGATCCGAGGCGAACTGGCGATCCAGGTGATTCGGCGCAATGGGCAGAGCGCGACGACTGCTGGAAACCAACCGCCAGCGCTTGCGCGAACGAACACGCAGGCCGGCTTCGCGCATCAGTCGAGCGACCCGGTGCCGACCACACGCCTGCCCCATGGCCGTCAACTCAGCCTTGATGCGGCGATGGCCATAGATCCCATTCACCTCGTGGTGAATGGTGCGGATCTCCTTGCTCAGACGCCGATTCGCCATCTCTCTCGCCGAAGGTGGTCGCTGTTGCCAGGCTTAGAAACCGCTGCGCGATACCCGCAGCAGCCGGCACATCGGTGCTACGGGGTAGCGACCAGCCAACGCCTCGATGGCGCGAAACCTCACTTCGTGGGCTGCCAGAAGATGGCGAGCGCCTTCCTAAGAAACACCTTTGACAGCCTGAAGGGTGAAGCCAAATTCAGCCGCCCGACGGTGCAAGCCTTTGACAACACGCTCGCGATACTTTTGCTCGTAGTGGTCGGCGCCCGGATCCTCATAGGCCATGCCGAAGCGCATCGCGTTATAGAACAGGATGGCGATCTTGCGAGCGGTGGCGGTCACGGCCTTGGCCTTGCCGATACGTGCCGACAAGCGTCGGTAGAAAGCACCCAGCGCCGTATTGGTTTTGCCAATGGTCACCGCAGCCAAGCGTAAATGCGCGGTGACCCGATTCTTGGTCTTGCGTGTGTGGGCGGAAAGCACCTTGCCACCGCTGATTCGGCAACCCGGCGCCAACGTCAGCCAGGAGGTGAAATGCTGCGCGGTACGCCATCGGCTCAAGTCGGTGCCGCACTCGGCGACCAGACGCAAGGCCAAGTAAGGGCCAATACCATGGATCTGCGTGAGGTCGACGCCGACCAATTGATAGAGCAAGGTGCGGACGTCGAAGTTGAGTGCGTTCGGCCGTCGCGTAGGGTGCCGTGGTTTGGGTAACGGCTCGCCAGGCAATGGCCTCTGCTGAGCGAGTTGGTGCAGGCTCCGCGCTATTTGCTGGTCGCACAGTTCAAGCTGCTTCTGGTAGGCGTCGTACATGGCCAGCGCCTGCGCTAGGGCAAAGACATGCTCCGGTTGATAGTTGCCGATCAGAGCACTTCGGATGATCTCGAGACTGGACTTGCAGCGTGTGTCACGCATGCGGGCCAAGGTCAGGGCATCGCGTTCACCGGCAACGATGGCTCGAATGATGCGCATACCCGTGGCCCCGGTTATGTCGGTGACCACATGATGTAATTGCAGATTCATGTGGGTGAGCGCCTTTTGCATGTGCTGAATATGCGCGGCGGCGTAATCAAGGTGGCGCTCTCGCAGGCGCAGGTAGCTGCGTAACGCCGCAATCTCGCGATCGGGATGGAAGCTGGCTCGCAGCAAACCACAGGCATGCAAGCGCTGGATCCATTGCGCGTCGTTGACGTCGGTTTTGCGCCCGGGCACGGCACGGGCATCCCTGGCATTGGCCAACACAACCTGCAGGCCATGGGACTCCAGAATCTCGTAGACCGGGATCCAGTACACCCCAGTCGACTCGATTGCCACGGTAGTGATCCCGAGATCAACCAGCCAAGCGGCCATGCGTTCCAAGTCGGCAGTAAACGCGTTAAAGGTTTGCACCGCCTCTTCTGTGATGTCGGCAGGCACCGTCACCACATGGAAGCGCGAGCCGATATCGATGCCGGCTGCTCGGTCACGAATGACCGGCAGGCCATGACGCTGCGCTTTGGACGTTTTCATGAGTTCCCTCCATTCACCGGAAGTGCTGGACGGGGACTCGGATCAAATCACATTCCTAAACGGGGTCACGAAACGCGCCACCACTAACGGGTCCGCAGCTTCCGCTGGGGCAGGTTTTTTGACGGGGACGGAGCCTCCAAAAAGCAGACGACCACTGTCCAGCGGGGTAAGTGTAGTGGGCGTGTTTCTAACCCAATGGGCCGCGGAGTGCCGGGGAGGCGGTTTTTTAACAGGATCGGCCATTAGCAGTCATTCGAATTACCTAAAGAAGTAGGGCAACCAAGTCTGCGCTTGGAGCAAGCCATTCAGCGTAGCCGCCTTGGTTTCGGCGGCTGAGTATCCAGCTTGTGGCTGTCGACTTACATCTGCTGATAGGAGGGGCCGGACATCGCCCTATTTGAGTAATGTCCGGAGGTGCCGCGGACCGTGATACGGTCCGCGGGTGCGAGGGGCGCCGGCACCAAGTAGCCCGACACGATTTGAGTTACGACGCCTCTCGAACGAGTTTGCCGTACTGTCTGCAAGTGTCCCGCGGATGGGAACGTTCAGGCTCTTAGCGCACGGCAGTCCTGAGCGGACCAGGCGATCCGGATTCGTTCTCCTGGCGCGGTGGGCACCAGTCCAAGGGTGTTCGGAGATTTGATTATGAAGTCATCCCGCCCACATAACGCCACACGAGTGCGAAGGTGGTCACCGTGGTAGATGACTTCGCATACTTCGGCCTCGAAGCGGTTCTCCAGTCCCTCATCCCGCATTAGGCTGACTCGTTCCGGCCGTAGCGAGAGGCTGGCCCGATCGCCAGCCGAGAGTCCCGGGCTGGCCATAGCGCCGATGCTCTGGCCGCAGTCGGTTAGCAAGGTGCAGCGGTCGCCAGCTACATCCCTGACGATGCCATTGAGCCGGTTGTTCTCGCCGATGAACTGCGCAACAAAGGCGTTGGCCGGCTTCTCATACAGCTCGCTGGGAGTCGCCAGCTGTTGGATGACACCGTCGTTGAAGACCGCAACCCTATCGGACATCGTCAGGGCTTCTCCCTGGTCATGGGTCACGTACACCATGGTGATGCCTAGGCGATCATGCAGGCTCTTGATCTCGTACTGCATCCGCTCGCGCAATTGCTTGTCGAGCGCGCCGAGGGGCTCATCCATCAGTACCAGTTTGGGCTCAAAGATCAGCGCGCGCGCCACCGCCACCCGCTGCTGCTGTCCTCCGGACAGCTGGGATGGGCGTCGGTCGGCCAAGTGGCGCAGGTGAACCATGTCCAGTGCGCGGTTCACCCGTTGCTCGATCTCTGCCTGGCCCAGGTGCTGTACGCGCAGTGGGAAGGCTAGATTCTCTGAAATGCTGAGGTGGGGGAAGAGGGCATAGTTCTGGAACACCATGCCGATGTTGCGCTTGTGGGTGGGAATTCCGCCTATGGGCTTTCCGTCGAGGAAGATTTCCCCTTCGCTGGCACTTTCGAAGCCCGCCAGCATCATCAGGCAGGTTGTTTTCCCTGAGCCGGAAGGGCCGAGCAGGGTCATGAACTCCCCTTCGCGGATATCGAGCATCAGATTCTTGACCACCAGATGCTCACCATCGTAGGTCTTCTTGACGCCATGGAAGCGGACGAAGGCATCTTTGATTACGGACATGCGTGCATAGCCTCTTGGACTTGTATTTGGCAGGACTTCAAGAATTAGTGTGCCGCTGAGCTCTTGCCGGCCATTCGACTCGCATAGCGCTGGAGCCAACCCAGTGTCAGCAGGAACAACGTCGACAACAGGGTCAGCATGAAGGCCACGGCGGTAATGGAGGGGCTGAGGTTCTCCCGTACCCCGGAGAACATTTCCCGCGGCAAGGTGCGTTGTTCGGGGCCTGCCAGCAGCAGTGACACCACCACTTCGTCAAAGGAGGTGGCAAAGGCAAAGACCGCACCCGAGGCGACCCCGGGAAGGATCAGTGGCAGTGTCACGCGGCGGAAAGTCAGCATAGGTCCCGCGCCCAGGCTGGCGGCGGCGCGCAGCAGCGAACGGTCGAGGCCCTGGAGTGTGGCATTTACGGCGATGACCACGAAGGGCGTGGCCAGCGCCGTATGTGCCAGGACCATTCCCGTGAAGGTGCTGGCCAGCCCGAGTGACGAGAACAGGAAGTACACGCCGACGGCAGTGATGACCGTCGGCACGATCATCGGCGACAACAGCACGGCAAGCAGTAATCCCTTCAGGCGGAACTCTGCGAGATTGAGGCCCAGGGCCGCCATGGTGCCCAGGGCAGTGGCCAGAGTCATGCTGGCGAGCCCGATCAGTAAGCTGTTCTTCAGGGCGAGAATCCAGCGAGGGGATTCGAATACCGCCGCGTACCACTGCAATGAGAAGCCATCCAGCGGATAGCTGAGGAAGCTGCCGCCGTTGAACGACAGCGGGACGATCGCGAGGATCGGTGCGACCAGGAAGATCAGGACCAGGGTTGCTGCGCAACGATTGAAGTTGCGCCAGGAAAGGAAGCTCTGCATGGGGTTCTCCTACCGCCCGATTCGCTGGGCGCCGACGAGGCCGACATAGACCCTGTACAGCACGAGGGTGGCCAGCAGCAGCACCATGCCCAATGCCGCGGCCAAGCCCCAGTTGATGGTGCCGCTGGTGTAGAAGGCGATGTAGTAACTGATCAACTGGTCATTGGGACCGCCGATCAGCACCGGCGTGATGTAGTAGCCGAGGGCGAGGATGAACACCAGCAGGGAACCGGCGGCCACGCCTGGTAGCAGCTGCGGCAGGTACACCTTCAGGTAGGCGTGAACGGGACCGGCGCCCAGGCTGGCCGCGGCGCGCATCTGCGATGGTGGTACCGCGCGCATCGCGCCGTAGAGCGGCAGGATCATGTAGGGCAGGAGGACGTGGCTCAGAGCAATCAGCACGCCAGTGCGGTTGTAGAGCATCTGCAACGGTTCACCGATGACGCCCACCTCCATCAGCAGGCGGTTGACCAGGCCATTCCCCTGGAGGACCACCACCCAGGCGGTGGTGCGGACCAGCACCGATGTCCAGAACGGCAGCAGCACCAGGAGCATGACCAAGGCAGTGATGCGTGGTGAAGCACTTGCCATAAGTTGCGCGACCGGGAAGGCGAGCAGCAGGCAGATGACGGTGACGGACAGGGAAATGCCCAGGGTCCGGCCAAAAATGCTGGTGTAGTTCGATTGCCCTTCGGGAACCCGGACGATGCTTCCCGCTGCGTTGTGGGTGAGGTCCAGCGATGTCATCAGGTAGAGCCCAGTCAACGGTCCACGTGCCCTTTCGAGGGTGGCCCAGGTGGCCACCTGTCCCCATTGCGGGTCGAGGGTAGTGAAATGTTCCTTCCAGCTGGCACCGGAGCTTGTTCCCGTAGGCACTGGTTTGCGCGCGCTTTTGGTGATCAGGTTGCGCATGCCCGGCTGGTCGTAGTTCAGCCGGCGACCTATGGTTCCGACCGTTCGTTCAGTTCTGGCCCGTTCCAGATCGGCCCCGAGGGCTGCGAACGCCGCTTCGGCGGGAAGCGTGTTGCCGTCCCAGTCGCGCAGGGCATCGAGGGTTCGCGGCAGCAGGGCTGCGGTTTCCCGATCGTCCACCGCCAGTTTCATCATGCCGCTGAGCGGCATGATGAAGGTAACGGCCAGGAACAGGAACAGCGGCGCAATCAGCAGCAAGGCTTTGCCCTGGCGCACCCGCTCCAGAGGGCAAGCCCTGCTCCGCGCAGGGCTGGTGAGAATGGCGAGGCTACTCATGATGGATTCCAGGTCAGCGGGTTCGAGCCGGTCACTTGGCTGACCAGGCGGAGAAGCGCTCGGTCAGGCTGTCGATGTTTTCCAGCCAGAATTCCGCGTCGAACGGTACCGATTGGGCGAGGGCCGACGGGGAGGTGGGAAGTTCGGCCTGCACCGCCGCCGGGATCAGCGCGTTGGCGTTCTTGTTGGGTACGCCGTAGCGGATCTTCGCAGGGAACTGGGCCTGGTGCTTCGCATCGGCGAAGTAGGAGAGGAAGCGGTAGGCGTCGTCTTGGTTGCGGCTGCCCTTGAGCATCACCCAGTTGTCCACCATGAACACGCCGCCGTTCCAGACCACCCGGAAATTGCGCTCATCGGATTCGTTGCTGGCGAACACTCGACCGTTGTAAGTGGTGGTCATGGCGACCTCGCCGGAGCCCAGGAGCTGCATCGGCTGGTTACCCGCCGACCACCAAACCACGCTGGACTTGATCTGGTCGAGCTTGGCGAAGGCGCGGTCAACGCCCGCCGGGGTGCGCAGGAGTTCATAGACCTTCTCCGGCGGAACGCCGTCCGCCATCAGGGCGAACTCCAAGTTCATCTTCGGTCCCTGGCGCAGGGCGCGCTTGCCGGGGAATTTCTTCAAGTCCCAGAAATCCGCCCAGGACTTGGGGCCGTCGGCGAGTTTGTCGCCGTCGTAGGCAATGACGATGCTGTAGACGTTCGCCCCGAGACCGCATTCGCTGGTCGCCCCGGTGATGAACTGCGATTCGTCGCCAATCCGCGAAAAGTCCAGGGGTTCGAACAGGCCTTCTTCACAGCCCAGTACCAGTTCCTCGGGCTCTACCTGGACGAGGTCCCAGTTGCTGTCACCGGCCTGGATCTTCGAACGCAGGATGCCGATGCCACCGTCCCAGCTGTCTTCCTTTAGCTTCAATCCCTGAGCGCGCAGTGGATCGAAGAATACCTGGCGCTGTGCGTCCTGAAACACGCCTCCCCAGGACACCACGGTGACATCGGCCCCCGCGCTACCCATCAGTAAGAATCCGGCCAACAGGCCACCCAGCTTGCAAGGTGTGTTCAGGGACATGCGCGTATCCTCTTGATTGGAATATTCGGACGTCGAGGCGTCACAGTTCCTAAGCTACGCATTTGCCCTGCGCCCGCCGTCACCTTGATAGGTGACCTCGGTAGGGAGTCGATTCCCCTATCATTACGGGGCGCCACTGTTAGCGCAGGCCCCGAATCTTTGCGGGGCGGTTTCCGACCAGTCGGCAGGCTAGCTCTTGATAACGCCTGAATAAGCCTAGAATCCGGATCATTGGCCTGAAAGGAAGGGTCTCTAACTTCAACGCTCCGCGGCGTCACCCAGTCGGTGCTGACGAAGGAGAGGTTGGTCTGGTTCTTGCCTATGACCATATGAATGACACGACGCAACACCCATGGACCGGGCGGATTTCCTGCCATGCAGGCCACACAATGAATCGACCACGCGCGAGGTGTACCCACGATGATCGCCGCCATGAACAGAATTGCGGATCTGGTTGGGGGAATTGGTAACAGCGGCTTCGACCAGAGTTTCTACAGCTTCTGCCATGACCTGCTGCAGGTTGATCAATGCACGGTGTTTCGCTTCGACCGACACGGTGTTCCCCAGTGCTTAATCGCCGAAGCCCAGGATGGACAGTCACGTTCGCTCGCTCGCCAGTTGGCCAACGAGTACACCGACGGGGCTTATCGCAGGGACCCGAATCTCGCCATCGATCAGATCGGAAACTGCTCCAGTGAATCGATGATCGTTCGCTGCGTGACGCCGGCGAGCATCCTGGACAAGGGCTATCGCCGCCGCTTTTACGACGAAGCGTTGGTCCGTCAGGAGCTGGCCCTGATTGCACCGCTCGAGGGCGAGACCCTCTACTGCAGTTTCTACCGCTCCGAGGAACGCATGGATTTCAGCGGGGAGGAAACCGGCCACCTGCATCAGCTGGGCAACATACTGGCGCAAATGCTCGGCAAGCATGCGCAAGTAATGCACCTGCGCAGCAGGTGCGATACGGGCCTGCCGGAGCCGGCGAACCTGAACCCGGAGCGTCGCGCACGGATGTATGAGGAGCTTCGGGCATCATTGCTCAAGGCGCCCGGCAGCCTGACCCAGCGTGAGGCGGAAATCTGCGCGTCCATTGCCCTGGGCTACACCACCCTGGGTATCAGCCTGAATCTCGGTATTTCCATCAACACCGTGGCCACGCATCGCAAGCGTGCCTACTCCAAGCTGGGCATTTCCTCCCAGAACGAGCTGTTCGCCCGCTATTTTGACAGTCTGAACGGGCTTCACCCCTCCAGCTGAGGCCGCCGCCAGGATCGGCGCCCACGATTGAGAACGCCCCCGCGCAGGCTCTGCTCAGGGGCGTTTCTTTTGGGGCCGGTCAGGCGAAGGCGCAGGCTTCCTCAAACGACAGGCGCGGTAGCCGCGGATACAGCTTGGATGGATCTCCGTACCCGACGTTGCAGAGGAAATTGCTGCGGATAGTCGTGCCGGCGAAGAAGGCCTGATCCAGGCGCTCCCCGTCAAAGCCCGACATGGGCCCACAATCCAGACCCAGGGCGCGAGCCGCCAGCATCAGCCATGCGCCTTGCAGGCTGCTATTGCGGAAGGCGGTCAGTTCGGCGACCTCGAAATTCTCGCTGAACATTTCGCGCACATCGGCATGGGGGAACAGCTTTGGCAGGTGCTGCCAGAAGGCGATGTCGTAGCCAATGATCACAGTTACCGGCGCACTCATCACCTTCTCGACGTTGCCCGGACTCAGGCAGGGTTCAAGGCGCTTCTTACCATCCGGCGTGGTGACGAAAACCAAGCGCGCCGGCATGCCATTCACCGCAGTCGGTGCATAGCGCACCAGCTCCCAGAGTCGGCGCAGCAGCCGACCACTGACTTCATGGGGCTGCCAGCCGTTGTGGCTGCGCCCATTGCGGAAGAGCAGGTCGAGCCCTTTCTCGTCCAGCGCTTCCAGTTCCCGCTTCAGGTTCTCGGCCGTTTCCAGAATTGAACTCATCTTGGCCTCTCGCTCAGGTTGAGAAGCCGGCCCAGTGGGCCGGCCCCGGGGTGACTCACCAGGGGTTGGCGGTGAAGGTGCGGTCGAGCACGTCGACCACTTCGTCTACGTGGTCCTTGGTGAAGGTCAGCGGGGGGGAGATGATCAGTTTGTTGACGATGGTGCGGATCATCACGCCCTGGTTCACGCAGCCCTCGGAGATGGCGATGGGGTAGGCGTCCTGCGGACCGAACGGGTCCTTGGATTCGCGATCCTTGACCAACTCGATCGCCAGCATCAGCCCCTTGCCACGGACGTCGCCTATGGCGCGGTGTTTGTCCTTGAGTTCCTGCAGGCGCTGGAGGAAGTAGTCGCCAACGATGCGAGCGTTGTCGGCCAGATTCTCCCGTACCACGATCTCGATCGCCGCCAGGCCGGCGGCGCAGGCGACCGGGTGTCCGGAGTAGGTGTAGCCGTGCATGTAGACCGAGGTGAAGCCCACATCCCGGTCCCAGGCCTTGGCCACGCGCGCGTTGACCAGGGTGGCGCTGAGGGGCACGTAGCCACTGGAAATGCCCTTGGCCAGGCACATGATGTCCGGCTTCACGCCCCAGCCCCGGGAGCCGAACAGCGAGCCGCTGCGGCCAAGTCCGGTGATCACCTCGTCTGCGATCAGGAGGATGTTGTACTTGTCGGCGATCTGCCGCAGGCGCGGCCAGTAGGAGGCCGGGGGCACGATTACTCCGCCGGCACCCTGGACCGGTTCTGCGATGATGGCCGCCACGGTGTCGGGGCCCTGCATTTCGATCTGCCGCTCCATGAGCTGGGCGCAGATTTCCGCGAGTTCCTCGGGATCATTGGTGAAGGGGTTGCGGTACAGGTGTGGGCCTTCTACCTGGAAGAACCCCGGCATCAATGGCTCGTAGCTGCTCTTCCAGGCCACTCCGCCGCAGGCCGACATGCCCCCGAAGTTCAGCCCGTGGTAGCCGTTGTACAGGGAGATGAACTTGAACTTCTGCGGTTGACCCTCAAGCTTCCAATACTGGCGGGCGATCTTCAGGGCGCTTTCCACCGCATCGGAACCGCCCAGGCCGAAGGAGGCCTTGACCATGCCCTCCTCGGCAGCAATCTCCGCCAATCGGGTGGACAGGGCAATCGACGGCGCGTTGGTGCTGCCAGGGAAGAGCGAGTAGTACGGCAGCTGCTCCATCTGCCGGGTGACCGCGTCGATGATTTCGCGGCGACCATACCCGGCATTAACGCACCACAGGCCGCCCTGGCAGTCGATGAACCGGCGCCCGTCGATGTCGGTGATGTGTACGCCGTCCCCGGACTCGATGATCAGGGGCGGGTTGTCCTGCAGGGCCTTTGGGTCCTGCATCGGGTGCATCACGTGCAGCGTGTTGTGTTCTTTCAGCCAGGCGCGCGAGGTGCTAGTCATGATCAACTCCAAGTTCATGCGAAATAGGCAGAGGCTGCGCTGGGACGCGCCACCTTGAGTGCGACTGTAGGGAGTGCTGGCTGACGCGTATCTACCCTCAACAGGTGATTCGGACGGTTCGAGCGCGCAAAAAAAAAGGTTCTTCACGGATTACCGGGGAAGGCGGCTTTAATTTTCATGAAAAAGAAGTCGCTGTCCCGGTAGCCGTAGGCCATGCGCTTGATCACTTTGATGCGGTTGTTGATGCCCTCCAATTGGCCGGTATGCATGGGCCAGCGCACCCGGCTGAGGATGCCGCGCCAGTAGCCACTCAGGCGTTTGGCAAACAGCATCAGCGCCGGTATGTGGCTTTCCTGGGCATTCCTGAGCCACTGCTTCCAGGCCGCCCGCCACTGCCAAGCGCTGGCGGCCGTCCACAGCCCCTTGAGCTGGGCCTTCATCAGGTACACGGTCATCAGCGTTTGGTTGGCGTTCAGCAGTTCTTGCAGGTGGATCTGCTGCTCGGGCTGGCGCAGGTTTTCCGGATTGCGCAGCAACAGCCAGCGCGCCTGCTTGATCACGCGGCGCGCCGGCTTGTCGTGGCGCAGCCGATTGGCCTCATCCACCCGCACCCGATCGAGCACTTCGCGGCCGTATTTGGCCACCACATGGAACAGGTCGTAGACCACCCGGGCGTGCGGGCAGTGCTGGCGCACCTCGAGGTCGAAGGCGGTGTTCATGTCCATGGCCACCGCCTCGATGCGGGCGCAACCGGCCGGCCCCAGGGCTTCGAAGAACGGGCGGATGGCCTCGCGGCTGCGCCCTTCGCCGATCCACAGCACCCGCCGGGTCTCGGCATCCAGCACCACGCTGGCATAGCGATGCCCCTTGTAGAGGGCGAACTCGTCCATTACCAGGCGCCTCGGCACGGCCGGCGGCAGCGCCCTCAGTTGCGCCTGCAAGCAGCGTCGCTCGAGCAGGCGCACGGTGCCCCAGTGCAAGCCGAACAGCTCGGCGACATGCCGCGTCGGCAGGCGGGCGCACCAGAGCGCCACCGCCTCGGCCAGACGCCGGGTCAGGCGGGCATGGCGCCCCAGCCAACTGACCCACTCGGCCCGCCGACCACAGCCGCTACAGGCCAGGCGCCGCAAGTGCACCCGCAACCGCACCGGACGGCCGAGGATGGGCAGGTCGCGGATGCGCCGCGTGCAGTACTCATGCACGGCCGGGCTCGGCTGCTGGCAGCCGCCGCAACGGGGCACCCGCCGCGGGTCGGGCCTCAGCTCAATCTGCAGCGTGTCGGTTTCGGAATTGATGGAGACAACAGAAAATCTCTCCCAGAGCGGAGGGAAAGCGGTAGCATTTGGCATCAGAACGGCGGTTTCGGTTTAAGGGTTTGGTCGCACAAACATCTTCAACCAAATCGCCGTTCTTTTTTCAGGGCTCCCCGGAAATCCGCGATGAACCAAAAAATGCCGCTGGCAACTCCACGTGTGCCAGCGGCCAAAAGCCTTTCGGGGGAAAGGCGGATCAGAGTGTTACGGGCGCTTGTAGCCGTGCGCCACGCCGAAAAGCTTCTCGCGCTCGGACCAGTTGTGGCGGGCGTCCCAGTGCATCAACACCTCCATCGCTTCGTTCTTGAACATCTTGTCCATCTCCGGCGTGGCGGTATGCACGCTGAGTTCCAGTCGATGCCCGGATGGGTCGAAGAAGTAAATCGATTGCAGGAAGTCGTCGTGGTTCACCGGCCCTATCACCTTCACGCCCTTTGCCTCCAGGTCGCTCTTCGCTGCCAGTAGGGTGTCCATGTCCTTGACCCGGAAGGCGAAGTGCTGGACCCAGCCGGGGGTCTCCGGGTCACGGCCGGATGCGGCGCCGGGATCGTTAGGCAACTCGAAGAAGGCGATGCAGCTGCCATCTTCCATCTGGAAGAAAATATGGATGTGTGGGCTGTAAGCGCCGGTGGAAGGCACGTGGTCCTCGCCCATGGCATGGATGAACTCAAGACCGAGGACATTGGTGTAGAAATCCACCGTTTCCTTGGCGTCCTTGCAGCGGTACGCCGCGTGGTGAAGGCTTTGGCACAGCATGGGCAAGCTCCTGCTCGTGGTCTGTGGAGGGGGCGCTCAGCGCTTGTAGGGGGCTACCACTTGATCGATCGCACCGAAGATCGAGTGGCCTGCATGGTCGAAGTGTTCAATGCGGACCCGGTCGCCGAACTTCAGGAGCGGCGTAGTGGCTTGGCCGGTCTTGATGGTTTCCAGCGCGCGGAATTCGCCGATGCAGCCGCAGCCGACGCTGTCGTCCTCGTTGGATACGGTTCCCAAACCCACCAGAGTCCCGGGTTCGAAGGCTCGGGTCTTGGCGACGTGAGCGATCATATGGCCGTAGTGGAAGGGCGTGTCGATGCCGGTCTCGATGTCGCCGAAGAGGTCGCCTCGGACCCAGCACCTCATCTTTCCGGAAACCAACTTGCCATCCCACAGGTCCCCCAGCTCATCCGGGGTTACCGCGATCGGCCCGAGGCTGGACGCCGGTTTGCCAGTCAGGAAACCGAAGGTACGTTTGAGCTCCGCGGGAATCAGCGCACGCAGTGACACATCGTTCAACAGCACGAAGAGGCGTACGTAGCTGGTCGCGTCATCTGTGGAAACGCCGAGCGGAACGTCACCGGTAATCGCGGCGATCTCCGCCTCGAAGTCGATGCCCAGGTCTTCGCTGGGCAGTTCGATTGGATCGTTCCATGCCATGAAACCATGGGAAATACCCTGGTAGACCAAAGGGGCCTGCAGCACGTCATCCGGCAGAGTCTCGCCACGTGCCTGGCGGTTGCGACGGATATGGCTCAGGTAGCAGGCACCGTCCAAGTATTGATAGCTGCGGGGCAGGGGAGCGGCCAGTTCGTCGAAGTCGAGGGCGAAAGCACCCTCGGCCAGGCCTTGGTTGAGAGCCTGATATTGCTCATTCAGCGCGCGCTCTACTGACTCCCAGTTGTCCAGGGCGGCTTGCAATGTCGGCGCGATGGGGCCAGCTTCTACGGCTTGGCTGAGGTCCCGGCTGACGACTAGTAGCACGCCGTCGCGGCCAGATTTTCGTGACGCAAGTTTCATAGTTTCTACTCCACTCTGGGACAGGGAGCCCGGCGTGGACCGGTGCTCTGGTAATGCATTGCCGCGAGGTCAGCGCTGCGGGGCAGCGAACAGCGCGTGTAGGTTGTTGTCGTTGAAGAACAGGTCGGGATCGAACAGCCCTACTTCCATTGAGAGTGCGACGAAGCGCTTTTCCTGGATCGGTGCGCAGTGGTGCTGCAGGGTGGCGAAAACCGTCGCGGCGATTTCCCTGCGCAGCTCCGGCGGTCGCGCCGCACTTAGCTTCAGCTCGACATGGATACCGGCGAAGTCACGGCTGCCATCGGCGAAACGGTACTCCTCCACTCGCCGCGCCCGGCTCCTGATCCCGCCAGTGGGAAACAGCGCGAGCTCGATCAGTTGCGCATGTACCGCTTCGAACAGTGGGGCGAGAGCCAGCTCGCCCTCCAGGTTGGCGGTGTACTCGACAATGAAATGCGGCACGATCAAGACGCCTGGATCAGCACGGTCTTGGTATCCAGGTAGCCCTCAAGACCTTCTCGCCCCAGGTCGCGGCCGAAGCCGGATTGCTTGGTCCCGCCTTCCGGCAGGGCCGGGTAGGGGAAGCCAGCGGTGTTGACCGAGACCTTTCCGCACTTCAGGCGCGGTATCACCTGGTGTACTCGGCTGACACTCCCGCTCCAGAGGCAGGCGGCCAGTCCGTAGCGGCTGTCGTTAGCCAGCGCGATCGCTTCCTCCATGTCATCAAAGGGCAGGACAGCCAGGACCGGTCCGAAGATTTCTTCCTGGACCAGCGGATCTCCTTGGCGCACATCGGCCAGCACGACCGGTGCCGCGAAATAGCCTTCGGCCTCGGGCGCCTCCCTGCGGGTCAACAGGCTTGCCCCGCCAGCGCAGGCGCGACTGACGTAACCCTGTACTTGGTCGAGTTGGCGGGCATTGATCAGTGGGCCCAACTGGCTGGCCGGGTCGAGGCCGGCCCCTAGGACCAGGCTGTCTGCATGCCGCGCGATGCCTTCTGCTACTTGCTCAAAGACCTTGCGCTGCACATAAAGGCGCGAGCCCGCCACGCAGATCTGGCCGGAGTTGGTGAAAATCGCATTAGCGGCCCCTGCGATGGCTTGTTCTAGGTTCGCGTCGTCGAAGACGAGAGTCGGCGACTTGCCACCCAGCTCAAGGGTGACTTTCTTGAGGCTATCAGTGGCCAGGCGGTTGATCAGCTTCCCGGTGGCGGTCGAGCCAGTGAAGGAAATCTTGGCTACCAGTGGGTGAGACACCAAGGCCTGGCCGGCGTCTCGCCCGAGGCCAGTGACGATGTTGACTACGCCTCGGGGGAAGCCTGCTTCGGCAATCAGCCCGGCGAGAGCAAGGGCAGTCAGTGAGGCATCTTCGGCGGGTTTCAGTACGACGGTACAGCCGGCGGCGAGGGCGGGAGCCAGCTTCCACATCGCCATCATGAGTGGCACGTTCCAGGGAACGATGGCCCCGACGACCCCGACAGGCTCGCGGGAGGTGTAGCCAAAGAACTGGCTGCCCGGGAACGGCATTTTTACGTCCACGGTTTCGCCCGCGATTCGCGACGGCCAGCCGGCCATATAGCGCAGCACCCCGGCAGCCCCGCCGATATTGATATTGGCAAAGCCCAGCGGCATGCCGTTGTCGACGGTTTCCAGTTCGGCCAAGAGGCCGGCATTGGCCTCAATCAGTGCGGCAAGGCGAAGGAGCAGGCGCTCGCGCTCCAGAGGTGCGAGCCCGCGCCAAACGTCGCCATGGAAGGCCGCGTGAGCCGCTTCGACGGCCGCATTGACCTCGGCTTCACTGCCGCCGCCGATGGCGCTGATCGATTGCGCATTGGAGGGATCGATCACTGGGATCGTGCTGCTGGCGGTGACCCACTCGCCACCAATGAAATGACCGTGAGTACGATCGATGAACTCGCGAGCCGGACGGCTCAGTCGGGTGTAGTCGTTGCCTGGAATCGCCATGGCCTCGGCTCCCTAGCCCTTGAGGGGTAATTGAAGGTAACCCGATGCTAGAGGGACTTCTCGAGCGAACCCATACCCGCCAAAGGTGACCTTGCGCGCATGCCTTTGGGCTGCCGTGGGCTGGATGTGATGTTTGGACCGCCTATCTGTGGCAAAAAAAGCCCCCTTGCGGAGGCGAGTAGGTATTACGAAGTGGAGTATCTACTTCAGGCCAAACTGCTGTATTGCATGTTCGCGCAGGCGGCCTTTCTGGACTTTGCTGGAGCCAGTCATGCCAATGCTTTCGAAGTCCTCTACGATGGCCAGGAAACGCGGCACCTTGAAGTTGGCACATCGTTGCTTGCAGAAGCAGATGAGTTCATCCGAGGACGCTGAGACACCTTGCTTCAAGGTGACGTATGCCGCTGGCACTTCCCCCAGCCGGGCGTCGGGTACACCGATTACTTGCGCCAATTCAACGGCCGGGTGCTTCAGCAGCACTTGTTCCACTTCAAGCGGGGACACGTTTTCGCCACCGACACGGAACATGTCCTTGAGTCGCCCCACAAAACGCAGGCGTCCATCGGTGGAAAGTACGCCAAGATCCCCAGTGTACAGCCAGCCGTCGCGCAGGGCCGAAGCGGTCTGCTCGGGCAGCTTGTAGTAACCCTTCATCAGGCTCCAGCCGCTGGCGCAGATCTCGCCCGGCTGGCCTGCCGGCAACGCCTCACCGGTAGCCGGGTCGCGGATTTCAACCTGCAGACCTTCGTGGGGCTTCATGGAGCCGTCCAGGCGATATTCGAGCGGCTCGCGATAGTCGGAGATGACGATGTTGGGCGATGCCTCGGACAGGCCATAGGCATTGCAGATTTCCGCTGCTCCCATCTTGTCGACTACATCCTGGAGGATCTGCGGGCTGGCGGCGGCCCAGCCACCACGCAGGTACAGATTCTTCTCTTCGAAGCTCGGGTCGGCGAGCAGCATCAGGAACATGGTGTCGTTGCCTGAGGTCAGCGTGCAGCGCTCCCGGCTCATAATTTCCAGCGCCTGTGCGGGGTCGAAGGTTGCAGCGGTTACCAGGGTAGCGCCATGCACCAGGGCCACGAGCAATGACATGGTGCTACCGGCCACATGGTAGAAGGGACGGGGGCTGAAATAACGGTCTTCGTGACGCACGCCCATGCGCTCGGCTACGGACTTGGCGACACCCAGCATGGAGGCGTGGCTGAGCATTACGCCCTTAGGAAATGCGGTGGTGCCGGAGGTGAACTGGATCAGCAGGGTATCGTCCGATTGCACCTGGTCACGCGCCTTGCCCAGTTCCGCAACACCAATACCCTTGCCGAGGCTGAGGAAGCGTTCTTCGCTAGTTGCACCTGCCGGAACGTTCTCGCCAAATACGACCACATGTCTCAGCAAGGGCAGGGCGTCGCCGGGAAGCGCTTGGTTGATGGCTGGCTCGACCTCGCGGAGCATGGCGCTGAAGTCAATCTTCCCCAGGAAACGGTCGACGCAGAAGAGGGCGCGCACGTCCTCGTGGGCCAGGCCGTAGCCAAGTTCCTCTGTGCGGAAGCGGGTATTGAACGGCACGCAGACAAGTCCAATGGAGGCTGCCGCATACCAGATCACTGCCCACTGCACGGAGTTGCCCATCAACACGCCGATATGATCGCCGCGCTGGAGGCCCAGGGCGATCATGCCCTTTGCCGTGGTCTCGACCTGCTTGAGCAAGGCGCTGTAACTCAGGCGGCCGTCTTCGGCTACCAGCGCATCATTGTCCGGATGTCGGCTGGCGACGTCCCTGAGGACTGACCAGAGCGGACCGGGAAGCGGAGAAGCGAATGCAGTCATCATTTGTCCTCAGGAAAACGAAGTCATGCCGGCACGCCAGGTGCCCTGGTTGAGGTTTTCCTCGATCGCGAGGATTTCGTGAGCAAGTGCGCCAAAGCGGGTGTCGTCGACACCCCGGTCAATCGTGCGCTTGGCGCTGCGCATGGCTGCGCCAGGTGCTGCCGCGATGCTCCGAGCCAACTCGATGACGAAGTCGGGGAATTCCTCGTTGGGGCGTACCTGGTTGACCAAGCCAATTTCGACGGCTTCCCACGCAGACACTTCGCGACCGGTGAACATCAACTCCTTGGCGATGCGACGGCCGACGATGCGTGGCAACCGCTGGGTCGCGCCAACGGTGCCCCAGCGTGCCTCCGGGTAGCGGAAGCTCGCAGCCTCGCTGGCAATGATGAAGTCACAGGCGCCGGCAATCTCGCAGCCCGAGCCCACGGCCGGTCCCTCGACGACGGCTACAACTGGCATCGGCAGTTCTTCAATGGCTGCGTACACTGCGAAGGCTTTGATACGCCGCGCCCGGATCTGGTCCTCGTTCATCTCTTTGCGTTCTTTCAGATCGGCACCGGCGCAGAACACAGGGCCATTGGCGCGGATAAGGACCACATGAACGTCCTGGCGTGCGCCGACTTCACGAATGGCGGCATGCAGGTCTTGGCAGAGTCCAGTATTCAAGGCATTGCGCGCCTCGGGGCGATTCAGAGTGATCGTGGCAATGTTTTCGTCGAGGGACAGGCTTACGCTGCCCAGTTCCAGAATTTGCATGTTCAGATCGCTCCGTCAGTGCGCAGTGCTTCGATTCGCTGGGGGCTGTAGCCCAGGCCAGACAGAACCGCTTCGGTGTGCTCGCCCAGCAGTGGTGGACGGCTAGGGGCCGGATTCTCCAGACCATTGAACTGGAAGGGCAGGCGGATCGCCGGGAAGCGCCCGCCCTCTGGGTGCTCGAACTCGCTGAACACACCGCGGGCGTTCAGGTGGGGATCCACTACCACTTCGTCCAGCGTCTTCAGCGGGCCGGCTGGTACTCCGGCTGCGTCGCAGGCGGCGCAGAGTTCGTCGCGGGTCATCCGTCCTGTGGCTTCACTTAGGGCTGCCATGACCTCGTCGCGGTGCATGACGCGACCGCTGTTGACCTGCAGCCTCGGGTCCTGAGCCAGATCGTTGAGACCCAGGAGTTCGCACAGCGGGTGCCAGTGCTGGTCGGCACCTGTGATGTGAACGAAGCCGCCGTCAGCGCAGCGGAAGCTGGCGGAGGGCACACGGCCCGGGTGCTCGGTGCCGAGGCGCTCCGGCACTTCGTCCAGGGCGAAGTAGCGGGCCGCGGCGAGCGCCAGCAGGCTGATCTGGCCGTCTAGCATCGAGAAGTCCAGATAGGAACCAGCACCGTCGTGCCCCCGGCCTTGGAGCATCGACACGATGCCAAGTGCAATCCAAAGGCCGGAGCTGAGATCCGAGACCGGGATGCCGGGCTTGACCGGCCCCCCGTCCTTCTCGCCGGTCAGGCTCATGATGCCGCTCATGGCCTGGAACACAGTGTCGTAGCCTTTCTTCTTCGCGTAGGGTCCGGTCTGGCCGAACCCTGTGCAAGACACATAGATCAGCCGCGAATTGACTTCCTTCAGGCTGGGCCAGTCGAGCCCATAGCGTTTCAGGGTACCGACTGGGAAGTTCTCCAGCACCACATCGGCGCTGCTGACGAGCTTACGAACGACCTCCTGGCCCTCGGCGCTGCGCAGGTTAACGGTGATGGACTCCTTGCTGCGATTAAATGCGTAGAAGTACGCGCTGCGTTCATGGCCCAGGGCTGCTGCCAAGGCATCCTCATCCAACTGGTCTCGGACCAGTTCGTCTTGACCGACGAAGGGTTCGTAGCCGCGGGTTTCGTCGCCGCACAGGGGCTGTTCCACCTTGATTACGCGAGCACCCAGTTCAGCCAGGATCATCCCGGCGAACGGGCAGGCCAGCACCCGCGCCAATTCGATAACGGTAATGCCTTCCAAGGGTTTCATGCGACCTGCTCCTTCTGCCGGAAGGCACGCATCTGGGCGTTCAACTGTTGGCCCAACTTGAGCCCTTCGCTGAAGGGGAGCTCCGCCACCTGATGGAAGATCTTCTTGGTTGCTTGCATGGCGTTCTGCGGGTGTGCCGCCAATGCGAGTGCCAGCTCCTCGGCTTCGGCCAGCAATTCATCGTCTGGCACTACGCGGTTCACCAGACCCAGCTTCAATGCTTCCGTTGCATCGACTGTGCGACCAGTGGCCACCAGCTCAAAAGCCGCCTTGCGACCTACGTGCTCGACCAGGCCTGCCATCACGATGGCGGCGACAATGCCATGTTTCACTTCGGGATAGCCGAAACGTGCCGATTCGCTCGCCAGTGCGAGGTCGCAGGAGATCGCCAGTCCACTGCCGCCGCCCATCGCGTAGCCGTTCACTGCCGCGATTACCGGCTTGCTCATGTGTTTGACCAGCCCTTGGAGTTCGGTGGTTAGGGCGGCACGGCGATCCACCAGTTCCTGGTTGTCCGGGGTCAGCACTACGAATTCGCGGGTGTCGGCGCCTGCGCAGAAACCGCGCCCGGCGCCGGTGACTATCACCGCGCGCACGGCTTCGTCGGCATCAGCCGCCTTCAGTGCAGCTACCAGGCCTTCGGTGAGGGCGAAGTTCAGCGCATTGAGTTTGTCGGGACGGTTCAGCGTGATGGTCTGGACGCCGTCGGCGGCTTGGGTCAGAACGACTGGCTCTTGGGTCATTGTGCAGGCTCCCGTCAGGATTGCATGGCGCGCAGGCGGGATAGTGCCTGCTCAAGTTCTTCGATCAGCGAATGCATGATGGCGCTGGCGGGCAGCAGCTCGCGGACAAGGCCGGCGGATTGGCCTGCTTCCACTTTTCCGTTGCCGATGTCGCCATCAAATGACGCTTGCTTAAGGCTTGCGGAGGCCAGCAGGGCCTCGTACGCAGCCGGGTCGCGTTCGGGGAGGCCTTCGCGCTCGGCGTTCGCCACGCGTTCCGTGAACGCATTGCGAAGGCTGCGGACGGGGAGCTTGCGTCCTACGAGGACGGTTTCATCAATCTCTGCCTCCAGCACCCGCTGCTTGTAGGCAGGGTGCAGGTTGGCTTCTTCGCTGAGCATGAATCGGGTGCCGAGCTGGACTGCGTCGGCGCCAAGGGCCAGCAGGGCAGCGATGCCGAAACCATCGGCAACACCACCACCGGCCACGACGGGAATGCTGACTTCCTGAAGCACCCTACGCACATTCACCAGGGTGCTCACTTCATTGGCCGGTGGATGGCCGCCGGCTTCGCTTCCTACCACCACCAAACCGTCGACGCCGACCGCACTGGCCTTGATCGCGTGCTCGACGAAGGCGACGACGTGCAGCCAAGTGGCGCCGTAGTCCTTGAAGCGTGCCAGATGTGCCTTCGGTGAGCCCTGGCTGGCGATAATCACCGGGACACGTTCGGCGACCAGTAGATCCAGAACTTCTTCAGCACCCTTGCGGTAGAGAGGCATGTTCACCGCAAAGGGCTTGTCGGTAAGTGCTTTGACCTCACGGATTGTCTCTGTGAGATCCGGCAGGCGCATGGGGCCCGCCGCGATGACGCCGAGACCGCCGGCGTTGGAAACTGCTGCCGGCAATGCCGCGCAACTCGATGCCCAGCTCATGCCAGCCTGAACGATCGGATAGGAGATACCCAGCAAACGGGTCAGACGGGTATCGATAGGCATCGATCAGTCCTCATGGTCTTCATCTTCAGGGTGGTCGTAGGGGGTGTGCTTTTTCAGCTCGCCGAAGTAGGCCAGGCTGTTGGCGTAAACCCGCTGCATCAGCGCCTTGAGTTGCTCGCGTTCCTCACCGGACAGCCCGTCAAGCATTGCTTCGTTACGGGCCTGGGAATCGTCGAGGATGCGGCGCACCAAGTCCTTGCCCGCTGGGCTCAGGCAGAGCAGGGCGCTGCGTCCATCCTCCGGGTTGGGTTGGCGCTCGATCAGTTCGCGCTTGCTCAGATTCGTCACCAGTCGACTCATCTGGCTCTTCAGTACGCCGGCATGCTTCGCTACTCGAACCAGCGGGGCTTCACCGAGGTAGTCGAGGATGGCAAGGGTCCGCCACTCCAGCACCGTGATGGAAAAGTGCTGGGGGATCACCAACGCAGCAATCCGGCTGGAGAGTCCTGCCAGACGCTGCAGTTGCACGGAGAACAGGTCGCGCATGTCTGTGGATGCTTCGATATCGCGATTGACTGCTGTTGCTTGTTTTTTCATGGGGTCACCTGTGAGGAGTTCCTGTCATCAGTGCCTCATTGTTCTGGACTGCCCGGACTTGCTCAACGGCTGAATCGCGACTGGGCGACAAGTTTGTCGAGCGTGGCATCCAGGCCCTTGGTGAACGCATCTAGCACCAGATCGACTTCTGCCTCGGAGATGATCAGTGGCGGGGCAAACACCACCGAGTCGTTGAGGGCGCGAGCGGTCACTCCGTTGGCTTCGGTTTGCTGCGAAACAGCCAGACCGACTTTCCACTCCCTGGGGAATGCGGTCTTGTTCGCTTTGTCCGCGACGACCTCCACACCCCACATCAAGCCTTCACCACGCACTTCGCCCACCAGGGGGTGGTCGGCCAGCTTGCGAAGGCCAGCGCCCAGGCGGCTGCCGACGCGCTGTGCATGCTCTGGCAACTGGCGCTCCTGGTAGATGTTCAGGCATTCGAGGGCGACGGCAGCCGGCACAGGGTGGCCGCCGTAGGTGTAACCATGGCCGAACACCCCGATCTTCTCGCTCTGGCTCTTCATGGCCTGATAGATGCCTTCGGAGATCATCAGGGCGGAGATCGGCAGGTAGGAGGCCGACAGCGCTTTGGCGCAGGTCAGCATGTCCGGTTTCAGGCCGAAGGTCTGGGAACCCCACCAGTTGCCGGTGCGGCCGAACCCACAGATGACTTCGTCGGCTACCAGCAGGATGCCGTGACGTTTCAGTACGGCCTGGATCTTCTCGAAGTAGCCGGCCGGCGGGGTGATGACGCCACCGGTGCCCATCAGAGGCTCGGCGAAGAAGGCGGCGATGGTGTCTGCGCCCTCCCGTTCGATCAGTGCTTCCAATTCCACGGCAAGGCGGCTGGAGAAGGCTTCTTCACTCTCGCCCGGCAAGCCCTCGCGGTAGTAATGGGGGCAGGTGACATGGAGGAAGCCGGGCAGGGGCAACCCGAAGTCCTGGTGCAGGTGCGGCAAGCCGGTAAGGCTGGCACTGGCCACTGTGGTGCCGTGATAGGCGCGGTTGCGGCTGATGATCTTGCGGCGCTGAGGCTGGCCGACGGCGCTCCAGTAATACCAGGCCAGCTTGATCGCGGTGTCATTGGCTTCCGAGCCGGAGCAGGCGAACAAGACCTTGGACATCGGCACTGGTGCGAGCTGGATCAGACGCTCAGCCAACTGAATCGCCGGCTCGGTGGAACGATGGGCGAAGTTCTGGTGATAGGGCAGTTCCTGCATCTGACGCAGAGCAGCGTGTACCAGTCGCTCTTCGCTGTAGCCCAAGGCCGCACTCCACATGCCCGACATGGCATCGAGGTAGCGCTTGCCCTTGTCGTCCCAGGTATAGACCCCCTCGCCACGAACCATGACGGTCGGACCCACCTGCTCGTGGACCGCGAGGTTGGTCTGGCTATGGATGTGGAAAGCGATATCGGCGGCGTGCAACGAATTTGACATGGCAATTGCTCCTGTTCGGACCTGCGATCGGGCTGCTCGCTGAGTAACCCTGTTCATCCAATATGGTTGACAATGTGAATCATGTGGTTCATGTTGTCAACCATCTCGAGGGGCCAGCTGGCGATAGAGATGGCAGACGGACAGAAGGCACTAAAGACCCACTCCCGATGCCGCAACAGGATGTAGCTTTGAGAATTACCGCTGCCTAAGAACAAGTCCCGCGCCTGACAGGGCGCTAGAAATAGGAGCTGGAAAATGATCGATACACTCCCCTCATCCAAGGCGATCCGCCTCTTCCTGGGCGCCGTGGCCGTCAGCCTGGCAGCGCCCGTGATGGCCGCCGAGGAGCAGACCGTCACCGTGGCCGGTTATGGTGGCAATCTGCAGGACGCGCTGATCCAGACACTGTGGAAGCCCTCGGCAGAAAAGGCCGGCCTGACCCTGCGCACTGAATCGCATGATGGTCAGCCGTCTGTCCGTTTGCAGGTGCAGTCGGGCAAGCCGAGCTGGGATGCCATCCATATCGGCGCCAACGACTGCGCTGCGCTTTCCGAGCAGGGAATGTTCGAGCCACTGGACTTTTCCGTCATCGATGCCAGCGGTATTCCCAGTCGCGCGCGGGGTAAGGACTGGATCGCCACCAACAGCTACTCGGTGGTGATGGGCTGGCGCACCGACAAGTTCAAGGAGGGGCCGAAGAACTGGCAGGAGTTCTGGGACGTAAAGAAATTCCCCGGACGTCGCGCATTGTCGGTAGCCCCGGATGAAATGCTCGAAGTTGCCCTGTTGGCCGACGGTGTGCCGCGTGACCAGCTCTACCCACTGGATATCGAGCGCGGCTTGGCTTCGTTGGAGAAGATCAAGTCGGATGTTGCGGTTTGGTGGACGTCTGGCGCCCAGTCTTCGCAGCTGATCAAGGACGGAGAGGTCGACCTGATTGCCATCTGGAGTAGCCGCGTCGACTCCGTTGTGAAGGATAAGGCCCCGGTTGCCTACACCTACGATGACGGGCTGCTGGGCTATGGCTGCATGGCCATCTTGAAGGGGGCGAAGAATGTCGCCGCCGCCCAGAAGCTGATCGCTAACACAGTCTCCGCTGATATCCAGGCACGTATCCCGACCATGATGGGCTACTACGGGCCGACCAATAACCAGGCCTTCGAAAAGGGCAGTTTCTCAGCGGACATTCTGAACCAGTCGAACATGTCGCCTGCCAACCGCGCCAAGCAGACCATGATGGATCCGCGCTGGTGGGGTCAGCATGTCACTGAGGTTCAAGAAGACTACAAAGAACTGATCGCACAATAGTTCTGGATTTGCGGAGGTCGGAGTTATGCAAGGCAATATTGCGATTCGGGATGTCTACAAGGGCTACGGATCATTCATCGCAATCGATCATGTATCCCTTGATGTGCATGCCGGTGAGTTTCTCACTCTGCTCGGTCCTTCGGGGTCGGGAAAGACCACGCTGCTCAATGTGTTGGCGGGATTCATTCGCCCTGACTCGGGGAGCATCAAGGTTGACGGAGTCGAGTTCCTCACTCGACCTCCGCACAAGCGCGACGTGGGCATGGTGTTCCAGAACTACGCGCTGTTCCCGCATATGACGGTGGCGGAAAACGTCGCCTACCCACTGCGCTTGCGCAAGGTGGGGGGCGCCGACCGGGCCAAGCGCGTCAAGGCGGCCCTGGAAATGGTGCAGATGGACCATCTTGGTGAGCGTGGAATCCACCAGTTGTCCGGTGGGCAGCGGCAGCGCGTGGCCCTGGCTAGGGCCATGGTGTTCGAGCCGAAAATCCTGCTGATGGATGAGCCGCTTTCAGCGCTGGACAAGAACCTGCGTGAACACATGCAGCTGGAGCTCAAACGGCTCCATGCGCGCTTGGGCATGACCACCATCTATGTCACCCACGACCAGAAGGAAGCGCTGACGCTTTCCCACCGTATTGCCGTACTGAACAAGGGGAAGCTGGCTCAACTGGATACGCCCGATGCGTTGTATGAGCGACCGACGGACCGCTTCGTCGCCGGGTTTATCGGTGAAAGCTGTTTCCTGGAAGTTGAGGAGGGCAGCGGTGGCGTATTACTGCAGGGGCGTCCGTTGAAACTGCCTCAGGGAACGGCCACTCGACACCCGCAGAAGCGCTTCCTGATGGTGCGACCGGAACGTCTGCAGTGGCAGGTCAGCGGTGACAGTCATGCGATGAACCGCATTCAAGGGACTGCCCGGGATGTGGTCTACCAGGGTGACAGCTACCACGTTGGCCTTGTTCTACCGGATGGCACGGAGCTGACTGCCCGACACCAAAAAGGATTCCGCGATGTTCCGGTACCCGTGCCGGGAGCACCGGTCGAGCTCTGGTTGCACGCTGAGGACACGCTGTTGGTGGCGGAGTCGGCATGACTTCCGATCACGATCATCCTCACGCGCTTCGACGAGGTCCGAAAATGAAGACGATAAGTTCCCTGCACATGCTGCAGGGCGCTGCAGGGCTCGATAGCCAAACTATGGCAATCACTCTTGCGCGCGCCGAGCGGAAGGAACGCTGGACATTGCTCTCGCTGACCCTCCCCGGTTTCCTATTGGTATTCGTGGTATTGGCCATTCCGCTGGCCTGGCTGTTCTGGCTGTCGGCCTTTGACAGCAGTGGCGCGCTGACCCTGGCGAACTACGAACGCTTGCTGCGGCCGGTCTACATGAGCAGCTTTGTCATCACCTTCAAGGTGGCGTTCTGCGTCACCTTGATCTGTGTGCTGCTTGGCTATCCGCTGGCCTATCTGCTGTCCCAGTTGCCTGAACGGGCCAGCCAGATCTGCATGGCCTTTGTCCTGCTGCCGTTCTGGACCTCGATCCTGGTCCGCACCTATGCCTGGCTGGTACTGCTGCAGCGCCAGGGCATCATCAACAACTGGCTGTTGGACTTGGGGCTGATCGACCAGCCACTGGCGCTGGTCCATAACTTCTTCGGAACGGTGGTGGGGATGGTGCACGTAATGTTGCCGTTCCTGGTGCTGCCGCTCTACGACAAGATGAAGAATATCGACCCGCTGCTGCTGTCGGCAGCTGCCAACTGCGGTGCCACGCCATCCCAGGCATTTCGCCAGGTGTTCCTGCCGCTGTCCCTGCCGGGGCTTGCCTCCGGCATTACCCTGGTGTTCGTGCTGTGTCTCGGCTTCTACCTGACGCCGGCACTGCTGGGCGGCGGCCGGGTGTCCATGTGGTCAATGAAGATCAGCGACACCATCGCCCTCTATGGCAACTGGGGCGCTGCCAGTGCGCTCGGCGTCGCACTGTTGGTGGTGACCGTACTCATCCTGCTGGGAATGAGAAGGGTGTTCGGTCTCAACGACTCGGGGAGGAAGGCCTGATGCTCAATTTCAATGAAGCGGTGACACCGACCCAGATCACCCACCTGCATCGCCTTTGGCTCTATTGCCTGGTGGGTCTGATCCTTCTGTTCCTGATCATTCCCTGCCTGATCGTCATCCCCATGTCGTTCTCGGCTTCGCAGTACCTGGAGTTCCCGCCGCGGGAGTGGAGCCTGCGCTGGTATGAAGCGTATCTCGGCTCGCCGGAGTGGATGACTGCGACCTGGGTGTCCTTCAAGGTGGCGATCATCTCTACCTTGGTCGCCACGGTGCTGGGGACTCTGGCTGCCTACGGGCTGTCTCAGGTGCGGGGTGGGCTGGCGAAACTGGCCAACGGACTGATGATGCTGCCCATGTTGGTGCCGATCATCCTGGTGGCGGTGGGCGTGTTCTTCGTCTATTCGCGCACTGGCCTGAACAACACCGTCACCGGGCTCGTACTGGCCCATAGCGTACTGGCGATTCCATTCGTACTGATCGCGGTAGGAAACGGCCTACAGGGATTCGACATGAACCAGGAGATGGCGGCTCGCAGCCTGGGAGCGTCCCGTACCTGGGCGTTCCTCACAGTGACCCTGCCGCAGATCCGCCTATCGATCTTCTCCGGCGCGCTCTTCGCTTTCATTGCGTCCTTCGACGAGGTGGTTATCGCGCTGTTCATCGTGGGCGGGGAGAGTTCGACCCTGACGCGTCGTATGTTCGCCAACATCCGCGACCAGATCGACCCGACTGTGGCGGCCGTCTCCACATTGATGATCGTGCTTTCGATCCTGCTGCTGGTGGTGATGCAGTACATCAAGGGGCTGGAAAAGCGGCGGCAACGCGCGTCGGCTCCTGTCTGATTGCGATTGGCTGGACTTTTGCGTGGCTTTGGCCACGCTTTTTTTTTTGCCCGTCGTTTTAGCGGCCGGCTCTGTATGTAACCACTATCGACTGGGGCTTCGACAAGGCGTGGGGGGAAGCGGATAGCGTCTCGTCTCCCCCGTGGGCAGTGGTCCTACCTTGTTGCAAACAATCGGTACCCATTCAGTGCTCCGCGGCTGGTGCGCGCCAATTTGAGTGTCGTGCCGCAAATGAGCGGCCTGTCATGCCCTCCCAAAGATTTCTCTGAAGCGGCGGTAGTCAGTGCATAGGACATTAAGCTCAAGGACGGCTGAACAGGCCAGCTACGGGGCGAGATAGCTCTATGCGTCGGGTATCACTTTTAATTGCTGGAGTCCTGCAAGCGGCAACCTGACCCTCAGCTACCGGTCGTCGTGCTCACGCCGAATGTTGCTGAGAAGAGGCCGGAACTGAAGAACGGAAGTCGTGGCGGGGGACGATTACAAATGGAATGAGTATCCGCAGAGTGCGAATCCTCGGCTTGTTCATGGTGGTTCGGGGCAATCGGTGGGTGCAAGAGGGAACCGCCATACCGCTGGCGTGGCGCGGCATGGCGGGGTACTGCAGGGGCGAGTGGATTACTCGAAGTAAATGGTCTTGGCGGAGTCGTAGGCGGGAGCGTCGAAGCTGATGAATAGGGCCGGTTGGCCGCCTTCGACGTAATACTTGTGGGGGACGTTCTGCGGGATGGACACGTAGTCGCCGGGCTTGAGCAGGCGCTCTTCCTTAGGAGTGACTACCCGTGCACTGCCTTTCAAGAGGATCAGCGAGTGGTCGGCGTCCGGGTGGCTGTGATTTTTCAGCTCGGAAAACATTTCCACCAGATTGACGCGCTTCTCCGCTGTCTTCACCAGGGTCCAGCCGCGGTCGCTGGGATCGTTCCAGTTGGTTGGACTGGCCATGATTGCCGCCTGAGTCTTGATGACAGGGGCAGCAGCCTTATCCGGGGTGGTCAGGTCACCGCGGTCGCTGCTCTGCATGCTGATGACCGGTACGTCGAAGCCGAGTAGCAGGGGCTTGGTCTCGCCGGCCGGGGCCATCTGGTAAGTCTGTCCCGCCGGAATGGCCACATAGTCCCCGACCCCGAGGGTTCTTCGCCCATCGGCGAAGGTGAAGTCCACCTTGCCTTCGAGGACGATCAACGTGCGCTCACCCTGAGCATGCCGCACGGCCGGAGCGGTTTCATCAAGGCGGACAATGCTGGTACGGGACAGGCTGGTTGTATGCATGTCCCAGATTTCCTGGCCGAGCAACGTTTCTCCTGGTGGTGTGCTCAGCAGGTCGCTGCGGTGGACCAGAAGCAACTTGTCTTCCGCCTGTGCTGCACTCGCGGACATCAGTAAACCGAACATCAGGCTCAGCGGTGTGGCTTTAGCTAGGGTACCGATCATGCTGCATCCTCTTTCTTGTTGGTGGGGTTGGACCTTTTATGTCAATAGGGGGTTAAGGCCGCTGCGAACGACGCGGCTATGCAGCTCGCGACCAAGTGCCGCTTCGCATTCGGCGGCAACTTCGAGCATGGCTTCGAGGTCAATTCCGGTCCGAACCCCCATGGATTCGAGCAGGTTGATCCAATCCTCAGTGCTCACATTGCCGGTATGCCCTCCGCCGTACTTGACCTTGGCCGGGTGTCCGCCCACACCGCCGAAGGCGCAGTCGTAGTAACGGACGCCGGCTTCCAGGGCCGCGACGTAATTCACCAGGCCGGTAGCGCGCGTATCGTGAAAGTGAGCGATGGGCGTGATGTTCGGGAACTCGGCAAGCACCTTGCCGAACAAGCTGCGGACGCTGTGGGGCGTCGCGACACCGGTCGTGTCGCCCAGGGTGACGAAGCTCACCCCGCGCTCGGCGAACGCCGCTACGTCCTGGAGCACACTGTTCTCATCGACCCTTCCTTCGAACGGGCAGCCGAACGCCACCGAGATGGTGCCGATCAACCGAAATCGACCATTGGCCGCGCGGGCCATCTGTTCAATGTTCTGCCACTGATCCTGACGACTGCGCTTGAGATTGCGCTGCGAATGGGACTCCGAGGCGGATACCAGCAGGCTGATCTCATTGGCACCAAAACCCGCGTCTAGGTCAGCCAGGGCTCGTTCCACGGCACGCACATTGGCGCAGGTCGCCTTGTAGAAGACATCCTGCTGGCGATGCAGACTCGCCAGCAGGTCGCTGGCGTCGGCGAATTGGGGGATAACGGCAGGGTTGGAATAGGACGTGGCTTCTACCCGGTTGAATCCGATGCTGGCGAAACGCTCCACCAGCTTGCGCTTGGTTTCGGTGGGCAGGAAATCGGGTTCATGCTGCAGGCCATCTCGAGCGAAGCACTCGCACAGGATCACGTCTTTCATGAGGGGCGTTCCAGGGTGGCGGGATGAAGTGGTTGACAATGTGAACAAAAACTACTGAGATATGGTTCACCTTGTCAACCTTATTCGGCCGCATTTGGAGGCCGAAACCGCTGCCAATGCGGAATCCGTTCGATTGGCGCCCCGTTCCCATTGCAGGAGGAGTGAGCGATGTACACCGATTTGATGTTTTACATAGACGGGGAATGGACTGCCGGTGAGGCGGATCGCACCTCGGCGGTCATCAATCCAGCTACGGGCGAGGAAATCGGCCAATTGCCGTTGGCTTCCAGGAAGGACCTCGATGCTGCCCTGGTTGCGGCTGCGAAGGGTTTCGAGAGCTGGTCAGTCACCTCGGCCTATGACCGCTCTGCCATTCTTCGCCGCGCTGCTGCGTTGGTTCGTGAGCGCCATGAACACATGGCGCGCTGCATGACCCTGGACCAGGGCAAGCCCATATCCGAGTCGACTCTCGAGGCCAAGAGCGCAGCCGACCATATCGAGTGGTACGCGGAGGAGGGGAGGCGCGCCTACGGGCGGATCGTGCCGTCGCGCAATCCTGCCGTGCGTCAATTGGTGGTTCGTGAGCCCGTCGGTCCAGTCGCTGCCTTCACCCCGTGGAACTTCCCGCTCAACCAGGCCGTGCGCAAGATTGCCGGCGCACTGGCGGCCGGTTGCAGCATCATCATCAAGGCGCCTGAAGAAGCCCCCGGCTCGGTGATCGAATTGGTCCGTTGCTTCCACGATGCGGGCGTGCCCAAGGGTGTCCTGAACCTGGTATTTGGTGTCCCGGCCGAGGTTTCTGACTACCTGGTCCGCTCTCCCATTATTCGGAAGGTGTCGTTTACTGGCTCCACTGCCGTAGGGCGAAAACTGGGTGCTCTTGCCGCAGAGCACCTGAAACTGACCACCATGGAGTTGGGCGGCCATGCGCCTTTCATCGTTTGTGAGGACGCTGACCTGGACGCGGCTGCCACATTGGCCTGTGGGCTCAAGTTCCGGAACGCCGGCCAAGTCTGCGCCTCGCCTTCGCGCTTTTACGTGCATGACGCGGTGTTCGAGCGCTTCTCTCGGAAATTTGCCGAACTCGCCAGCCAGCTCAAGGTGGGGGACGGCTTCGATCCGTCTACCCAGATGGGCCCCCTGGCCAATGCACGGCGCCTGGCCGCCATCCAGGAGCTAGTGGCCGATGCGTCTGACCTTGGCGCTGAGGTGGTGACCGGAGGTAAGCGGATAGGGCAAAAGGGCAACTTCTTCGAGCCCACCGTGCTGGCGGACATCCCTGCCGAGGCACGACTGCTTTGCGAGGAGCCCTTTGGACCAGTAGCCCCGCTGATGCGCTTCGACGACTTGGATACGGTGATCCGCCAGGCCAATAGCCTCGAATATGGCTTGGCAGCATTCGCCTTTACCGCGTCACTGAAGACCGCTACTGAGCTTGGCAATCGCCTGCAGAGTGGCATGGTTTCGATCAACCATTTCGGTCTGGCACTGCCGGAAACACCGTTCGGTGGAATCAAGGCGAGCGGGCACGGCAGTGAGGGCGGTACCGAAGGGCTGGATGCCTACTTGACTACGAAGTTCATCAGTCAGGTCGGCTGCTGACTGGCCGATGCAACGACCTGGGCTTGCTCAGGTCGTTTGTATTCCTGCTGCTCGTGGGTCGGGATGAATTCAGGCGAGAACGTCTGCTTCAGCCGAAAGCTGCCCTAGATTAATCGTTGATCTTTGCTCTAGGTGCGATGCCCATGCCCGAGGTTTTTGGCGGCGAAACTCGATCCAGTGAAAATTCGGCGCAGATTGGATAGGGACGTGTCGATGGTTCATCCCAGAATGAAGTAAACCTTACGGACATTCGTTAGGTTTTCCCACGTCCCGCTGAACCCGGAAGCAACTACGAAGGAGTCGCCAGCGCCGAATATGCGGCTTGCTCCAGTTGCATCAGTCAGGCGGACTGTGCCTTCCAGGATGTGGCACAGCTCGTCGTAGTCGCATGTGCAGCGCTCGAGGTGGGGACCCGCTTCCCAGATGCCCGCGACGGCCTTCTTGCCAGTCTCGACGAAGTGCCTCCAGGTGGAACTTTGGTAAGGGGCATCGACCAGAGCTGGGTCGCTGATCTCGCGCTCGATGGGTAGGAGCTCCGGGTTGCTGAAGGAAATGACGTGGCTGGGCAGAGTGTTGGACATGTTGGGGGCTCCGGATCAGGAATCGAAACCGATGCCAAAGGCATCGAAGGTCTTGAGCAGCAGGTCGCGATGGCCGTCGCGGTCCTCGCGTGCTAGCGAACGCTGGGCAAGCTTCACGCCGAGGTAGCGAAACGGCTCCGGGGGGAAGCGGAACGGCGCCCTGGAGGTCATGCGCAACTCGGTTCGCTCGGTGGGGTCGCCGGCCAGCAGGTCGAGCATGTTCAGCGCTGCGAAGCGACTGGCCGAAACGCCCTGCCCGGTGAAACCGAGGGCATAGGCCACGCGGCCCTGCATCTCGCAGCCGGTGAACAGGGTGGTGCGCGCTGAGGTGTCGATGATTCCGCCCCAGGCATGGCTGAAGCGCACTTCTCGCAATGCCGGGAAGGCCTCCTGAAACTGGAGGGCGAGCCGATTGAAGCTCTCGGGGCGCTGCGTAAGCGCTTCTTCACGGCGCCCGCCGAAGTGGTAGATCGCGTCGTAGCCGCCCCAAAGGATGCGGTTGTCGGCCGTCTTGCGCAGGTAGTGGAACTGATTACCGGCGTCGGCAACGCCGTGCCTATCTGTCCAGCCCACCGACGCCAGCTGCGCTTCGCTGAGCGGCTCGCTGACAAGGGTGTAGTCGTAGACGGGGATTACCGTGGACGCCAGGTGGCCGAGCAGTGGCGGTGCGATGTTGGTGGCGAGGGCTACCTGGCCGGCCAGAACTTCCCCGTGGGCGGTACGTAGGCACATCTGGTCATTACGCACGGTGAGGTCCAACACCGGGCTCTGTTCGAACAGTCGGATTCCCTGTTCCAGACAGACTCGGCGTAGTTCAGCGGCCAGCTTGGCTGGGTTCAACAGTGCATAGTTGGGCTCGAAGAGACCCGCACGATACAACGGCGAGTCGAGTCGCTGGGCCAGGTCGGCACCTTCCTGCCACTCGCAGTCGATGCCGAAACGCGCGTAGTTGCGCTGCATGGCGCGCAGGCCTTCGACCTGCCAGGGCTGGCTGGCGACATTGAGTTTGCCTCCCCGTTCGAACTCGGCCTGTAGGCCAAATCGCGTCAGGTCGGCGGCCAGCTCGTCGAGATTCTGCCGACCGAGGCGGATCAATCGTTCGGCTTCCATCGGCCAGCGCTTCAGAGCGTTGGAGACGCCATGGGATATGCTCGGCGCGCAGAAGCCGCCATTGCGTCCGCTGGCCTCGCCGCCGCAGTTGCGTGCCTCGACCAATACGATGCGTGCTTCGGGCCAGCGTTGACGGGCATGGAGCGCAGTCCACAAGCCAGTAAAGCCGCCGCCTACCACGGCCAGGTCGCACTGGAGGTCGGCTTCGAGCCTGGGGGCGACCGGCTGCGGCGCGACGGTGTCCTGCCAGAAGGGCCGCGGCTGAACCTGGTCGAGCGATGGATGAAGCAGGTGGGAATTCATGCAGGGACTCCGGCAGTATGTCGGCTGGAACTTGGTGCGTGATTGTTGTGCGAGCACTTTTTAACCGCGCTGACCGCGCCAGAGAATGCCCTGGAGCTCTTTGCGGGCACGCTCGGAATTGCAGGACCGACAGCGTCGGGAAGATGGGGATGAACGATGAATGTAGAGGCAGGCTGGAGCACTTGTCTGGGCACTGAGGCCTACCAGCCGGACCCGGAGAGTGCTGCGACTCATGCAGTGGTGATGAACTACCACCGGGCTTGGCGTAGCCGCGATATCGATGCGTTATTGGCGCTGCTCGATCCCCAGGTGGAGTACAACGATTTCTTCCAGGGACGCCAGATTCCCCTGGCGGAACTGAGGGACTATCTACTCAGCAGCATGCCCGCCGCCGATGATGAAACGCAGATCTATACCGATCGACTTCGGGTAGATGGCGACACGGCCTTCATCCAGTATCAGGTGACCTTGCGAGGCAGCCAGGGCCTGGCCTCATTCCGCGCCTGTGAGGCACTCCGGGTGCGTAACGGACGTGTCGTTCAAGTCGACGAGCATGCAACCCTGGTGCGCCAGATGAATGCCCTGTCCAAGGTCACGACCGCGCGCGGTCCGGTCAGCCGACTTGGGCTGTCGGCACGCCAGTTGGGGCAACTGGCAAAGGACCTCCAGCAGTATTTCGAGCAGCGTCAGCCCTATCTCAATGCGGACCTGGATATGTCCCAGGTGGCGACGGCTACCGGTTATACGCGAAACCAGATTTCGTTCTTTCTCAACCAAGTCCTTGGATGCAGTTTCTATCAGCACATCAATCGGCTGCGGCTGCACTGTCTACTAAGCCAACTGGCGGACGTCAGCAGTACCCAGCGCGTGGATGAGCTGGCGAAGGCTGCCGGGTTCCGCTCGCTGTCGACCTTCTACCGTTGCTTCCGAGAGGAGACCGGGTTGTCTCCGCGAGCCTATCTGGAGCGCCACGCCAAGGACTGAGTTCGTGCGGGCACGCACGCAGGCGCAGGGCGTCTGCCCGTTTCCCACCAACCTTATGCTGTGCTCCCCGAGCAGTTCCGCCCCATCGGTGCGGAGGCCTTACCAGGAGAACAGCATGAGTGAAACGCTTTATATCGATGGCGCCTGGCAGGCGCCGGTCGAGGGTCAATCCTTCGACGTGTACGACCCTGCCAGCGAGACCGTCATCCAGCAAGTGCCAGCGGCTACGCAGCCCGATGTCGACAAGGCCGTGCAGGCTGCGCGCCGCGCCTTCGATGAAGGAGCCTGGCCCCGCCTGAGCGGCGCGGAGCGAGCCGCTTACCTGCACGCTATGGCCGATGGCATGCGTGCACGTCGAGAGCAGTTGGCGCAGCTGGAGGTCATGGACAACGGCAAGCCCCTGCCGGAGGCGCAATGGGACATTGATGATGCGATTGGCTGCTTCGAGTACTACGCCGGCCTTGCCGAAGGGTTGGACGATGCGGGAGAAGCCATCGTGTTGCCTGATGAGCGTTTCCGTTGCCGCGTACTGCGCGAGCCAATTGGTGTGGCCGGTCAGATCATTCCCTGGAACTACCCCCTGCTGATGGCCGCCTGGAAGGTCGCCCCGGCGCTGGCCGCCGGCTGCACGACCGTTCTCAAACCATCGGAGCTGACGCCTCTTACGGCCTTGGAACTGGCGGCCATCGCCGATGCCGCGGAGCTGCCCGCTGGTGTGCTGAACGTGATCACTGGATTTGGCAGTGATGCCGGCGCTCCACTTTCGTCGCATCCCGGGGTGGACAAGCTTGCCTTCACCGGTAGCGTGCCCACCGGAAGGGCGATCATGCAGGCTGCCGCCCAGGACATAAAAAACGTCAGTCTGGAACTGGGCGGTAAATCGGCCTTCATCGTGTTCGACGACAGCGATGTCGAGGCTGCGGTGGAGTGGATTCTCTTCGGCATTTTCTGGAACCAGGGGCAAGTTTGCTCGGCGACCTCCCGCTTGCTGGTTCAAGATGGTCTGCATGATCGGTTGCTTGAGCGGCTGGTCGAGGAAGCTCGTCGCATCCGCATTGGCCATGGTCTTGAAAGCGGCACGCTGCTCGGTCCGTTGGTCAGCGGTGGACAGCACGAAAAGGTGTTGCAGGCCATCGCGCGCGGCCGCCAGGAGGGCGCGCTCCTCGTCAGTGGCGGCAGCCGGCCGGCGTATCTGGAGCGAGGGTGGTTCGTCGAGCCGACGATATTTGCCGACACGCCCCTGGACAGCTCACTGTGGTGCGAGGAGATCTTCGGGCCGGTACTGGCCGTGCGCCGCTTCTCCGACGAGGCCGAGGCTCTGCGCCTGGCTAACGCTAGTCGGTTCGGCCTGGCTGCGGCGGTGATGTCCGCCGATCTTGATCGATGTGAAAGGGTCAGTCGTGCGCTGCGCGCGGGTATCGTCTGGGTCAACTGTTCCCAGCCAACCTTCACCCAGGCGCCCTGGGGCGGCTACAAGCAGAGCGGCCTCGGTCGCGAGCTTGGGGTGTGGGGGTTGAACAACTACTTGGAGGTCAAGCAGGTGACCGAGTATCGCAGCCAGCAGCCCTGGGGTTGGTACTTGAAACCCTGATACCTGTGCAGCAACCGCCCGCTGCCGGCGAAGCCCGTCATGCGGGCTTTGCTATTCCATCATCCTGCAAGGTTCCGGTGGTGGCGCGGGGGGCGATTTCTCGAAGCCCCAGGTCTCCGTCATCGCCAAGCTTTCGGCCGCTTCGCGGCTCCTCCAATGGCATAATCCAGCGTCGCACGTTAGGCTCAGATCCTAGTGCTCGCTGCCTCGGGACATGGGTGACGGTTCATTTTCAGTTCTTGTCCTCTATCTGGCGGCCCCATCAACACCTGACCGAATTAGGACTATGAAGCCAGTGGCTCCTCCAGATACCGCCCCTGCCGCAGCTAGCGGAATGGATGACGCAAAACCCACCAAGACACGTAAGCCATCGAAGAAGACGATCAAGACCAAAGAGCAGATCATCGAAGGCGCCTTGGCTTGTCTCATTGAGGATGGCGTCGCCGGTACGACCACCCGGAAGATCGCCGCACAGGCGGACGTGCCCCTGGCGGCGCTGCACTATCACTTCTCCAGCAAGGAGAGCCTGCTGTCCGCCGTGCTCGAGTGGCTCACTGAAAAGCTGAAACACGCCATCAGCGCTGAAGCGGCCCCGTGCCGAAACCTCGCGGAGTGTATTGAGCGAGTGTTGCTGGCTGACTGGAAAATTGCTGAGCAGAACCGCGAGATCCAGACGGTCCAGTACGAGCTGACCTTGTTTGCATTACGCACCAAGGAGTCGGCGTGGCTGGCCAAGGGACAGTACGAAGATTACCTGCGTGCCCACGAGCAGGCCTTCAGCCAGTACATCGATACATCGGACCCGCAGGAAGTGGCGCGTATCCGCGAGTTGTCGCAGCTCGCGCTGACTGGCATCGATGGCATCATCCTGCTCGATCTCGCCGCGCCCGATGAGGCCCGTTCGCAGGCTGCAGTGCGCAACCTGATCAGCTCACTGCAAAAATCCTACGGCTGACCGGCAGGGGCGAACCCCTGCCGGCTGCTGTCACTCTGCGGCGCCCGCCAAGGCTAGGCCCATGGCTTGGTATTTCGCCGGGTGCGCTCTTTTCAGGTACATGGCGCAGGCCACTCCTGCGATACCTGTAATCAGCACCAGGTAGGGGAAGGAGCGGACCACCCAGGATTCGGAACCGCTCATCAAGGTCAGATTGTCGATCACCAGGGCAAGAAACACGGTGAGGCAGACCGCGCTGGCCGCGGGGGCGATCAGGCGTTGCCAGAGGCTGGTACCGCGTGCGTCCTTCCAGAAGAACCCAATCACTGCCAGGCAGGCCAGCACCTGCACGGCGATCATGCCGATGGTGGAGAGGGCGGCCATCCAGGAGTAGATGATCAGGTAGGGATCCTGCCCGAATCCGGCGAACGCCCCCATGCACAGCATGGCCGCGATGGACTGGACCCGGCCGGCAATGTAGGGAGACCTGTGAACGCCGTGGGTACGGGCGAGGCCGCTCCAGAGCAGTTGCTCGCGCCCCATGGCGAACAGGTAGCGGGTGATGGAGTTATGGAAGGAAAGGATCGCGGCGAACATGCTGGTGAGCACGAGGATGTTCATCAGGGCCGAGGCGCCGCTGCCCAGGAGTTCGCTGCAGATCTTCAGCCACAAGTTGCCCGGATCCCGCGTTGCCATCTCCATTGCGCCTTCGACCCCGTAAGCCTGGATGATTGCCCAAGCGGAAAAGGCATAGAACAGCATGATGCCGCTGACCGCGACGTAGGTGGCGCGCGGAATCGTGCGCACCGGGTCCCGGGCTTCCTCGGAAAAGATCGCGGTGGCCTCGAACCCGAGGAAGGCGCAGATCGCGAAGATCAGGCCGATGCCGAGTCCGGGGGACAGAACTTGCGAGGGGGAGAATGGAGCGGCGGTGAAGCCGTTCCCATTGCCATTGGAGAGGATGATCGCGATATCGATCGCCAGGACGATGGCGGTTTCGCCGATCAGCAGGGCCGCCAGCAGCTTGCCGCTAAAGTCGATATCGCGGGAGCCGCAGAAGTGCACGACGCAGATGGTCCCGGCGACCAGGGCGAACCAGGGGATCTCGATTCCCCAATGGCTCTTCAGCGCATCGCTCAGGAAGTAACCGAAGCCGCCATACAGCGCGAACTGCACTGCGTTGTACGCAAGTAGTGCCATGAAGGCGGAACCGGCACCACACAGTGGATTGAGTCCACGGGTCACGAAGGTATAGAAAGCACCTGCGTTGCCGATATGTCGGCTCATCGCACAGTAGCCGACGGCGAACAGCAGGTAGAGGAGGCCGGCGATCAGGAACAGGGAAGGTATACCGACGCCTCCTCCCATGGTTATCGCCAACGGCACACTACCCACCACCACGGTTAACGGCGCTGCCGCCGCAACCACGAAGAAAACGATACCTGCCACGCCAATCGCGTTCTTGCGTAAGCCTGATTGCTGCACACCGGACATCTTTTGGCTCCCGATAGTTGTTCTTTTTAGGACGAAAAGCGGTTTGGCATTCGAATGATTGCAGGCCGATTTTTCGGCCAGTGTTCATTGTTCTTGTTAGTCGGTCGTGCGACCAAATTTATGTGCGAAGACAGTTCACGTCAATGCACCTCGTACCGTTGAACATCGGATCAACGAGTGGCGATGACCCCTCGGGGTGCACCGCCGAGCATCGAGTCGTGGACTTACAGGCCGTAGGTCTCCTGGGCTCGCTCGCGGCTGAGTTTGCCTTCGGCGATATCCCGTTCGATGGCCTGGTTGTCACGCTCCTGTGGGCTACCCCAACCGCCGCCACCGGCGGTGGTGGTGATCAGGCGGTCGCCAGCCTGAACGATCAGGCGTTCCTTGGTAATGGTCTGGCTCCGGCCATCTGCCCGGATCAGCGTCAACGATGCCGGCTGACCGGCTTGGCCACCCTCGGCTCCCCAGGGGGCGAAGGAGGCGACGGTCTGCTCGCTGTAGAACACCACATCGCAGGTATCGAGGAACTCGTACTCGCGCCGGATACCCAGGCCACCACGATGCCGGCCGTTGCCGGCGGAATCTTCGGCCAGCTCCGTGCGCAGGATGCGAATGGGGTACTGACGTTCGCAGATTTCCATCGGCAGCATGGCGACGTTCCCCAGGTAGGGATCGACGGCGCTCACGCCATCACCGCGCGCGTGGCCACCCATGCCGCCGCCGAGGTCGTCCGCCATCACCACCATGCGGCCGTTACGCGGGTGCCTGCATTCCGCGGCCAGGCTGGAGAAGCCAACAAAGGAACCGCCGACCTGGAACTCCGGCTTAATGGAGCTGAGCGCGCGCACCAGCGTGTCAGTGATGCGCTGTGCCGCCAGGTGACGCAAGCTGACGGCTGCAGGGAAGGCAGGATTCACTGCAGAGCCTGGCGGCAGGATGATGTCCAGCGGCCGCAGGCAACCGCCGGTCTGGTCACCGTCCGGATCAAAGGCCGATTTGATGGCAAAGATTACCGCGGCGATGGTCGCCGTGCGCGAGCAGTTCATCCCGCCGGCCATTTGCGTGGCCGTACCGCTGAAGTCGACGGTGATCTGGTCACCCTGCAGGCGCAGGCTTACCTCGATCCGTACGGGCTGATCATCGATACCGTCGTTATCCAGGTATCCCACCGCATGGCCAGTGCTGTCAGGCGTCGAGCGCAGCAGCGAGCGCATCCGCCGTTCCCCCTGATCCAGGCGTTCAGCCATGACCGCTACCAGCAGGTCGGGCGAGTACTTCGCCAGGAGGTCCTGCATACGCCGAACGCCCAGCTTGATGGCGGCCATCTGCGCGCGCAGATCACCGAGGCTGGAATCTGCGTCTCGGGTGTTATTCGCGAAGTAGGCGAGCAGCGCGTGATTCTCGTTGTCAGAGTCGACCAGCCTGACCCAGGGGAAACGCAATCCCTCTTCATAGACCGAGCGGTTGGCGAAACCCTCGGTACCCGGGTTGGTACCACCAATGTCGGTGTGGTGCGCCAGGTTGCCCACCCAAGCCACCAGACGATCGCCGCTGAACACCGGGGCGAAGAGGTGGATGTCGGGCGTATGCGTGCAGCCGCGATAAGGGTCGTTGCCGATAAAAATATCCCCCGGGCGGATGGTCTCGGCGGGGTGATCCTGGAGGAGCATCGGCAGGGCGACACTCATCGAGCCCAGTAGGGCAGGAATCTGCGCATCCTCGGCAACCGATTCACCTGCGACGGTGAACAGGGCACAGGCGTAGTCGAGCATCTCGCGAATGATCGGCGAATGTGCACTGCGTCGTAGCGAGTCGCCCATTTCTCCGGCCACGGCCTTGAGCGCACTGCCAACGACGGCAACGGTGATGGCGTCAGTCATTGTTGGATCTCCGAGATGATGAGGCAGCCGGTGGCCGCTACCTGGCCGGTGAAGCCGGGGTTGATGACAGTCGTGGTGTCGAACTGCTCGACAATCGCCGGGCCGTGGAAGAGCTCGCCGACCCTCAGGTCAGAACGCCAGTACACGGGGGTTTCGACGTAGCCTTCGGTCTCGGCGAACCATACTGGTCGCGCGCCCAGAGCTCTGGCAGGTTGGGGCGACGGCTGCGCTTCGCCCTGGTTGGCAAAGGCGCCTCTGCCGGTCAGGCGCGCGGCGACAATTTCCACTTCAGCGCTTGGTGCGCTATGGCCGTAGATCCGCTCATGCAGCGAGTGGAATCGATCGATCACCCGCGGAATTTCCTGGCCACGCTCGATCGGCACGGTCACTGCGTACTCCTGGCCGGCATAGCGCATGTCCAGCGCATGCTCGAAGGAACATTGGTCCTGTTGCATGCCATCCTCCAGCAGCAGGCGGAGCATGTCGCGCTCGAGGCTGCTCTGGACCTTGCCCAGCTCTTCGCTTTTCAGCGTTGCCGCATCCCGCAGCATAGGGGCGGTCACATCGTGGCGCAGATTCGCGGCGAGCAGTCCGCCGGCACTGAGCAGGCCGGGGAAGGGCGGAATGACCACGGTGGGAATGCTGAGGTCGCGTGCCAGCCCAACCACGCTGAATCCGCCTGCGCCCCCGGCGGCAACCAGGGCGAATTCGCGCAGGTCATCACCGTTGCGCGCGGCCGAGCGCAGGATCGCGCTGGCCATATTGGCCTCCATCAGGGAGATGATGCCCAAAGCCGTTTCCTCGACGCCAAGTCCGAGCTTGCTGGCAAGTCCAGCGATGGCTTGACGCGCGGCTTCGATATCCAGGGCCATGCTGCCGCCCAGCAGGCCGGCTGGATTCAGGCGGCCAAGCAGTGCTTGGGCATCGGTCACGGTGGGTTCGCTCCCGCCTTTGCGGAAACATGCCGGACCAGGAACGGCACCGGCGCTTCGCGGGCCCACTTGCAGCGCGCCGCCCTGGTCGATCCAGGCGATGCTGCCGCCGCCGGCGCCGATGGTTTCAATCTCGAGGTTGGGAACCGTGATCGGAATGCCGTTGGGCAGACGCATCTGCTGATGCACGCGCGGCTTGCCTTCCACGACGATGCCGATGTCTGCACTGGTACCGCCGACATCCAGCGTGACCAGGGACGTGAAGCCGGCGGCCGAGCAGATCTTCTCACCGCCGATGACACCGCCGGCCGGACCGGAAAGCACCAGGTGATGGGCTTTCTCGCCCACCGATCGTGCGGCAGTGCCGACGCCGCCATTGCTTTGCATGATGTACAGCGGGCAGTTGAATCCGTTCCCCTGGAGCGCTGTTTCCAGGCGCTGAATATAGGGATCCAGCGTGGGGGCGAGCGCTGCATTCACTGCCGTAGTTGCGAACCTGGGGTACTCGCGCGCCTCTCGGGAAATCATCGACGAGCACATCACATTAATCCCGGGGGCCACTTGGCGGATGACCGCCGCGATGGCCTGTTCATGCGCGGGGTTCTCGAAGGAGAAGAGTCCGGTCACGGCAATGGATTCGACACCTTTCTCAACGAGAGCGCGAACTGCGCGTTCGACCTCGACGAGATCGACGGGCTCGATTTCACTGCCGTCCGCAGCTAGGCGCCCAGCCACTTCGATGCGCAGATCCCGGGTGATCAGCGATGGTTTTGCGGGGTGGAGGAGGTCGTAGAGGCGTTCGCGCTGCTGCGTTCCGATCTCGATGACATCTCGACAGCCGCGCGTGGCGATCAGCCCGGTCGAGGCATAGTTGCCTTCGATCACCACGTTGGTCGCGACGGTCGTGCCGTGCACGATGGCGTCGATTTGCGACGGGGAAAGGCCAGCCTTGGTGGCGAGGCTCAGCACGCCCTGGACAATCGCCTTATCCGGGGATTCGGGGCAGGACGGTACCTTCTCGACCATCACCACGCCGGCTATGTCGTCGATAAGCAAGCAGTCTGTGAAGGTGCCGCCGGTATCCACTCCAATTCTTCGCATTGTCGTCTCCGCTTGTTGGATTAATTAGTCGGTCGAACGACCAAAAAAATACGACAACAAGACGACTGCTGCAATGGGTTTTTAATTCGGGATGGCTAGACCAGACGAGCTGCTCTGCTTCTGTACGAAAGGTGGCGATGGGCGAGAGAGGGAAATCGTGGGGAGGGCTTCGGCCACTGGCGAAGGCCTATCCATCGCAAGAGGGGCAGATTGTGGGCTGCTAGGTCATGTAGGTAGCCAGGGTGTTGATGGCTTCCTCTCTACGTCTAAGGAGGACAATGGTGAATTTGCCACTGGCAGCAATCGGCCGAGGCTGTGTAAAAACACCGGCTCAATTTTGAGGATCGCGTCGCTACGCGAATTCTGGAGAAATTTTCGCATTGGCCTTGTGTGGATTTAGCGAGGCATCGTCAGATTTGGTCATTGATTGATCAGTTCATGATGCCCAAAACGTACACAGCCTGGGCCAAAACCGGACGGTACGGGCTGCACCGCAGTTAGTTTTAACCAGTAGAGTCGCTCTTTCCCTACAGTGCAGCGCGTAGTGATTGAGTGCCGAGCCCTCCATGGCGGCGATTCAAGAGTTGTGAGTCGCGAGTTACCAGATTTTCAGCGTGTAATCGATGTTGATTCTGGTCTCGTTGTCACTTCGGAAAGTCGAGGCGGCAGTCTGCTCATTGCGGTAGGTCGCGTGGCGTAAGCGTAGAGCTAGTCCTTTTGCAGGCCCAGACTGAATGACGTAGGCCAGTTCCAGATCCTTGGAGGACTCGGTGAGGTTGCTTCCCCCCAGTTTCGGCAAGTCGATGTTGCTGCCTCGGAGATAGCGGGCCATGCCGGTCAGGCCCGGGATTCCGACGGCAGCGAAGTCGTAGTCATAGCGGGCGACCCAGGTCCGTTCCTTGGGGTTGACGAAGTCGGCGCTCATGGTGCCGTCGCTGAGGACCGCGGGCTCGCCACCGGCGAGGTACGCCATGGCGGTATCCCCGGTCTGGTGCATGTACCCCGCGCCCATGGTATGTGCACCCAGTTGGTAGCTGAACATGGCGCCGGCGTTCAGGTTATCCACCTTGCCGGCCTCCGCGCGGCCGTTTTCCCGGCTGTTGAAGACCCTTATGTCGGTCTTCAGCTTCCCCGCTCCCAGCGGTACCACGTGAATGGCTCCCGCGAAGTCCTGGCTGTAGATGTCCTTCAGTTCTGCATGGTAGTAGCGCAACGTCAGGGCATCGGACCAGCGATAGTCGCCACCCGCGAAGTCAAATCGCTCGGAATTGGCGCCCGCCTTGAACCGTCCATTGGGAGAGGCCAGAGATATGGGTTGATAGTTGGTGGAGTCACGCAGGTTTACGCGGTCCATTCGACCCACGTGCAGGCTCAGGCGATCTATGTCCTCGGATAGACCATAGGCACCTCGATAGGACTGGGGTAGCAGTCGAGCTGGACTCGCCGTGATGACCGGCAGCGCAGGAAAGTGGGTGCCCACCGATAGGCGCGTCTTCGAGACCTTTGCCTTCAGCGTCGCACCCAGTTCCGAGTAGTCATCCTTGGCCTCGCGGGTCTGCGGGTCGAGGGGCAGCAGCTGGGTGCCGGCACGGTCCGGCGAGGAGTCCAGCTTGATGCCCAGCATGCCGGTGAGGTCCAGGCCGAAGCCCATGGTTCCCTCGGTGAAGCCGGAGTTGGCCCGCAGGATGAAGCCCTGGGCCCACTCGCGCGCCGCCGGGTAGGGAGTGGCGCCCTTGTAGTCCCGGTCCAGGTAGAAGTTGCGGGCGGTGAGGGTAAGGCTGCCGTCGTCGACGAAACCCGCGAAAGCGTTGGCTGAGGCGAAAGCTACCGCTACGCCCAGGGCATCGAGCCCCAGGCGTCTGGATGGAATGTTCATGGGTCTGTCCTGTTCTTGTTGTAGGCGGGTGTCGACTCAGGCGCTGGTGGCGGAGCGGAGCTGCAGGGCCCTTCGGGGCTTCAGCTTCCAGATCACCAACGCTGCCAGGGCGAATGCCAGCGCGAACAGGAAGTACAGGTCGGCGGGTTGCCACTGCGCATCGATCAGGCGTCCGGCCACGAGGGGCGACAGGATGGCGCCCATGCGGCCTATGCCGATTCCCCAGCCGAGGCCAGTCACCCGTTGCGCTGCGTCATAGATGGACGGGGTGAGCGCATAGAGGCCGGCGACGCAGCCGTTGACGAACACACCGATCAGCAGCACCACGGCGAAGGCGAGGTCCAGGTTGTGGGTGAACTGCACGAACGCGGCTAACAGGACGGCGTTCACCAGCAGGTAGATCATCAGCACGCGAGGGAGGCGGAAGCGTGCGGCCAGGAGCCCCACCAGGGCCGTGCCGAAGATGCCGCCGACGTTGAGCAGCACGCCGCCGGTGATGCCCTGCTGGTTCGACAGGCCGGCCGCGACCAGCAGGCGAGGCGTCCAGCTCATCACGAAGTAGAAGCCAAACATCACCAGGAAGAACGCCGCCCAGATCAACAGCGTGGAGCGCAGGAGCTGCGGGGAGAACAGCTCGGCGAAGCTTTCCTTGAGGGGCTTGCGCGAGGCCTCCTGGGTGGCGGGCAGTTGCGTCACTGGAGCGAGCCCCACACGCTTCAGCAACCGGTTGATGCGTTCCAGCGCACCTGCTGGCTGGCGGGACACTAGGAAGGCCAGGGACTCCGGCAGCCACAGCGCGAGCAACGGGAGGGTCAGGAGCGTCACGATGCCGCCGTAGAAGAAGACCGAACGCCAGCCCAGCGTGGGGATGATCTGCGCCGCGATGATGCCGCCCACGGTCGCGCCCAGGGCATAGGCGGTGGATTGCAGGCTGATTGCGAGGCCCCGCCATTTGCTGTTGGCGTACTCGCCGGCGATGACGTAGCTGCTAGCCAGGATTCCACCGATGCCGAGGCCGGTGATCAGGCGCAGGGCCGCCAGCATCTCCGGCGAGGTTGCCCGGGACGACGCCAGCATGCCCAGTCCGGCAATGCTCACGCACGCCAGGATCAGCGGGCGGCGGCCGAAGCGGTCGGCCCAGGGCGCGATGAACAGTGAACCGATCGCCATGCCCACGAGTCCCGCACTCAGCAGATAGCCGAGCTGGGTGCCGCTCAGGCCCCAGTCGGCGCCCACCGATGCGGCAGTGAAGGCCATCACCAGCACGTCGAAGCCGTCGAGCATGTTGATCAGGAAGCAGAGCGCGACGACGCCCCATTGAAACCCGGCCATGGGTTTTTCATCCATCTGTTGCCCAATCGTCTGGCTCATGTGATCAGGCTCCCTGGTACTGGAAGGGAAGGGGATTCAAACGACGGGCAGCCGAAACCGCCCCACAACGGAGGGAGAGCAGGATGTACATGTCGATACCTTCTTGTTGTTGTCAGTCGTGCATGCAAGGGGACTCGGACCTGGCCAGCAGGTCCGAGGGATGGGCCGGTTCGGGGCGGGTGACCTGTCCGAATCGGCCCGGTTCAGCGGTCAGGCCGCGCTGAAGGTCTTGTGCGGGTCGATGACGAATTTCTTCGGTACGCCGGCATCGAACTCGCCGTAGCCGCGCGGCGCGTCGTCCAGGCTGATGACCTGCACGCCCACCACTTCGGCGATGTTGATGCGGTCCCACATGATCGCTTGCATGAGCGCGCGGTTGTACTTCATCACCGGGGTCTGGCCGGTGTGGAAGCTGTGGGATTTCGCCCAGCCGAGGCCGAAGCGAATGCTCAGGGCGCCGATCTTGGCGGCGGCATCCACCGCACCCGGGTCTTCGGTCACGTAGAGGCCGGGGATACCGATCTTGCCGGCCACGCGGGTGACCTGCATCAGCGAGTTGAGCACGGTAGCCGGGGCTTCGTGCTTGGCGCCTTCATGGCCGTGGCCGCGAGCTTCAAAGCCCACCGCATCCACTGCGCAATCCACTTCCGG
>NZ_SSOL01000054.1:0-211994 GCF_029871275.1 Pseudomonas sp. BN414
CCATGAGCCTCATCCCGCACCTGATCAACGGCGAACGCATCGACGACCAAGGCCGCACCGCGGACGTGTTCAACCCGTCCACCGGCGAAGCCCACCGCAAGGTCGGCCTGGCCAGCCGCGCCACCATCCAGCAGGCCATCGACGCCGCCAAGGCCGCGTTCCCGGCCTGGCGCAACACCCCGCCGGCCAAGCGCGCCCAGGTGCTGTTCCGCTTCAAGCAACTGCTGGAGCAGAACGAAGCGGTGATCTCCAAGCTGATCGCCGAAGAGCACGGCAAGACCCTGGAAGACGCCGCCGGTGAATTGAAGCGCGGCATCGAGAACGTCGAGTACGCCTGCGCCGCCCCGGAAATCCTCAAGGGCGAATACACCCGCAACGTCGGTCCGAACATCGACGCCTGGAGCGACTTCCAGCCGCTGGGCGTGGTCGCCGGCATCACCCCGTTCAACTTCCCGGCCATGGTGCCGCTGTGGATGTACCCGCTGGCCATCGCCTGCGGCAACACCTTCATCCTCAAGCCCTCCGAGCGTGACCCGAGCTCCACCCTGCTGATCGCCGAGCTGTTCCATCAGGCCGGCCTGCCCAAGGGCGTGCTGAACGTGGTCAACGGCGACAAGGAAGCCGTGGACGCGCTGATCGAAGCCCCGGAAGTGAAGGCCCTGAGCTTCGTCGGCTCTACCCCCATCGCCGAATACATCTACGCCGAAGGCACCAAGCGCGGTAAGCGCGTGCAGGCCCTGGGCGGCGCCAAGAACCACGCTGTGCTGATGCCCGACGCCGACCTCGACAACGCGGTCAGCGCACTGATGGGTGCCGCCTACGGTTCCTGCGGTGAGCGCTGCATGGCCATCTCCGTAGCCGTGTGCGTAGGCGACCAGATCGCCGATGCCCTGGTGGACAAGATCGTTCCGCAGATCAAGGGCCTGAAGATCGGCGCCGGCACCAACTGCGGCCTGGACATGGGCCCGCTGGTCACCGCCGCTGCCCGCGACAAGGTGGTCGGCTACATCGACGACGGCGTCGCTGCCGGCGCCAAGCTGGTGGTGGATGGCCGTGGCTACCGCGTGGCCGGCCATGAAGATGGCTACTTCGTTGGCGGCACCCTGTTCGACCACGTCAAAGCCGACATGCGCATCTACCAGGAAGAAATCTTCGGCCCGGTGCTCTGCATCGTTCGCGTCGGCAGCCTGGAAGACGCCATGCAGCTGATCAACGACCACGAGTACGGCAACGGCACCTGCATCTTCACCCGCGACGGCGAAGCCGCCCGCCTGTTCTGCGACGAGATCGAAGTGGGCATGGTCGGTGTCAACGTGCCGCTGCCGGTCCCGGTGGCCTACCACAGCTTCGGCGGCTGGAAGCGCTCGCTGTTCGGCGACCTCCACGCCTACGGCCCGGACGGCGTGCGCTTCTACACCCGCCGCAAGGCCATCACCCAGCGCTGGCCGCAGCGCGCCAGCCACGAGGCGGCGCAGTTCGCCTTCCCCAGCAACGGCTGAGTGAGGCGTTGAACAAAAAGCCCCGGCAATCGCCGGGGCTTTTTTATTTGATGGGTTTCGCTTCGCTCCAGCGGAGAGCCGCCTGCGATACCCATCAGAGCCTAGAGGCACGGATGTAGGTTGTGGCTGAGCTATGCGAAGCCCAACGATACCGGGCGGACGGCTATTTGCCAGTCTTGCGATTGCGCACGAACAGCACCTTTCCCCCGGTCGTAGTGGTTCCACGTTCCTCGAGTTCGAAGCGTTGGGGGTTTCCCTTCATCAGGTCGCTCAACTTCTTGAAACCATACAGACGGGGATCAAAGTCGGTGCGGATCTTGGTGATGTTGGAACCCACCGCAGCAAGGGGTGCCCAGCCGTCTTCATCGTCGAGCCCATCGATGACTGTGGCAATTGCATCCACTGGTACTTTCTGCGGCTTCACCGGTGCGGGCTTGTCAGCCAACTTGGGCGTCTCGGCCGGTTGTGGCGTTGCAGTGGGCTGCGGCTTGTCGCCGTTGGAGGCGGGCTCAGGTAGCGATTCAGCACGAAGTATCTCGGTGTAGATGAACTTGTCGCAGGCCGAAACAAAGGGCTTGGGGGTCTTCTCTTCACCGAAGCCGTATACGGTCAGGCCTTCCTCTCTCAAGCGCGCGGCCAGTCGGGTGAAATCGCTATCGCTGGAAACCAGGCAGAAACCATCAAAGCGCCTGGTGTAGAGCAGGTCCATGGCGTCGATGATCAGTGAACTGTCGGTGGCGTTCTTGCCCTTGGTATAGGCGAACTGCTGGATGGGTTGGATGGAATGGTCGAGAAGGACCTTTTTCCAGCTGCCGAGTTGCGGTGCGGTCCAGTCGCCATAGATGCGTTTGACACTGGCAACGCCGTACTTGGCGATCTCTTCGAAAAGGCCTTCGATGATTGATGCCTGCGCATTGTCGGCATCGATGAGTACAGCCAGGTGCTTCTGCTGATGGGAGGTTGGGGACTTGGCAGCCATGATTCGTCCTTGATGGGGAATTACTGGAACATACCGCCAACGCGCCACTCAGCGCCAACCGGCAAACTAATGTCCATTCCAGCTTTCAGGCTGGTGGTGACTATAAACACCAATCCACGCCAAGGACCGGTCATGAACAGTCGACATCGAGCTGATCAAGTCCGATGGATGGTTTCTGGTCAGGACCCGGGGCAGTCACCATCAATTCAAGCACCCGCCGAAGCCGGGACTGGTGACGATCCCGCATCCGAAGAAAGACCTGCTGCCCCGGACGGCGGCGAGCATTTTCAAACAGGCCGGACTCAAGTGAGCCAGTCGCATCCACTCCGAACGAGCCATGTCACGCTTTACCCGATCGCAATCCTTCCCGGTGACGACGGCCACGTCTGGCATGTGGATTACATCCACCACAACCCACGCAAACATGGGCATGTTGAACGTGTGGTCGATTTTCCAGCAACCGTATCCCGCCTGCCTTACCACTGGCTGCCTGCGGCATTGCGCGCCTCGCTCGGCGTACACCCATAGCGCGCCTTGAAGCTGCGGGCGAAATGCGCCTGGCTGGAAAAGCCGTGGCGATAGGCGACCTCGCTGATATCCAGGCCACTGGCCTGCGGGCTGCTGAGTAGGCGGTGTGCCAGTTCCATACGCTTGTCGCCGATGTAGCGGCCGGGCGAGCTGCCTTCCAGGGCGAACAGCCGCGCCAGGTGGCGCACCGAGATGCCCACGGCGGCGGCCACCCATTCGCAGCTCAGACCAGGGTCTCCCAACTGCTCGGCGATAACCCGCTTAGCGACCAGCAGATAGGACGCGCTATGAGCGCTGACGCGGCGCTCACCAGTCTGACCGGAGATGATATTCGCCAACAGTTCGAAGGAATCGTCCTCGAACCCTCCCGCGTCCTGATTCGCTGGACGCTCGAAAAAGCCCTGGCTACGGTCACACAGGGTGCGGATCAGCAAGCGCTGTAATCGTGTCTCGGCACCGATTTTTAGCGGTGCGTCGAGACGCTCAAGGCAGCGTGCCTGGAACAAATCCTGGGGAATATCGAAGATGTACTGGCGCATGTTGCCGGAGAAGCCAAACAGGTAGGGCCTGTCGGTGCGATAGATGACCAGCTCGCCCGGCTCAAGCAGTGTGCAGCCCCCTTCCTGGTAGAAGAACGAGTGGCTCTCTTGCACCAGAGAGACGAAGACCGATTCCTTGGGGATCGAACGGATCATCGAGCAGTCCCGTTCCACTACATGCTCGTTGCCCTTCACCAAGGCAATGCTCAAGCGCTCCAGTTCGAGGTTCGACTGGGATGCGACCAGGCCGCTGTTGGAGTAAGAGGAACACTTGAGGCCAACGAGGATGGAGGCATTGTATTGCTCCCAGAAGCTCAGTCGCTGATCGAGCGGTATGTCGTGGGTACTGGCTCGTCGGGTTTCGAGCAAGGCGTATGAAGTCATTTTTGTAGTTCTCATGAGACCGCTGCATATCAATCCCCCAGGCAAGGCATGGCAGCTCCCAGGGCCTGTCGTCGCAAGGAGCGCGGCAACCGCTTTCAGCTGCTGCCCCCGATTGCCCGCCTCGCGATGCCCGATCATTAACATCTGAACGGTGATCTTCGTCAACTTGACGCCCGCGCCCCGATCGGGGCTGTCCGAAAAGCGCAAACAAAAGGGCCGAGTCGGTCAAACCCGCTGCCGCCGCCATCCCTAGAGTGGACCTCAGTCACAACAACGACAGAGACCTCGAGATGCCTGAGCCTGCCCGCAGCGAATTCTGGAAGGACCTGCAACCCATCCCCAATTGCTTCAAACCCGATGCCAAGCCCGAGGTCTACCTGGCCGATGCAGCCTGCGACGACTTGCGCCTCTACGTGCCCTTCACCGAGTCCGTGTCATCCCGCCCGCTGTGGATCTCACCCAGCGAAAACCGCTGGTGCGACATCCTCATGGCCCGCAGTGCTGGCCTGGTGAACCGCCACTACCACCCCCACGAGGTGTTCGCCTACACGATTTCCGGAAAGTGGGGCTACCTCGAACATGACTGGACCGCCACCGCCGGCGACTTCGTCTACGAGACGCCCGGCGAAGGCCACACGCTGGTGGCCTACGAGCACGAGGAGCCGATGCGCGCCTTCTTCATCGTCAAGGGACCATTGATCTGGCTCGACGAGCACGGCGAACCGGACGGCTACTTCGACGTGCATGCCTACATCGCGATGTGCCGCGAGCACTACAAAAAGATCGGTATTGGCGCCGCCTATATCGACACCCTGTTCCGCTGAGCACCAGCCTGGGCGCTTGCTACGGCGCCCGGGAGGAGAACCCCATGGCGCATAACAATTCCAATGCCAGCTACGAAAACGTCCTGCTTGGCGTGCTATTCCTCACCTTCGGCTTCGTCTTCTTCGACCGTCTGGCTCTGTCCTTCCTCTTTCCCTTCATGGCGGACGAGTTGCAGCTCGGCAACCGCCACTTGGGGATGCTTTCCTCGGTACTGGCCCTGGCCTGGGCGGTTTCCGGCGCACTGGTGGGCGCCTGGTCGGACCGCACAGGCGTACGCAAGCCGCTCCTGGTAGTCGCGGTGATCCTCTTCTCGCTGTGCTCGGCGCTTTCCGGAATGGTGGGCGGTTTTCTCAGCCTGCTGCTGTTCCGCGCGGTCATGGGCCTGGCCGAAGGGCCGATCCTGCCACTCTCGCAATCCCTGATGGTGGAAGCCTCCTCGCCCCATCGACGCGGGCTGAACATGGGCTTGCTGCAGGGATCCGCCGCCGGCCTGCTCGGCGCAGTGATTGGCCCGCCAGTGATGATCGCCCTCGCCGAGGCTTTCGGCTGGCGCCACGCGTTCATCATCTCGTTGGTGCCTGGCCTCGTGATCGCCTGGCTGATCTGGCGCTACGTGCGACCCGATGACAAGTCGCAGAAGTCCTCCGCCCTGCCGCTTGCCGAAGTGGCGGACAAGAACAGCCGCCTGGCCCTGCTCAAGAGCCGCAACATCGTGCTCTGCACATTGATCAGCTGTGTGTTCCTCACCTGGTTCATCGTGCTGATCTCCTTCACCCCAACCTTCCTTGTCACCCAGCGCGGCTACAGCCCCGCGAGCATGGGCGGAATCATGAGCTGTCTCGGCGTGGCCTGGGTGTTCTGGGGCTTCGCCGTGGCGGCGATCTCCGATCGAATCGGCCGACGGCCAACCCTGGTGCTGTTCTCCCTGGTCGCCGCCTGTTGCCCGCTGGCGCTGCTCTATGCACCGACACCGACCAGCCTCGGTGCGTTGATGCTGCTGACCTACACCGGCCTCGGCTGCTTCACCCTGTTCATGGCCACCATCCCGGCGGAGACGGTCTCCCGCAGCGTCATCGCCACCGCGCTGGGCATGATCATGGGGATCGGCGAACTCATAGGCGGCTTCGTCAGCCCGACCATCGCCGGCTTCGCCGCCGACCGCTACGGACTATCCATCGTCATGTGGATGTCCTGCGGTGGTGCGGTGCTGGCCGCCTTCCTTTCGCTCTTCCTCAAGGAAACCGCCCCCGCTGTGCTTGCCCGCAAGGCCGGACGGGCCTCGCCCACTGCCACTCAGCTGCAAGGAAATACGTGATGAAAGCTCTACGCTGGCACGCTGCCCGAGACCTGCGCCTCGACGAACTGCAAACCTCCGCGCCCAAACCCGGCGAGGTGGAAGTCCAAGTCGCCTACTGCGGCATCTGCGGCAGCGATCTGCACGAATACCAGGACGGCCCGCACTCCATTCCTACCCACGAAGCGCACCCGATTTCCGGTTGCCGCGCACCGCTGACCCTCGGCCACGAATTCAGCGGCGTGGTCAGCGCACTGGGCGATGGGGTGGAAGGGTTCGAGATCGGCGACCGGGTAGCTGTCGAGCCCATCTACCGTTGCGGCCACTGCCGTTACTGCCAAGGCGGCCAGTACAACCTGTGCATTTCCATGGGCTTCATCGGCCTGATGGGTGACGGCGGCTTCGCTGAGCGCGCCCAGGTGCCGGCCTACATGCTGCACCACTTGCCCGATGCCGTGAGCCTGCGCCAGGCCGCCGTGCTGGAGCCAGCTGCCGTGGCCCTGCACGCCCTGCGCCAGAGCAGCTTGAAGCCCGGCGATAGCTGCGCGGTTTTCGGCCTCGGACCCATCGGCCTGCTGCTGATCATGCTTGCCCACCTGCGCGGCATCGAACGGATCACAGCCGTGGACATCGCCCCCGAGCGGCTGCGCCTGGCCCATGAATTCGGCGCCTGCCAGGTGTTGGATGCCCGCAATCTGGATGTCGCCCAGCACCTGCAACGGGACGGTGGCATCGACTGCGCCTTTGAGGCGGCAGGCAGCCAGGCGACCCTGGACGCCGCCCTGCACAGCCTGCGCAAGGGCGGCGAAGTGGTACTCGTCGGGCTGATGGGTGAGGCGCGCTTCGACGCCTTCCACCTGGTCAACAACGAGCTGCGCCTGATCAGCAGCGTCGGCTATCGCGGCGTCTACCCCGAGCTTATCGAACTGCTGGCCAGCGGCAGTCTCGACCTCAACCGCGCCGTCACCCGCTACGTGCCACTGGAGCAGGCCGTCAGCGCCGGCTTCGACTCGCTGTTGGGCGACAAGACGCAGATCAAGGTGCTGGTCAACCCAAACCCCGTCCTCGCCGAGACCTGAACCAACTACCTACCGACTCCGGGGCTTCCCGCCCCGGGGGGCACCCTGCTGCCCGAAAACAACACAACAACAAGAAAGGACGCTCACCATGATCCGCAAACACCCGTTGACCGCCCTGCTCCTCGGCCTGCCCCTGTTGCCGCTGCCCGGCATCGCCGAAGAGGCACCCGGCCCCCTGGCCGAGCTCGGCACACAACTCGCCGAACGCGGCATCAAGACTCGCGCCACCTTCCTCAGCCTGGCCCTGAAAAACCTCGACACCGGTCCGCGCCCGCACAGCTTCGGCAACAGCGGCGACCTCTTCCTCGGCGCCGACCTGGATCTGGAGAAGATGGCCGGCCTCGAAGGCGCCTCCCTGCACATCGAAGAAACCCTGTTCATCCTCGACCGTGGCACCGGCCAGCCCACATCACGCGCCTGGCAAGGTGCAGTAGGGAGCTACTTTGGCGGCGCGCCAATCCACAACGATATCGGCGCCAGCCAACTGAGCCTGTTGACCTGGCAGCAGCAATGGCTCGACGGTCGCCTCGACACACACCTCGGCCGCTCCAACGCGCGCCGCTACTTCCTCATCTACAACTGCGAGAGCCAGATCACCTGCAACGACCCGGTGATCGACGCCTCCACCGGTATTCTGCCGCCGCCCTATGGCGCCTGGGGTGGCTACTTCAAGTACGGGCTCACGCCGGCCACCTACCTGCATGCCGGCGCCTTCGAATCCAACCCCGTCGACTACCTGAGGAAACGCCACGGCCTGGACTTCAGCACCACCGACGCCAGCGGCACCAGCCTGCTGCTCGGCATGGGTCGGCGCGAAGGCCGCGAGCAGAACCCCTACGGTTCCCACTACGAACTCAACGGCTACTACAACACCGCCAGCCAGACCGACCCGCTCACCGGGAACAGCGAGCACGGCAGCAGCGGCGCCTTCTTCAAGTTCCAGCAGACCGTCTGGCGCGCCGACCAGGGCCAGGGGAACGCCCCACAAGCCGCGCAGTTGTTCGGCTCGCTCTCGGCGGCAGCCGACGACAAACAGCCCTTCCGCCACTTCGCCGAGGCCGGCATCTCCTTCTTCGCACCGTTCGACCGTCCTCGCGACAAGCTCAACTTCAAGGCCAGCTACCTGCGCCTCAACCCACACCAACTGGAGTTCCAGCGCCAAAGCCGCATCGCCGCCGGTGGCGATCCGAGCCAGGGCTCACGCGAAGTCTACGCCCTGGAAACCAACGCCCACTTCGCCCTTACCCGCGACCTCTCCCTGCAGCCCAGCGTCCAGTACATCTTCAACCCGGACAACTACTACAACCCCGGCGCCCGCGAGATCAGCGGCGACGGCTTCGTGGTCGGGCTGCAGGTGACGCTGGACGTCGGTTCGCTGCTGGGCCTCTAGACACCATAAGGAGCCAAACCATGACCACCCGCGCTCGCCGCTTCGACTACATCATCGTCGGCGCCGGATCAGCCGGCTGCGTGCTGGCCAATCGGCTGTCCGCAGACCCAAACACCTCGGTCTGCCTGATCGAGGCCGGTCCCAGTGACCGCAACCTATTCCCTGGCAGCTACATCCGCACCCCGGCCGGCATCATCCGCCTGATCGCCAATCCGAAATGGAACTGGATGCACCAATTCAGCCGCGCCGCCGACAGCGGCGAGCCCGACATCCCCTGCCCACGCGGGCGGGTCTGGGGCGGTTCCAGTGCCATCAACGGGATGATCTACATCCGAGGCAACCGCCACGACTACGACCACTGGGCCACCCTGGGCAACCGAGGCTGGAGCTATGGGGACGTGCTGCCCTACTTCCTCCGCTCCGAATTTTTCGAGCCCGGCGAATCGTCCTGGCACGGCCGTGGCGGCGAGCTGAACGTCACCGAGTTGCGCAGCCCCAGCCCGGTCAACCAGGTGTTCTACCAGGCCGCCGAGGAACTCGGCTGGCGCTACAACGCCGACTTCAACGGGCCCGAGCAGGAAGGTATCGGCCCCTTCCACGTTACCCAGATCAACGGAGAACGCTGCAGCGCGGCGCGGGCCTTCCTCCACCCCATCCTCCACCGCGCCAACCTCCATGTGCTGAGCGCCACCCTCACCTACCGCGTGCTGCTGGAAGGCAAACGCGCTGTCGGCGTGGAAGTCAGCCAGAACGGCGATGTGCTGCAGCTGCACGCCGAGCACGAGGTGATCCTCAGCGCCGGCAGCATCAACTCCCCACAGTTGCTGATGCTCTCCGGCATCGGCCCGGCAGATGAGCTGGCCCGCCACGGCATCGTCCTGCGCCATGAACTGCCCGGCGTCGGCCAGAACCTGCAGGACCACCAGGACGTGGTGCTGATGTACCGTAGCGCCGCAGACGTGAGTTACGGCCTGTCCCCCAAGGGACTCTGGCCGCTGGCACGCTCGCCCTGGCAATACCTGCTGGATCGGCGCGGCCCGCTGACGTCGAACACAGTCGAAGCCGGCGGCTTCTTGCGCCTGAAGCCCGATGATCCTGCCCCTGAACTCGGCCTGATCGTCGCCCCCGCGCTGAAGAACCAGCCCCGGCGGCTGATCCCCTTCGGCCACGGCATCAGCCTCCACATTGCCGTGATGCACCCGCAGAGCCGCGGTGAGATCCGCCTCAACTCACCCGACCCAAACGACAAACCACAGCTCCACCCCAACTTCCTCAGCCACCCGGAAGACCTGCGCAAACTGGTGGAAGGCGTACGCCTGGTTCGGCGCCTGGCCAGCACCGCCGCCTTTCGCGGCCACCTGAAAGGCGAACTAATCCCGGGTGAAAACATCAGCAGCGACGCGCAGATCGAACAATGGGTTCGCCACAGCCTCGGTACCGTCTTCCACCCGGTCGGCACCTGCAAGATGGGCAATGACGAACTCGCGGTGGTGGATGACCAACTGCGGGTTCAAGGCATCGAGGGGCTTCGAGTGGTGGATGCGTCGATCATGCCGACGCTGATCACCGGCAATACCAATGCGCCGGTGATGATGATTGCAGAGAAGGCCAGCGACATGATTCTCGGCAATGGGCCCAGCCATACCGAAGGGATGGAAGCAAGAGAGGCTGCCACCCGTGTTCTGTCGGGATTCTGAACGAGAGCCCGACGCGAGCCCGTCTGACTGTATGGAGCTCGCGCATAGACAACACGTAACAGCAATCCCGGTCGACGATGAAGACATCAGACGGGCGATCCCTGCCCTCAGCCGGGCTGTGGTAGGTATTGTCGCTCAGGGAGAGGAAGGCCTCGTCCAGCCCTAGGCAAATAGTCGACGTGGAGCGCCCTTAGTCCAGGATTTCCACTTTGGCGCCCTTGCGGCCCCAGCCCAGAGGACACTCTTCCCCCGGCGGAACGGTGGGAACAGTCGACAAGTTCACCGTCCGCCGGAAACATCATGCCAAGCCATTTGCCGCGCTGTTCGCATGGATACACGAAACGCCCCGGAGCGAGTCTGGTGAGAGGGGGCCGGCTTTTGTTGGGGGAAGCGTATACTTCGACGGTCGGTACCAGCAGACGCGCCTCCGTATCGCAACTTTCCCTGTCCGATAACGTGGCAATCCTCTCCGCTGCGAACCTGTCGCCCGCACACCCTGCCATCAACGCAGCGATGGTCGCGACGAACATGGCGCGCATGTCAGCGATCAGTCTGGTTGTTCATACTCCAACTCTAGGTTCGCCATCTATCTTGGCCGTGACCCTCACCCAGCCGGGTTGGTCAGTGAGCGAGACAAAGCCGGGCTTGGTGACGATCCCCCATCCGAAGAAGGACCTGCTACCCCGGACCGCGGCTAGCTTTATCAAACAGGCAGGGCTCAAGTGAGCTTGCCTTCATCTCTCCCGAGGGGCTTCATCATGCTTTATCCGATTGCGATTCTCCCCGGTGACGATGGGCACGCCTGGGGTGTGGAAGTACCGGACCTGCCTGGCTGCTTCTCGGCTGGCGATGATCTGGATGAGGCGATGGCGATGACGCGGGAAGCCATCGAGGGGCATCTGGAAATCCTGGCGGAGGAGGGGGCGCCAATTCCGGTGGCGAAGAGGGTCACGTTCCATGCCGCCAATTCAGACTATGCCGGCTGCACCTGGGCGCTGGTGGATATCGACGTGACCCGCTACATGGGCAAGGCGGAGAAGTTGAACATCACCTTGCCCGGCTATCTGTTGAATCGCATCGACGACTACGTACGGAATCACCCTGAGCAGAAAAGTCGTTCGGGCTTCCTCGCCGCTGCGGCGTTGCGGGCGTTGCAGGAGTCCTGATTACCGATTCAACCGCCGTGCATCGAACGCATCGCGGGCCTGGAAGGCGGTGTAGGTCATCTGCGCGGCCACCAGCCCGGCGAGGCCGAAGGTGCGGGTCAGGCCGAATCGGCTGAAGCCGGTGGGAATCGGTGTGGCGTTGGCAATGGCATCGGCCAGCACTTCGCCCGCTACTGTGGTCGGCGCCATGCCGTGGCCACCGAAGCCAACCGCGTGCCAGATGCCATCGGCGTCCTGGCCGATCTGCGCCATCTGGTGGCGGCCGTAGCTCATCAGTCCTCCCCAGGAATACTGGATCTCCACATCCTCCAGCTGTGGATAGACCGAGACGAGGTCGGCCTTGAGCAATCTCGCGATGGCTTCCGGATTGCGGTCGAGGATGGAGATGCGGCCGCCCCAGAGAATCCGGCTGTCCTGCAGCGGTCGGTAGTAGTCGAAGGCGAAGCGGGTGTCGTAGACCGCCGACTCACAATCGATGGCCTCCGCAAGGCGCGCGCCCAGGGGCTCGGTGGCGACCACGTAGGTGGCGATGGGGAGCACCGCGCGCTCGACGTGGCGGTGGAGGCCGCGTGAATAGCCGCCGCCGGAGAACACCACATGCTCGGCGTGCACTTCACCGCCCGCGGTCCTGACCACGTACTTTCCGGCGCGCTTCTCGATGGCCTGGGCGGGGGATCGTTCGTGGAGGCGGACGCCCAGGTTCGCCAGCGTCCGGGCGATGCCACAGACGTACTTGAGCGGATGGAAGTGGAAAGCGTTGCGCTCCCGCAGGCCGCCGAAGTAGCGCTCGGTCCTGAGCATCTCCTTCAGTTCGCCGGGCGGGATGTACTCCCAATCCACGCCGTAGGCCTGCTTCATCAACTGGCGCGGGGTATCCAGGCGTGCGGGGTCGTTGAACCAGTTGGCGAGGATCACACCCTTGTCCACCAGGTCGCAGTCGATGCCGTAGTGGCGGCTGCGGTGGCGGATCAGTTCGACCGCATCGAGGGTGAGTTGATACAGGCGACGCGCCTCCTCGGCACCCAGGGTGGCCAGCAGATCGGCGTTGCCCAGGCTGTAGCCGCCGAAGACGAAACCGCCATTGCGCCCCGAGGCGCCGTGGCCGACATCGTGGGACTCCAGCACCACCACGTCGGTGACGCCACGCTCGGCCAGCCCCAGGGCGGTGGACAGTCCGGCCAGCCCGCCACCGAGGATGCATACCCTGGCGTCGGTGCGGCCCGAATGGGCGGGATAGGAGATCCGGTCGACCGTGGCTTCGTAGTAGGTGTTGGGGAATTGGGGGCTCATCAGTCGTTCCTGCGCTGGCGTCCTGCTGCTCGTTGAACGACTGTTTAGCTTGGTGGGACGATGGAGGACAACCGAAAAATCCTCCGCATGTCAGTCCTGGCAGGAATCTTCAACTGTAGGAGCGAGCTTGCTCGCGAACCTGAGGGGCTTTCGCCGGCGAGCACGCTCTTTCAGTGACGGCCACCCAACAAAAAGCCCGGCATAAGCCGGGCTTTTTCGCTGAGCACGCGGCTCACACCTTGCGCACGAACTCCGACTTCAGCTTCATCGCGCCGATGCCGTCGATCTTGCAGTCGATGTCATGGTCGCCGTCGACCAGGCGGATGTTCTTCACCTTGGTTCCGACTTTCACCACCAGGGACGAGCCTTTGACCTTGAGGTCCTTGATCACGGTGATGGTGTCGCCGTCTTGCAGGACATTGCCGACGGAGTCCTTGATCACCTTGTCGTCGCTTGCTTCGGCGCCGGCATCGGCGGACCACTCATGGGCGCACTCCGGGCAGATCAGCATTGCGCCGTCTTCGTAGGTGTATTCGGAGTTGCATTTGGGGCAGGGCGGCAGGGTGCTCACGGTTTACCTCGACTTCGGTGTCACGAAAAACCATGGATTGTATAGGGTTTTGCCATCGCTCTGGACCCTATCCAAATCTTTTAGCGAAGAACGGCTGCTAGTCTCCCTCCTCGGAGAAATCGCGGGCCGGGCCCGCATCGAGGGTGCAATGCTGCGGGCCTATGAACGTGACTACGAGTGTCTGGGTTATGAGTGACGCCGTTCCATGCGAACTGACCCTCCCGGGGTGGGCCAGGGCATCGATCAAGCATCAGCGCCCGCGCTGCATCTGGCTGACCGGCCTGTCAGGCTCGGGCAAGTCCACGTTGGCCAATGCACTAGAAGTGGAGCTCAACGCCCGTAGCCTGCACACCTACGTGCTGGATGGCGACAACCTGCGCGGCGGCCTGTGCCGGGATCTCGGCATGTCGGCGGAGGATCGCCGCGAGAACGTCCGGCGTATCGCCGAGGTGGCGCGGCTGATGGTGGATGCGGGACTGGTGGTGATCGTGTCGGCGATCTCGCCGTTCCGCGCCGATCGCGAGGCGGCGCGGCAGATGTTCGCGCCGGGGGAGTTTTCCACGGTCTACGTCAGTACCTCGTTCGACGCCTGTGCCCGCCGCGACCCCAAAGGGCTGTACCGGGCGGCACTGGAAGGGCGCATTCGTAACTTCACCGGCCTGGACAGCCCTTATGAGCCGCCGCTCGATGCGGACTGGGAAGTGGACACCGAGGCGATCGCTCTACCACTGGCGATCCACGAACTGCTCGGGTTCGTGCTGAGCAACTGAAGCTCACGGCGTGTCGATGGGCTCGGGAATGCTCAACACGCCGGCATCGGTAAAGCGGCGGGTTCCCCAGAAGCCGCCGCCCAGTTTGCCGCGTAGGGCGTAGGGCACGTTCTGGACCGGATGGGTCCCGGTGAGCGTCCAGGCCTGGCGCAGCACCGAGAACGCGGAAATGGTCACTGGCACCTCGATCAGCGTCTCGCCGAAGCCCGCCACCGTGCCGCCCTGGCTGCTGACGCCGCTGGCCAGGGGCAGGTCGTTGAGGTCCATCTCCAGCGCCACACCGCTGTAATGAATGGCGCCCTCGTTGGGGTTCTGCACGCGGAGCTTGAGATTGAAGCGCACCTCCAGCCCCTCGCCGGGGATGGGTTCCATGCCGGCCAGGTCGACCTGTAACGGGTCTCGTGTGCCGAAGCCGACGCAGCCCGTAAGCAGCAGGGGGATCAACAGGGCAGCAAGGCCGGTCGCGCGCATGAAGTGCTTCCTGCGTGAGGTGGTGCCTTGAAGTAAAGATCAGGCCGGTACGGGCGTGCCCACAATTTCTGTGGAGCGAGCTGTGGATATCTTCTGGATGAATGGCCGCGTGGCCCGTGCCTGATGGGTTGGGGCCGGTTGCTCGTTTCCTGTGCATTCGGGGTGCAACCCATTCCGCCCGCCTGTCTGCCTCAGATACCCACGGAATCTGAGGGGCAAGTTGTGGATAGCTTTGGGGTGGATCGCTGCAGGGGCCGGATTGCGCGCCTTTCAGAAGAGTGGCTGGATTTTGCTCAGGTGTCTTGAGCCTTTGGGCAGCGGGTTGCGACAGTTCTGAAGTTCGCGAATTAATTCGTTCCCACAAGGTGAGGCCAGTTCCGAGTGGCAGGACATGTATTGCCCACAAAAACTGTGGGTCGCTCTGTGGATATCTTCGGGATAAATCTCGCGGCGGCCCATGGGAGATGGGCTGGAAGCGCTTGCTCGGTTTTTCGGCGTCAGTCGTATTCGGCCGCGGTGTGATCGCCCAGCAGGCGACGCTGCCGGGGCGTGCAGGCGGTCAGCACTTCGGGGTTGAAGTGAAAGGCGAGGTAGGGCGAAAACTTCTGCGCCACCATGCGCCGGCCGTAGTGCACCTGCAGCAGGTAGCGCGTGCGGTCGGTCGTGCGGTTGCGGCTGCCGGCGTGCCAGAGTTCGCTGCGGAACATCAGTACGTCGCCGGCCCTGCACAGCACCGCCTCGGCAGACTTGCCGCGCCAACCGGTTTCGCCGGTTCGCGGTCTGCGCCCGGCGCGGTGGCTGCCAGGAATGACCAGGGTGGGACACAGGTCGGCGTCGATATCGTCGAGGTAGATATGCGCGGTGCATATCTGCATTGGCAGCGCGAAGGTCGGATCGGCCAGTAGGCTTTCCGGCAGTTCCATGGCCAGGTGATCCACATGCAGGTCGCCACCTATGAAACCCGGGTGATTGCGCCAGGCGGTCATGCCGATCAGGTGGCAGTCTTCGCCGAGTGCCGCTTCAGCCAGTTCGATGACCCCAGGCAGATCGAGGTACGGCAGCCATTCCGGACCGCGGTTGAACACGCATTTGAAGTGGTCGTCCACCAGGCCGCAGTAATCCCAATGGATGGGCTGGAGCTGGTCGATCAACTGGCGCAACGAGGATACGGCGGCGGCGTCGAGCACGCCGGGAAGCAGGGTGAAACCCTGCTCGTGCAGGGCGTGGAGATGCTCGGCGGTGGACATGGGCATGTCCTCGTTCGCGGATGGCGCTACCTGTAGGGTGGACCACGTCCACCAATCGCACCCAGGACTTCACCGCTGTGTGTAGGGTGGACGTCGCTTTTTACGTCCACCAACGAGGCCAGGTTAAGTCCCCAAGGTGGATGGAAGAGCGCCATCCACCCTACAGGTTCATGCGCTCAGCAGACCCTCGAGCCTGGCTCGCAGTGGCTCGATCTCGTCGTTCGTGAGCGTAAGCAGGAAGTCATTTCTCAGCACTTCGACCAGTTCAGCTGCATCCTCGATCCGACGGCTTTCCACGCGGCCATCGCGGTGGCGCTTGTTGAAGGTGCCGTTGGCCAGGGTCAGGCGCCATTCGCCTTCGCTGCGGGCGGTCATCAGCATCTGCCGGAATACGCTGTTCGGGTGGGTGGAGGTGTACCAGTTGCGCGGAATGCAATCGACCCAGGCGTTCACCTCCGGTCCGAAGCGATAGCAGGCCGCCCAGCCGCTTTCCGCGCGGAAGTTTTCCAGCTGCACTTCCCCGGTTCCATCCTCCTGGGGGCGCAGGCGGTAGGGCAGGTCGTTGGGCATCTCACCCGCGAGGGGCACGGCGCGCCAGGGCGTGGCGGAGCCGAAGCCGACGTCCGCCAGGTAGGGCCCTTCGGGCAGCAGCACACGCAGCATCAGGTGGGAAAGCATGGTCTGCGGCGCATCCAGCGGCAGGCCCCAGCGCACGCGGCCTCCCAGCAGTTCGAGTTGGTAGCCGAGGGCGAGCAGCAGGCGCGCGAAGAGGTTGTTCAGCTCATAGCAGTAGCCGCCGCGTTGGCGCTCCACCACCTTGGCGAATACCGCATCGGCGTCGATGTGGACGGCGCGGTCGAGCAGGACATCGACGTTCTCGAAGGCCACCCGGCGCTGATGGGCGGCGATGAGGCGGTCCAGGCTGGCGAGGTCGGGCTGCTGCGGAGCGGGGATGTCCAAGTGACGCAGGTAGGACTCGGTCTGTTGCGGGTTCAGCGCGTACATGCACGAAGGCTCCATGACGATGACGCCTGGATGCTAGCAGATGACTTCCTATTGACGATGAACGGTAGTTTGGTGTCGTTCTTAATCAACGGTGCATGTAAAAAATAAAAAACTGACGAGTCACAAGCTGACGTTGAGATGCCTTTAAATTCAAGGCTTTGTGAGTCTGTCTGCTCCGTAATGAGGCACGCATCCTGTCGATTTTTTTGCTCATCTGCGCGGTAATTGTTTGACATATTTTACGTCTTTGGCAGACTGCGCCTCCGTGGTACCCGCCTGCCTCGCGTGGCATCGGGCCCTTCCGCGTCAATAACAAAAACTCCGTCAGTCGAACTCCGGACTCCCAGGCTTTTTCCGGGCTCGACGAGCGTGCCTCTGGAACAAGAACAAATGCTGATCTGGTTTGTTGCGATCTATCTGCTGATCACTGTCGCTGTCGGCTTCTACGCCTCCACTCGCGTCAAGAACTCCACGGACTTCGCTTCCGGCGGCCGGAGTATGTCTTTCCCCCTGGTCGTGGCGATGGTGTTCGCCACCTGGTTCGGCTCGGAAGCCGTGCTGGGCATTCCCGCGACCTTCCTCGAAGAAGGCTTCGCCGGGATCATCGAAGACCCCTTCGGCTCCTTCGGGTGCCTGATGCTGGTGGGCCTGGTATTCGCCCGTCCGCTTTATCGCCTCAACCTGCTCACCATCGGTGACTTCTTCCGCAAGCGCTTCGGCCCGAACGTGGAACTGCTCACCAGCCTGGTGATCATCGCCTCCTATCTCGGCTGGGTCGCTGCGCAGCTCACCGCGCTGGGCGTGGTATTCAGCGTGCTGTCCGACGGCGCCCTGACCACCACCCAGGGCATGATGATCGGCACCTTCATCGTCCTGCTGCACACCCTGTTCGGTGGCATGTGGTCGGTGGCAATGACCGACTTCCTGCAGATGATCATCATCGTGGTCGGCCTGTTCTATCTGACCTGGCTCGTCGGTGACATGGCAGGCGGCCCTGCGGCCGTGATCAGCCAGGCCGCGAACGAAGGCAAGTTCGCCTTCATCCACGGCACTTCGGCCAAGGACATCGTCGCCTTCCTCGCTGCCGCAGTGACCATGATGTTCGGTTCCATCCCGCAACAGGACGTGTACGCCCGCGTGATGTCGGCCAAGAGCGAAAACATCGCTGCTCGCGCCTCCATGACCGGTGCCTGCTTCTACCTGTGCTTCTGCATGCTGCCGATCTTCCTCGCCTACTCGGCCAAGATGATCGACCCGGCGATGGTGCAGCATTGGCTGGCCGAGGATTCGCAGATGATCCTGCCGCGCCTGATCCTGGAACGCACCCCGCTGTTCGCCCAGATTATGTTCTTCGGCGCCATCCTCTCGGCGATCATGTCCACCGCTTCCGGCACCCTGCTGGCGCCGTCGGTGACCTTCACCGAGAACATCCTCAAGCGCTTCATCCCCGACATGACTGACCGCCAGGCCTTGCTGGCCATGCGTTGCAGCGTGCTGGCGATGACCTTCGCCACTGGCCTGTTCGCCCTGAACTCCAACTCCAGCATCTACGAGATGGTCGGCAACGCCTACAAGGTGACCCTGGTTGCCGCTGCCGTGCCGCTGTTCGCTGGCCTGTTCTGGAAGCGCGCCACTACCCAGGGCGCACTGCTGGCCATCTTCGCCGGCCTCGGCTCCTGGGGGCTGCTGGAAATGACCTACCAGGAAACCGATTTCTGGCCGCCGCAACTGGCTGGCCTGCTGTTCAGCTGGCTGGGCATGGTCGTGGGTTCGCTGCTGCCGCAACTGGTGCGCAGCCGGGCCGAGATCATCGGCGTGGCGCCCGCTAGCGCCTGATCGCTCCCGCGATGAAAAAAGCCCCGCCATGTGCGGGGCTTTTTATTGGGCGAAAAGCTGTGCCACGGCCTTGTAGGTTGTGGCTAAGCTACGCGAAGCCCAACGTAAAGGTCACCTCCGAATGTTGGGCTTCGCTGCGCTCTGCCCAACCTACGGGATACCGCGCCTTGGATATCAGGCCGCCGGGTTGGCCGGGTGTCGAGATGTGCCAGAGCCTTGTAGGTTGTGGCTGAGCTACGCGAAGCCCAATGCAAAGGTCGCTTCCGAATGTTGGGCTTCGCTGCGCTCTGCCCAACCTACGGGGATACCGTGCCGTAGCGGTCGGGCCGCCGGGTTGGCCGGGTGCCGAGATGTGCCAGAGCTTTGTAGGTTGTGGCTGAGCTACGCGAAGCCCAACGCAAAGGTCGCTTCCGAATGTTGGGCTTCGCTGCGCTCTGCGCCGTCGATACTTGTAGGGGCGAATTCATTCGCCATGCAGGCCGAAGGTCTGCCCTACGAGGCTGAATGGGGCGGCTACGCCACCCTTGGCGAATGAATTCGCCCCCACAAATCAGGCTTCAGACCACCAGTTCGACGAAGCCGCGCAGCACCGTGAGGCCGACGAACACGGCCATGGCAATCGAGCTGTTACGGGGCACTTCGTCGCAGAGCTTGCGGTAGTTGATGGGGGTGATGAAGAGCTTCGGCCAGCAGGCGAAGGCAGCGCAGAGGGTGATCAGGGAGAGCAGCGCCAGGCTGGCGGAGAAGTCGAAGGATTCGTCGGAGAACAGGCAACTGATGGGGATGATGATGCCGAGGGCGATCCAGGCGCTGGAGACCAGTTTCTCACCGCGGGTGTGCGAGGAGGCTTGGGCGCTGTCGCTGGCCATCGGAACATTCCTTTTCTGACTGCAGGCTGGGACTGCCGCGCATTCTCTACCCGCCTTTTCCATGGCGCAAGACAGAAGGGCCCGACAGTGTGCCGGGCCCCGCAATCATCAGAAGTGCACCTTGGCCAGCAGGCTGAAGGTGTTCTGGTCGGTGCCGCCGAGGATGTCGTCGCCGAGGAAGCTGTTGTCGTCGATGGCGTACTTGTTCTTCCAGTAGTCGTACTCGACGCCGACGTAGAAGTGCTTCACAGCGCTCCAGCCCATGGCCTTGCCCAGGTCGTACTTGATCTGCGGGTTGAAGTGCAGGTTGGCGTGCAGGTCGTTCGGGCGGTTGGAAGTGGCGTCCTTGTTGTTCCAGACCCAATCCATGAAGCCGTCGATCACCACGTCCGAGTTGCCCACCGGAATGGTGTAGGACCACACCGGGGTGACCTGCCATTGGCCGGACGGGTTGTTGGTGATGCCGTCGGGCTTGCGGTAGTAGAAGTTCAGCTGGAAGTAGTCGAAGCCGGGGAGCTTGAGGTCGAAGCCCGGGCCAATCAGGTAGTTCTGGTTGCGGTTCTCGCCGCGCTCATAGGTAGTCGCCAGCAACACGTCGCTGATGGGGCCGAATTCCAGCTTCTGGTCGAAGATCTTGCCGAAGGACAGGCGCGGGGAAATCTCGCCGTAGTAGGTGTTCTTGCCGGCGTTGGCGTCTTCCTCGCCGTTGTAGTTGATCTGGTCGACGAAAATGAACAGGTCGCCGAAGGTCCAGCCGCTGGCGTGCTCGAAGGTGAAGGTCTGCTGGATTTCAGGGTTGATCTGGAAATCCTTGCCATAGAGGTAGGTCAGGCTGTTGTCCTGCCAGAGCAGGGGGCCGTCGGCCAGGGCATTGCCGGCCGCTAGCAGGCCGCCAGCGAGCATCAACGAGGAAAAGACGCGGTTCATCGGGTTTGGCTCCAGTGGTTTTAAGCTGTGTCTATCTGTGTAGAACTTGTCTGATTGGTCAGGTCTGCCCCAGAGCAAAAAGAGCGCCAGGATGCTCTGGGCAAACGACCGGGCGCGCGATTATCGGGGGATGGCGGGGTTTTTCAAGCGGTTGTGCGAAGTTCGCCAGGATTTCCCGACTGCTGGAAGCTGACCAGGTGCACAACTCTGGGGCGGTTTGGCAGGCACCGCTGCGGCACAGGTTGGTAGGAGCGAGCTTGCTCGCGAAAGATCGTGCCCGGGCTGTTCGCGAGCAAGCTCGCTCCTACAGGAAGTCCGACTTCACCCTGCCAATCCGAGCGCGTGGATAACGCTCTTTTTATCCACAGTGCCAGAACAAAAAAATCCCCCAGCCGCAAGACGCAGCTGGGGGCAACTGGAGCTGAGCGATCAGCGTACGGAAATGGTGCCGGTGCGCACTCCGCCGAAGGTGGAGCGCACGGTAACGCTGGGGTTGGCCGCGGGAACGACGGCGGTGGAGTTATTCACCGACAACTTCCACTTCCCATTCGGCCCCGGCGCGGCGGTGCCCAGCAGGACGACGCCCTGGGCGCTGGTGACTTCAATGCGGATCTGGTTGCCCGCAGGCCGCGACGTCGTGCCTTCGAAGTCCCAGGAGAAGCGGTTGTTGGAACCCGCCTTCACGTCCGCCTTGGTGATCGCCAGGGTATCGGCGGCCACGGCCGGGTTCACCGTCACGGTCACCGTTGCCTGTGGCGATGTGGCGCCAATGGAGTCCTGCGCCTGGTAGTTGAAGGTGACGGTGAAGGCGGTGGTCACCGTTGCCGGTGGGGTGTAGGTGACCGTGGTGCCGTTGGTGCTGGTCGTGCCGCGATCTGTGGGCGGCGCGGTCAGGTTCACCACCGTCATCGGGTTGGCTTCCGGGTCCGCGTCGTTGGCCAGCACGTTGATCGTCACCGGTGCGCCGGCGTTGGTGGTCGCGGTGTCGTTGGCAACCACCGGCGGCAGGTTCGGCCGCACGGTGAGCGTCACCAGGGCCGGGACGGAGAGCGCGCCGAGGTTGTCACGGACCTGGTAGGTGAAGGTCAGCGTCTGCGTCGTGGCGACCTGCGCCGGCGGATTGTAGATCACCGAGCCGTTGCCGCTCTGCACCAGGCCGCCGAGGGTGACGCTGCCAAAGTTGTCGATGATCAGCGGCAGGTTTCCGTCCGGGTCGCTGTCGTTGGCGGTCAGGGCCAAGGTCACCGGTACGCCGGCGGTGGTGTTGGCGCTGTCCGGGTTGGCCACTGGCGGCTGGTTGGCCGGGACATTGGCCGGCCGTCCTTCGATGACCACGAACTCCGTGTCGCTGCCGCCGGCAGCCGATTTCACCGTGACCTTCGCCGGCGGCTGCTCGATGCCGGCGGCCACCAGGCGCTGGGTCGCGCCACTGACCGGCAGCAGGCGGCCGAAGCCTTCGGCGACCATGGACGGGATTTCCACCTCGTCACTGGAGCGCGCTTCAACCGTCAGCGTCTTGTTCGGCCAGGAATAGCGTGCCTGGCTGATCTTGACGATATCGGTCAGCTGCTGGGTCTGGGTGGTGGCCGATGCATTGGTGTCCGTGGCGGTGATCAGCACGAAGGGCGGCAGGCTGGTCGGTGCCAGGTCCTGGCCGAAGAACAGGCCGCTGCCATCGCCGGTCATCTCGAACTGGCAGGGCGACGGCGGATCGGCCACCAGGTCGAGGCTTTCGCGGAAGCACAGGGTTGCGGTGGCGCTGGAGTTGGCGAACACCGAAATCCAGGTGTGCTGGGCGTCGCGGCTGTAGGTGGCACGGTCGACGCCGACCTTGCTGGCGATGCCGCCGGTGAACAGCTTGCCGGACAGGTTGAACAGGTTGGTCTCGATGAAGAGGCCGTTGGGACCGTCGATGCGTATGAAGTTGGTCCCGAAGGGGCTGCCCACCACCGGCTCGGCCAGGTTGGGGTCGCCGATGAAGGTTTCCACCTCATTGGTTTCCGGGTTGGTTTCGGTGTACAGCGGGCCGTCCCGATGCAGGAACGGGCCGACGTTGCCGGCCAGGGCGCCGCTGAAGTCGCCGGGGGCGCCGATGCCGATGTCGCGGGTCATGTTGATGGCGCGACGGCCGGGCGCGGTGACGGTGAAGGTATCCACGCCATAGGGGTGGGTGACCTTGTAGGTGCCGGCCACCGGAACCGTCACGCGGATGCGGATGCGCGCGAAACTCTGTTGGTCGCCCTGGCGCGGGACTTCGGCCGCGAAGGCCGCTTCGATGCCGGCCACGTAGGCATCCAGCTGCAGGCCATTGCCGGGGTCGTCGATGCTGGCCTCGGCGAGCATCCAGAAGCTTTCATCCGGGAAGTTGCCGGGGAAGGCGACGGGCTTGGTGTCGTCGAAGATGCCGGGGGTCGGCAGCAGGGTGCACATGAAGTTGCCTGGCGCTCGCGAGCTGCGGGCCTTGGACAGGCAAAGCTCCAGGGGGGTGCCCTCGGTGTCCTGGTACCAGCGCGGGAAGTAGCCGCTGGCGGCGGTGAAGGGACCGGGGTCCACCGTCGCCAGTTGCGCCTCGGCAACCGGAATGCCGACGAGCACACCCAGCAACAGGGTGAGTATTCCTGGCCATCTGAACATGACTGCCTCCGTTCACCCGCCTGCGGCAGGTGAGTGTTGTTCTCAGGGGAGAATCAGGACTTCTTCGGTATCGGAGCCGCCATTGGCCGAGCTCACGTGGACGGTCGCCGGTGGAATGAGGCCGGTCGGGAGATCCAGGTGTCCGGCTACCAGCGGGCCCAGTCCCTCGGCGGTCAGCGCCGGCTGGCCGGTCTGGTCGCTGGAGCTGGCATCCACCGTCAGGCGGCCGGTGGCCAGGCTGTACTCGGCGCGGCTGATGGTCACCAGGTCCACCAGCGGGGCGGTCTTGGTGGTGGCGGTGCTGCTGGGAATGGCTGCGCTGTTGTCAGCGGTGAAGGACAAGTTGCCATTGGCCGTCGGGGTGGCCGCGGACTGGCCGTACCAGGCACCCGTGGCGCTGCCCAGCATGGCGCCGGTGGTGCCGGCGGTGTCCGTGTAGCGCACGGTGGCCGGAGCGGGCGGGGCCAGGGTGAAGAAGTCCTGCTGGCTGGCGCCCCCGGTGCCGCCGGTGGAGTAGGTGGCGCGCTCGACGATCAGCGGCGTCGGCAACGGCACCTGGGACAACTTGCCGGAAATGGCGAACTGTCGCGTCTCTACGCGCAGGCCGTTGGGGCCTTCTATCCGCACGAAGTTGGTCCCGAAGGGGCTGCCAGTGACTTCCTCCAGCACGTTCGGGTCGCCGATGAAGGACTCCGGCAGGCTGGTGACCGGATTGACCTCCACATAGGGCCCGTTCACCGAGCGCAGGAAGGGTCCGACATCACCCTTCAAGGCGCCGCTGAACTCGCCAGGCGTGGTGATGCCGATGTCGCGGGTCAGGTTGATGGCGCGTGTCCCGGGGGTATCCACATCGAACACTTCCACGCCATAGGGGTGGGTGATGGTGTAGGTGCCGGCCACCGGTACGGTCACCCGGATACGGACGCGCGCGAAGCTGATCTGCTCGCCTACCGCCGGCAACTCGCCGCTGAAGGCCGCCTCCAGGGCGGACACGTACAGCAGGTCGATGCCGGTGGCGGCGTCGGTGATGGCGGCATCGCCGGTGAACCAGAACGCCTCGTCGGGGAAGTTGGTGGGGAAGACGATCGCCTGGGTGTCGTCGAACACCCCCGGATTGGGCAGCAGGTTGCACATGAAGGAGCCGGGGACGCGAGTGCTCTGTGCCTTGGAGAGACAGAGGTCGAGGGCGCGGCCGTGGGTGTCCTGGTACCAGGCCGCGAAGAATCCGTTGGCCTCGGTATAGGTGGTCTGGTCGACCGCATAGAGACCGGCCTTGGCCGGGGCGACCGTGAGTCCGAGCAATAGCGGGAGCACGAGTTTCGGCAGTGCGTTGTGCATGGTGTTGCCCTTCCAGTCGATGAACTTCGCCGTTTGTCAGGCTCCGATGGCAAAGGGGCCCGTCGTTGACCGGAAGAGGGCGCAAACCCCATGCCAGAGCGGTTCCGGCGCTCTGGTTCGGGGTTGGTGGCTGAAACATCTTGAAATAAGTCGTGAGGAGGGGGTCCCGGCTCTGGGGGCTGGTAGCCCAGAAGTGGGTGAAAAGTGGGTGGGGAAATGGGGGATTTTCGCCCCTACCGTTCGGCGACCGCTGAACGGTAGGGCCGCGAATCTCGGGGCCTGCGCTATAACTACCCGCAGTCGGCGCAGGAGTTGCCGACCCGGCCGGAGGCCCCTTTTTACGCCCGCCTTGCGAGCGATCCGACGGTCACACAAGGGGAGGTTTCGAATGAAGATGGCGCTGGTGAGCAAGCCCTTCAATCTGTTCCGCTGGTTTTCCCTGGTGAGCCTGGTGATCATCCTCGCGGTGGCCATTCTGCTCGGCTCGGCGGCAACCCGATTCCTGATGCGCGAGAGCATCGACCGCGATGCCATGCTCAGCGCCCAGTTCATCAAGTCCATCGCCGATGTCGAAGTCATCCACGGCAACTTCTCCCCCGGCCTGACGCTTGGTGAATTCCTCGACAAGCGCGTCGATGGTGCGCGCCTTGGCGTCTCTCACGAACAGCTGGTGAAATCCCACGAAGAATTCTTCGACCACATCGTGCGCCTGCCCGATGTGCTGCTGGCCAATGTCTATGCGCCCGATGGCGTGGTGATCTGGTCGACCAATCCGAAACTGGTGGGTGGCCATTCGCTGGAGCGCGCCAAGCTGAGCGAAGCGGTCAGCAGCCGCAACACGGTGACCACCGAGCACCACGGCCCCGATGCCTGCCCGGCGGAAGACTTTTTCATGCGGGTGCCGCACAGCCTCTATCTGGAAAGCTTCATCCCGCTGGTGGACAGCCGGGGCGAAGTGCTCTCGATCATCGAGATCTACAAGGAGCCGGTGGACCTGATCGCCCGCATGAACCGCGGACTCGTACTGCTCTGGATCGCCACGGCAGTGGGCGGGGCAGTCATCTACCTCAGCCTGTTCTGGTTCGTGCGCCATGCCTCGCGCCTGGTGGACGACCAGCAGCGGCAACTGGTGGAGAACGAAACCCTGGCCCTGCTCGGCGAGATGTCCACCGCCGTCGCCCACAGCCTGCGCAACCCGCTGGCGTCCATCCGCTCCAGCGCCGAGCTGGCGCTCGAAGTGGACCCGGGGCCGCTGCACAAGAACCTGGGCGACATCATCACCCAGGTCGACCGCATGTCGAAGTGGGTGCGCGAGCTGCTGTTGTCAGCGCGTCCGCTGGCCGGCGACCAGGAACCGGTGGACCTCACCAACGCCCTGGAAGAAACCCTCGCCGCCTATGAGCCGCAGATCCGCCATGCCGGCATCGAGGTGGATTGGCAGACCCGCCACGCACCCAAGGTGGTCAGCCACCCGGTGCTCCTGCAACAACTGCTGGGTAGTGTCCTTTCCAATGCCATCGAGGCCATGCCGCGCGGTGGTCGACTGGCCATCTGCCTGGAGCCGGATGCGCAGCGCCGGTTGCTGACCCTGACCGTCAGCGACACCGGCAGCGGCATGTCGCCGGCCATGCTGGAGATGGCCTTCAAACCTTTCCATACCACCAAGCGTGGCGGTCTGGGCGTCGGCCTGGTGCTGGTGCGCAAGATCGTCGAGCGCTTCGGTGGCGCAGTCAGCATCGATAGCCGGGAAAATTCCGGTACCAACGTGCACCTGACCTTCAGGGCCACGGCAGGGGGATAACAACAAATGGGCAACAGCATTCTGATTGTCGAAGACGACGAAATCCTGGCCGACAACTTCTGCACCTACCTGCAACGGCGCCAGTTCGACGTCATGGTCTGCAGCTCGGCCGAAGAAGCGCTGCCGATCATCGAGGCGCAGCATCCGGACCTGGTCCTCACCGACTATTGCCTGCCCGGCATGAGCGGTTGCGACCTGATCAGCCGGGCCCGCGCGATGGACGAGCAGCTCAAGGTCATCATGATCACCGGCCACGGCAACGTGCAGGGCGCGGTGGAAGCCATGAAGGCCGGCGCCAGCGATTATCTGACCAAGCCGGTGGCGCTCGCCGAGTTGAAGCTGGTGGTGGACAAGGTGCTGGAGGCGCGGCGACAGGAGCAGCGCCTGTCCTTTTACCAGCAGCGTGAAGCCCAGGACTCCGGACTCGCCGGGCTGATAGGCGACTCCGAACCCATGCGCACCATGAAGGATATGGTCCGCCAGGTGCTCGGCGCCGAGGAACGCATGGCCGGGGAAGACCTGCCGGTGGTGCTGATCGAAGGCGAGACCGGGACCGGCAAGGAACTGGTGGCTCGCGCGCTGCATTTCGACGGCGCGCGCAGCAAGGGTCCCTTCGTCGAGTTCAACTGCGCTTCGATTCCGTCGCACCTCCTGGAGGCCGAACTGTTCGGCCACGAGAAGGGCGCCTTTACCGACGCCAAGGATCGCCGCGTGGGCCTGGTGGAAGCGGCCGATGGTGGCACGCTATTCCTCGACGAGGTGGGCGAGATCGACCTGCTGCTCCAGGCCAAGCTGCTCAAGCTGCTGGAAGACCGCACCATTCGTCGCCTGGGCTCGGTTCGCGAGCGCAAGGTCAACCTGCGCATCATCAGCGCCACGAACTGCAACCTCGAGCAGATGGTCCAGGAGGGCAAGTTCCGCCGCGACCTCTTCTTCCGCCTGCGCATCATCACCATCAAGGTGCCGCCGCTGCGCGCCCGTGGTGAGGATGTCCTGACCCTGGCCGAGCACTTCGTCGCCCAGCATGGCAAGCGCTACGGCAAGCCGGGGCTGCGCTTCAGCGCCGAAGCCCGGTCCGTGCTCAAGGGCTACAGCTGGCCGGGGAACGTGCGCGAGCTACGCAACATGCTCGAGCAGACTGTGCTGCTGGCGCCGGGAAACGTCATCGGTCCGGACCAGCTCACCATCTGCCGCGGCCTGCTGGCCGGGGTTGGCGTCACCGAATCGGCTCCGCCGCAGATGCTCGGCGGCCCGTTGGGGCTGGAAGACGAGAACATGAGCCTGTCCGATGCCGAGCGTGACCTGGTGGTGAAAGTCCTGGGCAAGACCGACTGGAACATCTCCAAATCCGCCCGCATGCTCGGCCTCACCCGCGACATGCTGCGCTACCGGATCGACAAGCTTGGCCTGGAACGGCCCGACCGGCAGCAGCATTGAAATGGCCCCGATTCAGGGGAATCCCCCGACCAACGTAGGGGATTATGGGGATGGTGAAACTTTTCCGCCGATCTAGACTCTAGGAATCATCGACCCGGGCGGGTCGATGCAGCCTTGGCTCGGAATGTGCAGGGATGCAATCAGCGGTCAGCCTGGCCGCCGTCCGATCTCCTGACAGGGGAGTAGCCGCAGTGACGAAGAAAGTACTGATAGTCGACGATGAAGAAATCCTTGCCGCGAATTTCCAGACCTACCTGGAAATGCTCGGTTGCGAAGTGCGCACCGCCGCCAACGGTGCCATCGCCCTGGAGGTCGTGGTGCATTTCAAACCCGACCTGCTGGTGCTCGACTATCGTTTGCCCGACATGACCGGTTTCGAGGTTTTCGATGCCATGCGCACCCTGCACAGCTGCGAAGCGGTGCTGATGACCGCGCACCCCAGCATCGAAGTGTGCAACCGCGCCATCGAGCGCAAGATCGACATCATCCTCCTCAAGCCATTCCCCCTGCATGAGCTGGGCAACGTGGTGCTCCACGGCCTGCCGACTGCCGCCCTGCGCGATCAGGAATCGCCGGCCGAGCAACCCGCCCAGGTGGACCGTCGTCGCGGTGGCGAGGTGAACTTCCCGCTGAAGCTGTATGACGGCGCCTGGGTGCTCTCCGACCGCCGCCGTCCCGCCGCAAGCTCCGAAGAGCCTCTGAAACAGATCAAGAAAGGCACGTAACGCTCCCGCTCAATAGCTTTTTTTATCCACCATCGCGGGTGCTGGCGAGCGATTTCCACCTCTACGACACTGACTGTAGGAGCGAGCTTGCTCGCGAACAGCCCGAGCACGCTCATTCGCGAGCAAGCTCGCTCCTACAGACCTCATCCCGCCCTCGCGCCTTACTGAATACTCGATGCCAGTTCGAAGATCGGGATGTACATCAGGATCACGATCACCCCGATGATCAGCCCGATGAACGTCATCAGCAGCGGCTCGAACAAGCGCACGAACCATTCGATCCAGCGGCCGGTTTCCTCGTCATGGAAATCGGCCGTGCGCTCCATCATCTCGCCAAGGTTGCCGGACTGTTCGCCGGCCCTGAGCATGCGCAGCGACACCGGGGTCGACAGCCCATGTTCTTCCAGCGCACGCGACAACGCCTGGCCCTCGCGAATGCGCGCGGCGGCTTGGTCCAGCCGTGGGCGCGACGCGGCGCCGAGCAGGCCGCGGACCATCTCGATGGCGGTGAGGATGGGAATCCCACCCTGCAGCAGAATGCCCAGGGAGCGATAGAAACGCGCCAGCTCATAGACCTGGATGCGATCACGGATCGCCGGCAAGCGTTCTACCTGGCGGCCGATGGCGCGGCGCACGTTCTCCTGGCGCAGCAACAGCACCAGAGTCACCAGCGCCAGTGCGGCGCCGCCGAATACCTCCGCCTGATGTGAGTGGAGGAACAGGCCGCTGTGCAGCAGGACCCGGGACAACCAGGGCAGGTTAGAGCCCAGCCCTTCGAACACCAGGCTGAAGCGCGGCACCACGTAGCCCACAAGGAACAACAGCACGCTGCAGCCGACCATGAACAGCAGCACCGGGTAGACAGACGCACTGATGATCTTCTGGCGCACTTCATCCATCCGCGTGCGATAGGCCACGTAGCGCCCCAGCGCATCACCCACCGCGCCGGTCTTCTCGCTGGACTGCACCAGCGCCACGTAGAGCGCGGGGAACACCGAGGGGAACTGCGCCAGCGCCTGGGACAGTGACTTGCCCTCATAGAGCAGCCGCACCAGGGCTCCCAGCACCTTGCGCGCCTGCGGGTCGGCTTCCTTCTCCGCCAGGCTTTCCAGCGCATCGATCAGTGCCAGGCCGGCATTCAGCAGTGTGGTCAGCTCCTGGCTGAACAGCAGCAGCGGGAATCCCTCGCGCCGCCGCCAGCTCCGCAGCGACCAGCCGCGCTCGGCCTGCAGGGTCAGCACCCGCAGTCCCTGGGCTTCTGCCTGGCGACGTGCGTCGTCATCGCTTGCCGCCTCCAGCGTCAGGGCGACCACGCCGGCCTGGCCACGTACCGCTTTTACCTGGAAGCGCATGGCGGTCACTGCCAACTGGTGACTTCGGCGTTTTCGCCGTCGCCGCCAGGCTGACCGTCCTTGCCCATCGTAAGCAGATCGAAATCGCCGTTCTCACCGGGGGCGCGATAGACATAGGCGCGGCCCCAGGGGTCCTGCGGCACTTCCTTCTGCAGATAAGGGCCGCCCCAGCGAGGCTCGTCCGATGGCGCGCTCACCAGCGCTGTCAGGCCCTGCTCGGTACTGGGGTAATGGCCCACTTCCAGGCGGTAGATATCCAGGGCCTTCACCAGTCCCTCGATCTGCGCGCGGGCCACCTTGGTTTCGGACTTGCCGAGTTGATTGAAATACTTTGGCGCCACAATGCCGGCCAACAGGCCGAGCACCACCAGCACCACGAGGAGTTCGAGAAGGGTGAAACCCTGTTCGGGTCGACGAAGCAACTTCATGGGAACCTCCGCTGCGGGTCAGTGCGAAGGGCTATGCAAGAGGTGTGCACGACGAGCGGGCGAGGGGGGCGACACATCACCAGTTGGATCTTCCGGCACGTGCTTTGCTGACGGTACAGCACCCAGCAACCCGAAGGGCATCGGCCCTCACAGGGGAGAACAACGATGAAAGTGCCCGCCCTGGTGCTGCTCAGCATCCTTGCGACTACCGCTGACGAAGCCCGCTCCGACATCTATCAGGTGGTCTCCGCCAACGGCAGCATCACCCTCACCAACATCCACCGGACAGACCGCAAACTGGTCCGCGTGGCCCGCGAAAGACCCGCGCTGGCGAAGGCCCCGAGCCTGGTCAAGCCGATTCGAAAAGGCAGGGCCAAGGCGCCGCGCTACGCCCTGATCGTCGCCCAGGCGGCCTTCGACTACGACCTGCCCGCCGAGTTGTTGCACGCGGTGATCAAGACCGAATCCAACTACGATCCTTCCGCGCTTTCGCCCAAGGGCGCGGCGGGCCTGATGCAGCTGATGCCCGATACCGCGAAGGATCTAGGGGTGCAGGACGTGTTCGACCCAGCCGCCAACGTGCGCGGCGGGGCACGCTACCTGAAGCGCCTGCTGAAGATGTTCGACAACGACCTTTCCCTCACCCTGGCCGCCTACAACGCGGGGCCCGGCACCGTGCTCGCCTATGGCAGCGCCATTCCTCCCTACCCGGAAACCCAGCGTTACGTACCCAGCGTCCTGGGCCACTACCAACGCCTCCAGGCCGACGCAAAACGACCCCGCTAGTGGGGAATTTCCCCAGATGCGGGGGCGTTTTCTGCGCATCAAATCGTCGGTGGAGAAGGGCAGCTGCGCTGCCCATAGCGATTGAAATCGCCCCCACAAGGATTTCATCCGGACCGCGGATTTTCTGTGGGGGCGACTTCAGTCGCCAAGCAGGCCGAAGGTCTGCCAATGGTCGCCCTTCACGTTCGAAATCGCCCCTCACCCTTCACTTCCATGCCCTCCGTCCAACCCCGGTCAAAACCGGGGAATTGGGTGGGAATCGGGTGGGGGAAATACTGGCACTTTCCCCATTAGCCATTCCAATCATCTGATTTAAAAGGCTTTGCGCTAATGGCACAGGCATTGCTCGGTCAGTCCTGCCCTCTATTGGCATCCGTGCACCTGATACCGAGGTCAGCCAAATGAAACGGACGAATCCTTCGCGCAGTGCAAACCCCATTTTCGATGGTGCCCCGAGGGCATCTCTTTACCTGGGCGGCGCCCTTCTATTGCTGGGCGCGCTCTTTCCCACCGAGGAGGCGCAGGCGGCCGTGCAGTGCACGCGCAATCTGGTGGCCAATGTCGTGGCCCTGGATCAGCCGCTGATGTTCAACCGCCTCGGCGCGCAGAACATCAACGGCATGATGTTCGCCCTGCGCCGCGACGTGGTGGACAAGAATGAAGTGCCGCTCACCCAGGGCGGCGCGGCGGTGCCCGGTGAGGTGGCGCTGCGTCCCGACAAGCGTCCGCGTCCGCTGGTGTTGCGGGTGGCCGCGGGGGACTGCCTGACCATCAACTTGCAGAACCTGCTGGCCTACCAGGCCAACCCCCGCAACCCGGACGACCCGCTGTTCAGGAAGGACGAGCAGGTTGCCGACCGCCATGTCGGCTTCCAGGTCAACGGCATGCAGGCGGTCAATGACATTGGCGACATCGCCACCAACGCCGGGCGTAATCAGAACAACCTGATCCCGCCGGGCGGCAGCCGCTCCTACACCCTGTACGCCGAGCGCGAAGGTGCATTCGCCGCCAGCAGCTATGGCGCCACCTTCGGTGGTGAAGGCACTGGCGGCAACACCGCCAACGGCCTGTTCGCCCAGGTGGTCGTGCTGCCCAAGCTCTCGCGCACTTACCGCAACGTGGTCACCGAAGAAGAGATGCGTCTGGCCACCACCGGACGTACCCCGGCCGGCCAGCCGATCATCGACTACGAAAAACGCTATCCACAGACCTCGCCCTGGAACGAGGAAGGCAAGGCCGGCCTGCCGGTGATCGCCATGATGGACAACGGCGAGATCATCTCCAGCGACACCGATGCCGTGGTCATGGGGCCCAACCCCGATGGCACCTTCCCGCAGAACACCTACCCGCTGGAAAGCTACGGCAAGCGCAACCCGGCGCTGCCCAATCGCCTGGAACCCTTCCGCGATTTCTCCTCCGTGTTCCATGACGAGAACGCCGTGGCCCAGGCCTTCCCCGGTTACTGGAACGACCCGGTGTTCGGCCATGTGCTGGAGCCGACCCGCGACTCCTTCATGATCAACTACGGTGCCGGCGGCATCGGTGCCGAAGTGGTGGCCAACCGCCTGGGCGTCGGTCCGATGCATGACTGCCTGTCCTGCGCCTACGAAGAGTTCTTCCTCAGCGCCCACGTCGTCGGTGATGCCGCCATGCAGGTGGATGTGCCGGCCAACGTCGGCCTCGAAGCCATCCTCCCCGGCCAGGTGCCGCCGGAAGGCAGCACCGGGGTGAAGGCCACCATGGCCCTGTTCCCGGCCGAGCCGTCCAACGTCGCCCACAGCTACATCGGCGATGCCGTGCGCATCCGCAACTCCCACAACGGCTACGAGCAGCATGTGTTCCACCTGCACGGCCACCAGTGGCTGTTCAACCCCAATGACGACAACTCCGACTACATCGACGCCCAGGGCATCGGGCCGGGCTCGGGCTACACCTACGAGATCGCCAACGGCGGCTCCGGCAACCGCAACCGCACCTCGGGCGATGCCATCTACCACTGCCACTTCTATCCGCACTTCGCCCAGGGCATGTGGGCCATGTGGCGCATCCACGACGTGTTCGAGGAAGGCACCCGCCTGGAGGTGTCCGAAGAAGGCGACGATGGTTATCACAAGAAAGCCTTCGAGCTGCGCAGCGGTCTGCCGGCACAAGGTGCCCGCGCCCTGCCGGACGGCGAGATCATCGCCGGTACACCGATTCCCGCCATCATCCCGCTGCCGGGCAAGGCCATGCCGCCGATGCCGGGCAAGGTCACCGTAGTCGCCAAATACGGCGAAGAGCTGGTGGCCGCGAATGACGATGACGACGAGCACGAAGAAGGCGATGACGATTCCAACCACGAGCCGGAACGCAAGGCCGTGGGCTCGGTGGCCCTGGTGGATCGCAGCGAGGCCAACCGCAATGCCGACGGTACCCTGAAGAACCCGGGCTTCCCGTTCTGGATCGGCGGCATCGAAAGCACTGTGGGCCAACGCCCCAGCACCCCGCCGCTGGACATGCTCGACACCGCCAAGGCCCAGAGCCTGCGTGATTCGGGCAAGGCCCTGTGGGCGAACATCGAGCCGGCCCAGGCCGGTGGCTGGGACGGCGGCCTGCCGCGCCACACCCTGGACGGCGTGTCCGCCGGCGGTGAAGCCGAAGTGGTCACCAGCGCCCTGGACTTCTCCAAAGTGGTCCATCGCGCCAAGGCCGTGTTCCTGCCGGAAGAGGGCACCGACGTCGAGCAGTCGGTCATGGCCTTCCACGCCAAACCCAGCCATGCGAGCTTTGCCGTGTCGCCCAGCGGCGCCGTGCAGGCCAAGGACTTCCGCACCAACGGCGCCCTGCCGGTGGGCGGCGCGCCGTACTACGAACCGTGCATGGACGACACCGGCAAGCGCCTGACCCAGGCCTCCGCCGTCGGTCGCTACAACAGCGGCGACACCATCAATGGCCAGTCCTTCACCGGCAGCTCGGCGTACACCGCCGACCGCCCGCGCGTCTACAAAGGCGCCAACATTCAGTTCGACGCCGTGTTCAACAAGGTCGGCTATCACTTCCCGCAGACCCGCATCCTCGCGCTCTGGGAAGACGCCTGGCCGGTGATCAACAAGCAGCAGCCGCCGGAACCGCTGGTGATGCGGATGAACACCTTCGACTGCACCATGTACCAGCACACCAATCTGATCCCGGCGGTGTATGAGCTGGACGACTACCAGGTGCGCACCCCCACCGACATCATCGGCCAGCACATCCACCTGCCGAAGTGGGACCTGACCGCCTCCGACGGCTCGGCCAATGGCTGGAACTACGAGGACGGCACGCTCTCGCCGGCCGCCGTTGTGGAGCGCATCCACGCCATCCGCGAGTACAACCACTGCGTCGAGGCCGACCCGCGCGACGGCACCCAGGAATGCCCGGTGGCCAAGGAGCACCCGTACTTCGGCCAGTTCGGTCGCGCCGACTGGCTGGGTGCCCGCACCACCCTGCAACGCTGGTTCGCCGACCCGCTGATCAACACCTACAACGTCGACCGGGGCCTGGGGAACATCTTCACCCACGACCACTTCGGCCCGTCCACCCACCAGCAACTGGGTCTCTACGCCACCGTACTCACCGAACCCGCCGGCTCCAGCTGGTACCACGGTGAAACCGGCCAACCGCTCTACAGTGGGCGCCCGGACGGCGGCCCGACCTCCTGGCAGGCGGTGATCGCCACCGGCGACCTGGACGGCGACGGCAAGAACGACAGCTTCCGCGAGTTCTTCATGGAGTACAGCGACTTCCAGCATGCCTACGAGGCGGGCGTCTACGTTGGCGCCGGTCCTGACGGCGTCCCGGACGCCGGTGCCTATCCAACCTCCATGGACAGCTTCCGCTACGCCATCAACCCGCCTGTGCGCCAGTCCGGCCCGAACCTCTTCGAGTCGGTGCGCGAGGCTGCTGGCGGACAGGTCCTGGGCTGCCCGAGCCGTCCCTGCCCGCAGGCGATCTCGGTGGATGACCCTGGCATGTTCGTCGTGAACTACCGCAACGAACCGGTGGGCCTGCGCATCTTCGACCCTTACAAGGTGGCCCCGGACGGCAAACCCGGCATGCAGGCAGACGGCCTGGCGGGAGATCTCGCCTATGCCCTGCAGACCCGTACCGACCGCGCCATCCCGGCGCTGAACCTGGCGCCCAGCGCCATCAGCTCGGCCACCGGCCCCACCGGTGCCAGCACCGAGTTCCCGCCACACATCAACGCTGGCGGCGACCTGCCCGGTGACCCCTTCACCCCGTTGCTGCGGGCTTACTCCGGCGACAACGTGCGTCTGCGCATGCACGCCGGCGGCCACGAGGAAGAGCACAACGTCACCCTGCACGGCGTGAAGTGGCTGCACTCCGGCACCGGCTTCGGCAACAGCGGCAACTCGGGCTGGAAGGCCTCGCAGATGGTGGGCATCTCCGAGCAATTCGGCTTCGTGGCCCCGGTGACCATGATGTCCGGCAACACCACCTATGAAGCCGCCGACTACCTCTACAACATGGATGCTTCCATCGAGGGTTACTGGAACGGTATCTGGGGTGTGATGCGCAACTACACCCAACCGCGCGCCGACCTGTTCGCCCTGCCGAACAACCCGCGCCCGGTATCGTCGCGCAACACCACCCAGTTCGACGGCGTGTGCCCGCGCACCAGCCCCAACCCGAACGGCATCGGTACCCGCACCACGGTGCAGCGCAACTACGAGATCGTCGCGGCGCTCGCCAACGACATCCTCGGCAATCCGCTGGGCCTGACCATCGGCGATCCGGCCGGGGCGGGTATGCATGCCGGCGGGCCATTGAATCCGCAGGGTGGCACCCTGGTGTACAACTCGCGGCCGATGACCATTCCGCAGGCCACCGTCATCGACGAGGAAGACGGCGAGGTGTTCACCATCGGCGGCCAGTCCGGCCCGCTGCATGACCCGACCGCCATTCTCTATGTGCGCAAGGCCGACCTGGACCCGCTCACCGGCAAGCTGAAACCCGGCGTGCCCGTCGAGCCGCTGGTGCTGCGCGCCGCCGCTGGCGACTGCGTGAACATCACCCTGGAAAATCGCCTGCCGCAGGTGATGCCTGACCTGCCGACCTACGCGGTGATGCAGGGCCTGGTCAAACGCGACCGCAACAGTGCGCAGGGCCCAACCACCTTCAACAACAACATGATGCGGCCCTCCAGCCATGTCGGCCTGCACACCCAGCTGCTGGCCTACGACATCACCAAGTCGGATGGCTTCAACGTCGGCATCAACCCGGTGCAGACCGTGGAACCGCGTGCCGCCGCTGGGGGTGCCTGGCCGTCGAAGAGCTACAAGTTCTACGTCGGCCACCTGGAGCGTGAAGGCAAGCCGGTGACCCAGCTCGGTCGCAGCGTCGACAACATCACCGCGACCCCCATCGAGTTCGGCGGCTTCAACCTGCTGCCGGCCGATCCGGTCAAGCAGGGCCAGAAAGGCCTCGCCGGTGCGATGAGCATCGCGCCCCAGGGCGCCACCTGGGTCGAGGACGCCAACATGCGCGCCGCCGCCACCGTGACCCCGCTGGCCGGCACCGGCGCGCCATACCGCGACTTCTCGCTGGTGCTGCACAAGTCGCTGAACATGCGCTGGGCCAACGGCCGACCGGTGGAAAACATGGCCTCCGAAGGCTTCGGCATCCCCGCCGATCCCAAGGACAACTCCGGCATGGCCGTGAACTACAAGAGCGAGCCGCTGTGGTACCGCTTCGGCAAGGCGCCGGACGCACCCTTCGGCCACGCCCAGGGCCACGGCTGGGGCGACGTGCCCAACGCGCACATGGCGTACAACAACGAGCTGGTGGGCGGCGACCCGCTGACCCCGATCATGAAGGTCAAGCCTGGGCAGCCGTTCCGTACCCACGTGACCATGCCCTCGGGCGGTAGCCGTGGCATGACCTTCCAGCTCGATGGCCATGTCTGGGCGTTCAACCCCTACCTGTCCGAGAAGCTGGATGTCTGGGGTTATCCGCAGAAGAACGCCGGCATCGGTTCCCTGCGCTTCGGCATCAACCCGGCGGCGCTGTACATCGGAGCCCAGGAAAGCGTGTTGCCGGCGGCGCATTTCAGCCTGTCGATCCCCAGCGCCGGCGGTGCCAATGCGGTGCCGGGGGACTACCTGTACCGGGACTACGCCGCCTTCGGCAACGTCGGCGGGGTCTGGGGACTGCTGCGGGTGACCAACGAGCAGTAGGGAACAGGATGGCGTTGAGCGTGGCGACACCCCGATGATGGGTTTCGTACCTCAACCCATCCTACAAATGCCCGTAGGATGGTGTTGAGCGAAGCGATACCCATCATCGGAGCCAACCAGGAACACTGAAATCGCAGGCCAGAAATGTCCTGCAATTTTCTTTTTCGGGGGGCAGGACTGCGTCCTGCATCGCGAATAAATTCGCCCCCACAAGAAGAGCGCCTGCCTGGGCGCGGTGTTGCCGGCGCGAGTCACCCCTCGCCCGCCTGCGGGAGAGGGGCCGGGGGAGAGGGTGCTTTCAGGCCAGCTCGGTCTCGCCAGCCCGCATTCCCCCAAAAGAGGGGGAAATGGGTGGGGAATATTCCGGGGGTCACCCTTACCCAGTTCGCAACCCATTGAATCCAGAACCCTTTCACGGCTGGCACAGGCATTGCTCCTGCATCAGGGCGAGGTCCAGACGAAGGGGAAGGACGCCAGATGAAAGCCCTGCACAACGCTTCCAGCCTGCTGCTGTTCACCGGCTTGTTGGCCGCCCAGTTGCCCGCCGCCGAAGCACCTGCCGGCGTTTCCCAGCGCCTGGTGCGCGATGGCGTCGCCATCGAGTTCGAGGCCCGACCGCTGGGCAGTGATGGCGTGCTGACCGAGGGCATGTTCGCCGACGTCCGCCTGCGCATCACCGATGCCACCACCGGCCAGCCGTTGGCCGGGCAGGTGCCGGGGGCCTGGCTCGACCAGGCGTTGCCGGAAGGCCAGGCCGACCAGTGCAAGGTGCGCATCGGCACCTACCTCAAGGGCGTGCTCAGTGCCCGTCCGATGGTGGACCTGAACAGCTACTACCTGGTGGTGATGAACAAGGATTCCGCCCTCACCGTGATCGATCCGGTGACCTCGGTGGGCGGCATCACCAGCACCCTGACCCGCGTCCCCCTGAAGCGTCCGCCCATGGATTGGGCCGCCAGCGCCGACGACCGCCTGCTCTACGTGTCCATGCCCAGCGCGGGTGAAGTCGCGGTGGTGGATACCAGCGAGTTCAAGGTGCTGAGCAGCCTCCCGGCCGGCCCCGAGCCGGTGCGCGTGGCCCTGCAGCCGGACGGCCGCTACCTGTGGGTGGGCAACAATGCCCAGCGCGGGGAAGAGGGCGGCGTGACCGTGATCGATACCCAGGCGCGCAAGACCGTGGCAACCCTGGCCACTGGCGGCGGCCACCACGAAATCGCCTTCAGCGCCGACTCGCGCTTCGCCTTCGTCAGCAGTCGCGATGCCGGCCGGGTGACGGTGGTGGACGTCGCCAGCCTGAAGAAGGTGCAGGACATCGAGACCGGGCCGAGCCCGCTATCCCTGGCTGTCTCGAAGCTCTCCGGCGCGCTCTACGTGAGCGACGGCAAGGCGGGCACCATCACCGTCATCGACGCCCGCAGCCTCAAGGTGCGCAAGGTGATCGACGCCGGCCACGGACTGGGCCCACTGCGCTTCACCCCGGATGGGCGTTTCGGCCTCGCGCTGAACAGCCTGAATGACCAGGTGCTGGTGCTGGATGCCGGCAGCGACGAAATCGTCCAGCGCGCTGAAATCACCGCCGAGCCCTACCAACTGGTGTTTACCCGCAACTACGCCTATGTGCGCGGCCTGGCGTCGCCGAAGGTGACGATGATCAACCTGGAATCCCTCGGCAGAGGCAAGCAGATCATCGTCCAGGCCTTCGAGGCCGGCCCTGCCGCGCCCAAGCTGGCCGGCGAGCTGCCGTTGGCTGACGGCCTCAGTCAGGCCCGCGACGAAGGCGCCGTGTTCGTGGTCAACCCGGTGGACAACACCACCTACTTCTACATGGAAGGCATGAACGCCCCCATGACTGGCTACCTCAACCGGGGGCACACCTCGCGCGCTGCACGGGTCATCGACCGCAGCATGCGCGAAGTCGAGCCGGGCCTGTTCAGCAGCCGCATCAAGCTGCCAGCACCGGGCAAGTTCGACCTGGCGGTGATGCTCAACCAGCCGAAGATCGCCCACTGCTTCAGCGCCGAAGTGCAAGCCAACAAGGCCATGGCCGCCCAGCGCAACAAGCCGCGCGTGGAATTCCTCATCGACCAGCCCCTGGTGAGTGCGGGCGCCACCGCCAAGGCGCGCTTCCGCATCCTCCAGGGCGGCGCGGAGGAGCCGAAGACCGGCATCGCCGACCTGCGTGTGCGCTACTTCCAGGCGCCGGCCTCGCGCCCCTACGAGGTGGCAGCGGTGGAAGTGGGCGAAGGCATCTACGAAGCGCCGATCGAACTGAAGCAGGTCGGCGCGTACTACCTGCACGTGGGCTCGGCCTCCCTGGGCATGCCCTTCGGCTCGCAACCCTATGCCAGCCTGCGCGCCGTCCCGGCCCAGGCGCGGACCAATCCATAAGGAGCACGCCATGGAACCGTTGAAGACAGGCATCGCTGCCGCGCTGTTCACCCTGGGTCTGGTCGCCGTCCCGGCGCTGGCCGGCCACACGCCGGAAGAGCACGCCGCGCACATGGCGCAGATGGCCGCCGACCCCCATGCCCAGCACCAGGGACATACCGGAGCGCAGGGCGCCCAGGTGGCCTTCGCCGACGTGCCATTGCTGGACCAGGATGGCCGCGAGCTGCGCCTGAAGGACGACCTGGTGAGCGACCGCATCGTCGTCATGGGCTTCGTCTACACCAGCTGCACCACGGTCTGCCCGGTGATCTCGGCAATCATGCAGAAGCTGCAGACGCAGCTCGGCGAGCGCGCCGGGCGGGAGGTCCAACTGATCTCCCTGACCATCGATCCGCTGCGCGACACCCCTGAACGCCTGCACGAATATGCCGGCCGCTTCGAAGCGGGCGAGGGCTGGCGCTGGGTCACCGGCAGCAACGAGGCGGTGGCCGACACGCTCAAGGGTCTCGGCACCTGGACGGCGAACTACCAGGACCATCCGCCGCTGATCATGGTGGGCGATGGCCGCACCCAACAGTGGACCCGCTTCTACGGCTTCACCGATCCCGCCGTGCTGATGGCGCGGGTCGACGAACTGAGCGCCGCCCGTGAACACGGCGGTCACGGTCACGATGCCCTTGCCCAGGAGACCCACCCATGAAGCGCCTGCTCCCGCTCGCCCTGGCCATGGCCCTGGCCAATGTTGCCCATGCCCACGAAGGCCACGAAAACCACGAAGCCGCTCCGGCATCCAATGCTCCCGCCGCGCAGACCCTGAAGGCCCGCGGCACGACGGATGCCCAGACCTACTTCACCGATACCCTGTTGCGCGACCAGAATGGCCAGGAGGTGCGCTTCTACAGCGACGTGCTCAAGGGCCGGCTGGTGATGCTCAATGTGATCTTCACCCACTGCAACGACGCCTGCCCGCTGATCACCCGCAAGCTCAAGGAAGTGCGCGACGCCATGGGCGAGGACCTGGCGAAGCAGGTCTACTTCATCTCCCTGTCCAGCGATGCCGAGAACGACACCCCGGAAGTGCTCAAGGCCTTCGCCGCCAAGCACGGTGTGGATTCGCCCAACTGGATCTTCCTGACCGGCGACAAGGCCGACATGGACCTGGTGCTGACGCGCCTGGGACAACTGGGTGAAAGCCCCGAGGCCCATTCCACGCTGCTGATCGCCGGTGACGTGCCGAACAAGCGCTGGAGCAAGATTCGCCCCGACGCGCCGGTGCCTGCCATCGCCCAGCGTCTGCAACTGATGACCATGCCCGTGGCCGGGCGTTGAGGACCGATGCCATGTGGCGCGCCGTGCTGCTGGCCCTGCTGCTCGCTCAGCTAAGTCCCGCGTTCGCGTTGGAGCTCAGCCCCGAGGAAGCGGCGGGCCGGCGCATCTACCTGGAGGGCGTGGGCGCGGCCAATGGCGAGATCAGCGCGCGGGTCGGTGCCGGCGATACCCTGGTGCCAGCGGCGGTGATGCCCTGCGCCAACTGCCACGGCGCCGATGGCCGCGGTCGTCCGGAAGGCGGTGTGCGTCCGCCGGATATCACCTGGCGACGCCTCTCCCTGTCCTATGGTCAGCTACAGGCCAACGGCCGCAGCCATGGCCCCTACGACGAAGGCGCCTTGGCCCGCGCCGTGAGTGAGGGCCGCGACCCCGCCGGGAATCGCCTCGACCCGGCCATGCCGCGCTTCGTCATGTCCCTGCGTGACATGGCCAACCTCACGGCCTACCTCAAGCGCGTGGAAGACGACCGCGACCCCGGTGTTCAGGAAACCGAGCTGCGTCTGGGAACCCTGCTGCCAACGCGAGGCCCCCTGGCCGAGCTGGGCCATACGGTGGAAGCGGTGCTGCGCGGCGCCCTGGCGCAGGTCAACGAGGCAGGCGGCATCCATGGCCGGCAGCTGTCGCTGGTGGTACGCGACCCCGGCATGGACCGGCAAAGCACGCAGCGGGCGCTGGACCAGTTGCTCGAAGAGGACCAGGTCTTCGCCTTGCTGGCACCCCTGGTGCCCGCGCTGGATGGCGACCTTTCCGACGCCATCGGCAAGGCCGGGGTGCCCCTAGTGGGGCCGTTGGCGCTGTTCGACGAAGCCGGTGACAACCGGCTGGTGTTCAATGCCCTGCCGGGCCTGCGCGAGCAACTCTTCGCCCTGGCGGGCTACGCCAGCAGCGATCTCGGCCTGCAGCAGCCCGAGGCCCTGGTGGTCTACCCCGGCGAGGCCCGGCAACAGGGCCTCGCCGAATCCCTGGCCCTGCGCCTGATGGACCAGGGCTGGTCGCGGGTGCGCCTGCTGGACTACGGCAGCGGAAACCGCGATCACGCCCTCGCATCTGCGGCCCGTGGCGCACAGGGCGTGTTCTTCCTCGGCCAGTCGGAAGACTTCGCCCGGCTCGCCGACCAGCTCCAGGCCGACGACCTTTCGCCTTACCTGTTCGCCGCCTCGGCCCAGGTCGCCAGCAGCGCCCTGCGCATTCCGCGGCGCTTTTCCGAACGGGTATTTCTCGCCTATCCCTTCATGCCCGGCGACTGGACCCCGGAAGGCGAAGCGGCGCTGCTGGCGATACGTCGCAGCCAGGGGGTGGGTGGCCAGCACGCGGCCTTGCAGGTAGGCGCCTACTGCGCCGCCATGCTGGTCAGTGAAGGACTGAAACGGGCGGGCCGTGATGCCAGTCGCGAGAAGCTGGTCAGCGCACTGGAAGGCTTGCGCGGTTTCCACACTGGCCTGACCCCGTCGCTGGATTTCGGCCCGGGGCAGCGGGTGGGCCTGGCCGGCGCGCATATCGTCACCGTCGACCTGCACGGCCAGAACTTCCGGCCGCTGGGCAGGTTCATCAAGGTGGACACACGGCTCTAAGCATCACGAAGGGGAGGACAGGACATGCAAGGCAATCCCTGGCTCGGGTTGGTCATCGGCCTGCTCACGCCCCTGGTGCTGGCGGGCGAAACCGGCATCGCCGCGCGGGTCAACGGCACCGACATCAGCAACTTCCGGCTGGAGCGGCACTTCGTCGACTACCTGAAGATCCAGGGCCGCCAGGTAGGCGCCATCCGCAGCCCGATGGCCTACAAGCGACTCAAGCGCGAGGCGCTGCAGCAACTGATCGACAAGGAACTGCTCTGGCAGGAGGCCGGCCGCCTGGGCATCAGCGTGTCGGATGAAGAAATCAGCGGCAGCCTGGCCGAAATGAAGGCCGCCTTCCCCGATACCCAGGGCTTTGCCCGGGCACTGGATGAGGCCGGCTTCGACGAGCCGTCCTATCGCGACTACCTGCGTCATGAGCTGGTCGCCAGTCGTGTGCTCGATGCACTGGCCGAGGCAACCCCGCCCACCGAGGCAGAGGTGCAGGCGGCCTACGAAAGCCTGAAACCGCAGGTCGACCCGACCATGGACGAAGCCCGCGCCAAGGCCCTGGTGCGCCAGTACCTCAGCGGCCAACGCATGGCCCAAGGCCGCGAGCAGGCGCTGGAGAAATTGCGCGAGAAGGGCAGGGTGGAAGTGCTGGTTGCGCTGTAGGGGCGCTATCCGTCCTGCTTTTCTGTGGGGGCGAATTCATTCGCGAAGGAGGCCGTAGGGCTCCCGATGGATTTGCGCACGGGCGGATTACCCTCTCCCCCCGCCCTCTCCCGCAGGCGGGAGAGGGGGCTATCCGTGCAGGCTGGTGGTCGCTGTGTTTGTGGGAGCGAATTCATTCGCGATGGGTCGCGCAGCGACCCCCGCTCTTCTGTGGGGGCGATTTCAATCGCTAAGGAGGCCGAAGGACTCCCCATGGTGTTCCGCACGGTCGGAGAAAACCCTCACCCCCGCCCTCTCCCAGAGGGAGAGGGAGTTGTCCGTGCAGTCCGAGGTTCCGCTTTTCTGTAGGGGCGAATTCATTCGCCAAGGAACCCGCAGGGTTCCCACGAAAGGCCTTCCCCACTTCTGGGGATAGCCACTGGCCGACATCGGCCATTCCCCCGGTTTTGGGGAAACCCCCGATGGCGGGGAAGTCACCCCCATTGCAAATCAGCGACTTAGAAGCCCCTCCGGCCAGCCAATCGGCTGGCACGATGCATGCGTATGTCCAGGCAAGGGCGGATTCCGGCAGCACCGGACCGCGATGGCCCCTGGAGGTACCACCATGGACAGCCAGCTTCTGACGCAGCCTGTACCGGAGCGTTTCGATACCGAACTGATGCGCGCTGCGCGCAAGCGTTCGGACGAGCTGGGTCATCGTCTGGTGGATGCCCTGGATGAATTGGCCAACCTGTCCCCCGATACTTTCGCCCAGCGCCTGGGCAATACCCTGCATTACCCGGTTCTGGCCTTCGAGGCCCTCAGCCGTGGAACGCCCTGTTTCGAGCGGGTTCCGCTGGCACTGGCCCTGAAGCGCGAGTTCGTGCTGCTGGAGCTGGATGGCGAAACCCTTGGCGTTTTCGCCGACCCCTTCGACGAGTCGCGGCTGGCCTGGATCGAAGAGCAACGCCAGGGTGCGCATCTCTACCTGGTGCATCCGCGCGAGCTGGCGGCCTACCTCGAGCGTCATGAAGAGAGCTTCCATGCCGTCGACTCCCTCCAGGCGGGGGCGGGCACCGTGCAGGAAAGCGAGGCCCTGGAAACCCTCTCCCTGGCGCGCATCAGCGAAGACGCCAGCGTGGTGGTCAAGCTGGTCAACTCCACCCTCTACGACGCCCTCAAGCTGCACGCCAGCGATATCCACCTCGGCATGACCGGCAACGGCCTGTCCATCAAGTACCGCATCGACGGTGTGCTGGGCGGCGGCAGCCGGGTGCCCGGCGTGGAGCTGGCCGAGCAGGTCATTTCGCGGGTGAAGGTGATGGCCGAGCTGGACATCGGCGAGAAGCGCGTGCCCCAGGACGGACGCTTCAAGATCGGCATCAATGGCCGGCAGATCGACTTCCGCGTCTCCATCATGCCGAGCATCTTCGGCGAAGACGCGGTGCTGCGGGTGCTCGACAAGCAGGACCTGGCCGACCAGGTCCACGGCGTGCGCCTGGAGGCCCTGGGCTTCGAGGACGGCACCCTGCGCAGCCTGCGCCGACTGGCTTCGGAGCCCTACGGCATGGTGCTGGTCACCGGCCCCACCGGCAGCGGCAAGACGACCACGCTGTACGCGATGATCACCGAGATCAACCACGGCGTGGACAAGATCATCACCATCGAAGACCCGGTGGAGTACCAGCTTCCCGGCGTGCTGCAGATCCCGGTGAACGAGAAGAAGGGCCTCACCTTCGCCCGTGGCCTGCGCTCCATCCTGCGCCACGACCCGGACAAGATCATGGTCGGCGAGATCCGCGACCCCGACACCGCGCAGATCGCCGTGCAGTCGGCGCTCACCGGTCACCTGGTGTTCACCACCATCCACGCCAACAACGTGTTCGATGTGATCGGCCGCTTCAGCCAGATGGAAGTGGACCCCTACAGCTTCGTCTCGGCGCTCAACGCCGTATTGGCCCAGCGCCTGATCCGCCTGGCCTGCCCGAGCTGCGCCGAGGCCGTGCAGCCGAGTGAGGAAGAACTGCTGGCGTCGGGCATCGACCCCGCCAGCGCGCACCAGTATCGCTTCATCACCAGCCCGGGCTGCGGACGCTGCCGGGGCACCGGCTATCGCGGGCGGACCGCCATCGCCGAACTCCTGCGCCTGGACGATGACCTGCGCCAACTGATCATCGAGCGCCAACCCATCAGCCGCATCAAGGAACTGGCCGTCAAGCGCGGCCTGCGCCTGCTGCGTACCTCGGCCCTGGACCTGGTCCGCGAAGGCCGCACCACGCTGGAGGAGATCAACCGTGTCACGTTTGTGGCCTGAGGCCTATACCGCCGTGTTCGGGCCCCACAGCGTGGGCCTGTTGCATTGCCGCAGCCGCGAGTGGCTCGGCAGCACCGACTTCGACGCCGTCGGCGGCCTGGCCTGGCCGTCGGCAGTGGCCGCGCTGGAAACCCTGCTGGCCGGACGCAAGCCGGGGCGGGCCATGCTCAAGGTGCTGCTGTCCAGCCACTACACACGTTTCTGCCTGGTGCCCTGGAGCGAGGCCATCAACACCCCCGAGGAGCTGGCTGGCTACGTGCGTCTCTGCTTCGAAGACATCTACGGCAACTTGGGCGAGGGCTGGAGCCTGTGCCTGGCGCCGGAAGCCGCTGGCCAACCGCGCCTGGCCGCCGCCATGCCGGACGAGCTGCTCACCCAGCTGCGCAGCCTGGCCAAGCGTAATGGCCTGCAACTCGCCTCGGTGCAGCCCTACCTGGTCGCCGCCTTCAACCGCTACCGCGCGGCGTTGTCGATGGACGACTTCCTCTTCCTCGTGGCCGAGCCTGGACGCGGCAGCCTGCTGCTGGCACGCGGCGGTCGCTGGGCCACCGTGCGCTCGGTGGCGCTGGACACAAGCGATGCCGCACTGAATGACCTGATCGCCCGCGAAGGCGAACTCCGTGGCCTGGAGCAAGACGCTCCGGCCGGCTTCTTCCTGCATGCCCCGGGACGCGCCGGCCAGTTCGCCGCAGAAGTCGCCCGCCTCGACGCCGAACTGCCCGAAGGGCGGTATCAGGACCCCTTGCACGCCATGGCAATGACGGTGAACTGATATGCGCCAGATCGATCTCGACTTCCAGCACAAACCCGTTTCCAGCATCCCCGGCTGGCTGCTCCTGGGGGGCGGGATGCTGATGGCCGTGCTCATGCTCGGTGCGCACCACGGCATCGATAACAAGAGCGAAACCCGCAATGCCGAATTGCAGCGCGTCGACCAGCAATTGCAGAAACGCGGACTGCGCCATGCGCCGCTCTCGGCGGGCGAAGAGAAGGCCCGCGCCGCCAGCGTGGCGGAACTGCGCCGCATCACCGCGCAGATGAACCTGCCCTGGGACGGCCTGTTCACCATGCTCGAAGCCCAGTCGCGCAAGGACGTCGCCCTGCTGTCGCTGACCCCCGATGCCCGCAAGGGCCAGCTGCGCATCGCCGCCGAGGCGCGCGACCTGCCGGCCATGCTGGCCTTCCACCGGGATCTGGAAGCCAGCGACGCGCTGAGCGATGTCTCGCTGCTCAATCACGAAATGGTCACCGAACAGGCCGAGCGTCCCATCCGCTTCAACCTGCTGGCGAACTGGGGGGTGAAGGATGCGCGTCCCTAGGCTGATCCTCATCGAACAGACCCGCCGCCTCGGCTGGCCGGGTCTGGTCGGCGGCACGCTGCTGGTCATGACCCTGGGCTACGCCCTGTTTGGCCTGCTGCCGGCACGCGAAGCGCTGGCGAACCTGGATCAGCAACTGGCCGCCGACCGCGCGCAACTGGCGGCGGCCCCCAGCGCCGTGGCCGCCAAACCGGCCAGCGACGCCTCATCGGCCCAGCTGGAAGACTTCCGCCGCAACCTGCCGGCGCAACTGGACGCCACCGGCGCCATCGACCGCATCTACGTCCTGGCCCGGGAGGAGGGCATCTCGCTGGCCCGTGGCGAATATGCCCTCGGGCTCGATCCCAAGACCCGCCTGGCGCGCTACCAGGTGCTGCTGCCCGTGCGCGGCAGCTACCCGCAACTGCGCCGCTTCCTCCATGGCCTGCAGGCGCAACTGCCGGCCCTGGCCCTGGAAGAGGTGGACCTGCAACGCAAGCAGATTGCCGACTCGGAGCTCGAGGGGCGTATCCGCATGACCCTGTATCTGGCGAGGTGACCATGGCACGCCGTCTGTTCTGGTTGGCATTCCTCGGCTCGGCCGCCGTCCTGGCGGTGGTTCCTGAGTTCTTCGGCGAGCAGGCCGAACCCATGGCCATGCCGCGCCCGCAGCGCCTGGCGGCCTTACCCGAGACCGCCGCGCCGGCCTCCGCCCCGGTCACGCCGGTGGTAGCAGAAGTCGCGGTACCGGCGGCCGACCTGTTCGCTGTGCAGAGCTGGTACGTGGCCCCGCCGCCGCCCCCGGCGATGGCCTCCGCACCGCCACCTCCGCCACCGAAGCCGACGGCGCCGCCGTTGCCGTTCAAGTTCATCGGCAAGATGGATGACCGCCAGCAGATGCAGGTCTTCCTGATGCGCGGCGAGCAGGTGCTGGTGGTGCGCGAAGGCGACCTGATCGACAAGACCTACAAGGTCCAGCGCATCGATACCGAGCGCATGACCCTGGTCTACCTGCCCCTGGATATCGCCCAGACCCTGGTCGTGGGGAGCTCGCTATGAACCGACTGTCCTGCTGCCTGGCCCTGGTGCTGCTCGCCGGTTGCGCCACCAACCTGGCCCAGCGTGAAGGGCTGGACCTAATCGATGCCGGCCAGTTCGAGGAAGGCCTGGCCAGGCTGGAGCAGACCGCTCGCGAGTCGCCCAACGACGTCAGCGCGCAGATGGCCGTGACCACCCAGCGGGCTCGGGCAGTGAAGGCATTACTCAGTGATGGCGACCTGGCCCGCACCCAGCGCGATTTCGCCACCGCGCGGCTGAACTACGAACGGGTGCTGCGGATCGAGAAGCACAACCAGCGGGCGCTGGACGGCCTGCATGTGATCGAGCAGCAGCGCAATATCAGCGACATGCTGCGCCAGGGCCAGACGGACCTGCGCCGGGGCGATGTGGTTGGGGCCTCGCGCCAGGCGCGCGGCATCCTCGCCCTGGACCCGGAGCATGAAGGCGCCCGCGAACTGCAACGCAGCATCGAGGTGGTCCAGGCGCGCTCCGCCGTGCCCTATCCGCAACTGCGCTCGCGCCTGGACCGGCCGGTGACCCTGGAATTCCGCGACGCCAACCTGAAGGTGATCTTCGAAGTGCTGGCGCAGACCTCGGGGCTGAACTTCATCTTCGACAAGGATGTGCGCCCGGACCTCAAGGCCACCATCTTCGTCCGCGAGGTGCCGATCGAGGATGCAGTCGAGCTGCTGCTGCAGCAGAACCAGCTGCACCAGCGCGTGGTGAACGACAACACCATCGTCGTCTACCCCGACTCGCCGCAGAAGCTGAAGGATTACCAGGACCTGGTGATGCGCACCTTCTACCTGACCAACACCGACGCGGCGACGGCGATGAATCTGGTGAAGACGCTGCTCAAGACCCGCGACGTTTTCATCGACGAGCGCCTCAACACCCTGACCATGCGCGACACGCCTGACGCCGTGCGTATGGCCGAGAAGCTGTTCCAGGCCCAGGACCAGTCCAACCCCGAGGTGGTGCTGGAAGTGGAAGTAATGGAGGTCTCGCGCAAGCGCATCCTCGACCTCGGCCTGCAATGGCCCAACACCTTCGGGGTGATCAACGACGACGGCTCGCCGGTGACCATCCTCGATCAGCTCAAGGGCATCGATTCGGGCCGCATCAGCATTTCGCCGTCGCCGCAGCTGAAGATCAACGCCCAGGACAACGACGTGAACACCCTGGCCAGCCCGGTGATCCGCGTGAGCAACAAAGAGCAGGCCCGCGTCCACATCGGCCAGCGGGTGCCCATCGTCAGCGCCACCTCGGTGCCTTCCACCCAGGGCCCGGTGATCACCGAAAGCATCACCTACCTGGACGTCGGCCTGAAGCTGGAAGTGCAGCCCACGGTGCACCTGAACAACGAAGTGGCGATCAAGGTCGCGCTGGAGGTGAGTAACGCCACGCCGCTGACCCCGACCCAGAACGGCACGATTCCGGTCCAGGTAGACACCCGCAACGCCCAGACCACCCTGCGCCTGCGTGACGGCGAAACCCAGGTGCTGGCGGGCCTGGTGCGCAACGACCAGTCCAACAGCGGCAACAAGATTCCCGGACTCGGCGACATTCCCGGCATCGGCCGGCTCTTCGGCAGCAACAACGACCAACTCGCCAAGTCTGAGCTGGTGCTCTCCATCACGCCGCGCATCGTGCGCAACCTGCCGTACCAGAGCCCCTACGACATGGAGTTCCCGTCGGGCACCGAAAGCAGCATGCGCGTACCGACGGTGCGCGGCCCGGTGGAAGCCCTGGGCGTCGACCTGCCCGATGCACCGGCGGTGGTGGTCAGCCCCGCCCCCATCAGTGGGAGGCCCTGAGCCATGCAACGCCAGGCTGCCTTCTCGCTGATCGAACTGGTGATCACCATGGCCATCCTCGGCCTGCTCGCCAGCATGGCCGCACCGCTGGCGGAAACCGTGATCCAGCGCGGCAAGGAGCAGGAGCTCAAGGCCGCGCTCTACGAGATCCGCGACGCCATCGATGCGTACAAGCTGGCGGCCGATGCCGGGCATATCGAGAAATCCGCCGCCAGCTCCGGCTACCCGGCGTCATTGCAGGTGCTGGTGGACGGCGTGCGTGACCTGCGCAGCATCAAGGGCGAGCGCATCTACTTCCTGCGCCGCATCCCCCGCGATCCCTTCGCCGACGCGCGCCTGGAGCCCGAGGAAAACTGGGCCCTGCGCGCCTACACCAGCCCGGCGGACGACCCGCGCCCCGGCGTGGACGTGTTCGATGTCTACTCCATGGCCGCCGGCCGCGGCCTCAACGGCACGCCTTACCGGGAGTGGTGAAGATGACTCGGCAGAAGGGCTTCACCCTCATCGAACTGCTGGTGGTCATGGCCATCATCGCCACGCTGATGACCATTGCCGTGCCGCGTTATTTCTCCAGCCTGGAGAACTCCAAGGAGACCACGCTGCGGCAGAGCCTTTCGGTCATGCGTGAGGCCCTGGACCAGTTCTACGGGGACACCGGACGCTATCCTGATTCGATAGAGGAGCTGGTTGCCCAGCGCTACCTGCGCGCCCTGCCACAGGACCCGATGACCGAGCGCAGCGATCTGTGGGTGCTACTGCCACCCCCGGAAGGCGCGCCGGGCAGCGTCTACGACGTCAAGAGCGGCGCCCCCGGCCGGGCGCGGGACGGGAGCCTCTATGCGGACTGGTGAGCAGGGTTTCACCTACCTCGGCGTGCTCTTCCTCGTGATGCTGATGGGGATGGCACTGGCCGGCGCGGGACAGCTCTGGTCCACCAGCAGCCAGCGCGCCCGCGAGCGCGACCTGCTCTGGGTCGGCAGCCAGTACGCCCAGGCCCTGCGCAGCTACTACCGGGCCTCTCCGGGCGTGGCGCAGTACCCGGCGAGCCTGGAAGAACTGCTGGAAGACAATCGCTTCCCGGAGCCTGTCCGCCACCTGCGGCAGCTCTATCCCGACCCCATCACCGGCAGCGCCGACTGGGGCCTGATCCGCTCCTTCGACGGTCGAATCGCCGGCCTCTTCAGCCAGTCCCGACAGCGCCCGCTGAAACAGGCGCACTTCCCCGCGCAATGGGTGGAGTTCGAGGGCACGGGCAGCTTCGCCGATTGGCGCTTCGTCGCCGAGAAGGCCTTCATGGAAAACACGCCAGCGAGGGCCATGCCATGAACCGCGCACCGCTGCTGGCCGTCCTCGTCCTGTGCTGCGCGCTGGGCACGGCACGCGCCGATGAAGACGAGATCATGGGCTTCATCGTCGACTACACCATTTCCCACATCGGCCACGACTTCTACCGCTCCTTCAGCGAGCGCCTGCGCGACACCAGCAAGCTGGATTTCAACCTGGTGGTGCGCGAACGCCCCGATGCCCGCTGGGGCAGCCTGATCTGGGTGGAGTACGAGCAACGCGTGCTCTACCGCCAGTTTCTCCCGCCCAACACCGCGGAACTGCAACCCACTGCCTACGCAGCGGCGGATCTGGTGCTGGAGGCCATCGCCCAAACGAAGCTGCAACGCCTCCTGCAAGACACACATGACATGGAGAGGGACGAACTATGAACAAGAACAGACTTGCCCTGTGGATGCTCGGGTTCGGCCTGGTCGGAACGGTCCAGGCCACTGAACTGGTGTACACCCCGGTCAACCCCGCGTTCGGCGGCAACCCCCTCAATGGCACCTGGCTGCTGAACAACGCCCAGGCACAGAACGATCACGACGATCCGGATTCCGGTTCCACAGCGAGCCGGCAGAGTGCCCTGGAGCGCTTCACCAGCACGCTGGAATCGCGCCTGCTGTCGCAGTTGCTGACCAATATCGAAGAAGGCAACACCGGCAGTCTCACCACCGAGTCCTTCATCATCAACATGATCGACGACGGGGGTCAGCTGACCATCGAGATCACCGATCGTGCCACCGGCGAAGTTTCGGAAGTCGTCGTCAACGGCCTGCTCCCTTAATCCAGGCATCGACAGGAAGCCACCACCATGAACAGAGTGCTGATGCTGGTCCTGCTGCTCGCTACCCTGCAAGGCTGCGGCCTGCGCCAGCCGATGTCGGCCGACACCGAAGGCCAGACCCCGACGCTGACCCCGCGTGCCTCAACCTATTACGACCTGCTGAACCTGCCCCGGCCCAAGGGCCGCCTGGTGGCGGCCGTGTACGGCTTCCGTGACCAGACCGGGCAATACAAGCCGACCCCGGCCAGCTCCTTCTCCACCAGCGTCACCCAGGGCGCCGCCAGCATGCTGGTGGACGCGCTGCAGGCCAGCGGCTGGTTCATGGTGCTGGAGCGCGAGGGCCTGCAGAACGTGCTGACCGAGCGCAAGATCATCCGCGCCTCGCAGAACAAGCCCAACACGCCGGCGAACATCCAGACCCAGTTGCCGCCGCTGCAGGCCGCCAACCTGCTGCTGGAAGGCGGCATCATCGCCTACGACACCAACGTGCGCAGCGGCGGTGAAGGCGCCCGTTACCTCGGCATCGGTGCCTCCCACGAGTACCGGGTCGACCAGGTCTCGGTGAACCTGCGGGCGGTGGACGTGCGCAGCGGCACGGTGCTGGCCAACGTGATGACCACCAAGACCATCTATTCGGTGGGGCAGAACGCCAGCGTCTTCAAGTTCATCGAGTTCAAGGAGCTGCTGGAGGCCGAAGCCGGCTACACCACCAACGAACCGGCGCAGCTCTGCGTGCTTTCCGCCATCGAATCCGCCGTCGCCCACCTGATCGCCCAGGGCGTGGAACGCCGGCTGTGGTCGGCGGCCGGGAACGAACCGGTGGAACAGACCTCGCTGAAGAAATACATGGGGGCGCAGGTGTCCATCCACTGACCCTCCGTCGTCAGGGCGGAACCCGCTGCCGCGTACGGGTGGTCAACCTTTGTGTGACTACCCAGCGAGAGCCCGCCATGACCACGCCTATCACCCGTAACACCGCCATGCGCCTGACCAGCGAAGCCTTCGTACCCTACGGCTGCAAGGTCAGGAGCAACGAAGCGGACGACAGCTTCAGCTTCACGGTTCATGACTTGCACGGGCAGCAGGTCCTGTCCATCGAGAACATCCAGAGCACCCAGTACGCCAACCCGCTGCGGCTGGCCGGGGTGATCGCCCAGGCCCGCGCCGACCTGCAGCGTGAGGGTCGCGACCTGGACCCTTGGGCGATGCCCTACATCCCTGATCCGGAAGTCCTGCCGGAAGCGCCGCCAGTCTATTGATGCCAGCGGCAGCCACGTCGCTCAGGCGCGCGCCGCCTGGGCGGCGATATGGTCGAAAACCCCCGGTTCCAGTGCCGTCTCTCCCTGCGCATCGAGCATCTGCCGATATTGCAGGTGGGCGGGCAAGCTGCTGTTGATCAGCTCCAGCAGCCGCACGCCACGCGGCGTAAGCACGAAATTCTCGCCATTGCCTCCCTGGTCCTCGGGGCGGCTTTCGATGAAGCCGTTATTGAACAGCAGGGATTCGTAGTCGGCCGCCTGCATCTTCAGCTGATCCAGGTTGCCACCTACTGCTCGGCCAGCAGCCTGGCGATCCTCCACCAGCTCGGCGACATACTCGCGCGGCGCATAGGCGACGTGGGCGGATTCCTGGACCTTGTGCAGGAGCAGTTCGAGCATCTCCCAATCGTGGTGTTTCATGGCATCGCTCCTCGGGTGTCTGTGAAGCTGCGACCGCTGGGAGAGGAGTGGGGTTCGGGTGAATGGTGTTAGTGGTAGGTGGGCAGGAGCGATTTCTACCCTACGGCACGGATGGGTAGGAGCGAGCTTGCTCGCGAACAGCCCGAGCACCCTCATTCGCGAGCAAGCTCGCTCCTACAGAAAGTCCGGTCGGGGGAGAGGGCGGCTTCAGGTCGGCTGGAAGTCTGTTGGGCAGGACTGCGTCCTGCTTGGCGAATGATTTCGCCCCTACAAGTGGAAGCCCCTGTGGGCAGGGTGGTGCAGGCACGCGTCACCCCTCGCCCGCTTGCGGGAGAGGGGCCGGGGGAGAGGGTGGCTTCAGGCTGGCTGGAAGTCTGTTGGGCAGGACTGCGTCCTGCTTGGCGATTGAAATCGCCCCCACAGGGTGAAGCCCCAGGTGGGCACGGCGGTGCAGGCGCGCGTCACCCCTCGCCCTCTGGGAGAGGGGCCGGGGGAGAGGGTGGTTTCAGGCTGGCTGGACGTCGGTTGGGCAGGACTGCGTCCTGCTTGGCGAATGAAATCGCCCCTACAAGTGAAAGCCCGTGCGGGCAGGGTGGTGCAGGCGCGCGTCACCCCTCGCCCGCTTGCGGGAGAGGGGCCGGGGGAGAGGGTGGATTCAGGTCGGCTGGAAGTCGGTTGGGCAGGACTGCGTCCTGCTTGGCGATTGAATTCGCCCCCACAAGGAGAAGCCCTGTGTATGAGGGCGGCCGGGAGATTTGGGACCGCGCCCCTACAACTGCACCCATTCCACCCGCTCTGCCTGCTCCACCCCGTCCACCCACCACCTGAGCCGGGCTTCCACCCGCGTTTCGGCGGGCAGGTCGAGACGGTTTTGCACGGGGCAGGGGCGGTCGGCGAGGCCGCTCTGGCGAGACTGGCTGCGGCCGGCCGGGCCTTGGGCGGTGACCTGGAGTTCGTAGCGGATGGTCGGCGTGGGGTTGTCGAAGCACAGGCGCACTTCGGCCTGGCCGGTGCCATCGGAGGAAAGCTGGAGGCTGGCGCTGGCCAGCAGGGCGGCGAGGAGCATGGGAAAAAGACCGCCGCCCACGGAGGGGCGGCGGTATTGGGGGATTACTGCTGGACGACGATTGCGCTGTTGCCGGTACCGTTCTGGTCGATGACGGAGTTCTGGTTGAAGTTGCTCTGGGTGACAGAGGCCTGGTTGTCCCAGCCCACCTGGGTGACGACGGAAATGTTGTTCATGTCGGCCTGGCTGATGATGGCGCTGTTGCCGCCACCTGCGCTCTGGAACACCTGGCTCAGGTTGGCGCTGCCCTCCTGGTCGATTTCCACGTTGTTGCCGATGCCTTCGCTGGAGCCTTCCGCCAGGTTGCCGCCGTCACGCTGGGCCACCGCCAGGGTGTTGTCGTCACCGGTCTGGTCGAAATACAGCTCGTTGAAGTTGCCTTCCTGGGTGAAGTTGGCGGTGTTGCCGTTGCCGTTCTGGGTCAGTGCCACAGTCTGGTTTTCACCGAACTGGCCGCCTTCCTGGGCGCCTTGCCAGTTGCTGGCATAGACGTTGTTGTCGTTGCCGTTCTGGTCGATGGTCAGGCTGAGGCTCACGCCGTTCTGGTAGGTCAGACTGAGGTTGCTGTCGCCGGTCTGGGTGATGGTGCTGGTGGCGTCGGTGGATTCGAACTGGTCGGCCCACGCGGCGTTGGCGTTGCCGGTCTGGGTCATGGTGGCGACGTTGCCGGAGCCGAAACTCTGGTCGACGATCACTTCGTTGAACTCGCCGCCGCCCTGGTCGATGGTGGCCAGGCTGCCGTCCTGCTCGGTCTGCCAGATCTCGGCGTAGCCGGTGTCGCCGCTCTGGAATATCACCGCCTGATTGTCGAGGCCGGGGCCGGTCTGATCAACGTAGGCCTCGTTGTCGGTTCCGGACTGCAGGACCTCGACGCGGCTGCCGGTCTGGTCCGTCTGCCAGGTGGCCGCCTGGTTGTGGGTGCCGCTCTGGTTGATGGTGGTGACGTTGTCGGTGCCGAATACCTGTTCGGAAGCGGCGATGTTCTGCTGGTCGGCCTGGGTAATGTTGACCGTGCTGCCGATCTCGCTGTCCTGGAAGCTGAACGCCTCGTTCTCGCTGCCATTCTGGGTCACGTTGGCGTGGCTGTTCTCGTTGAACCATTGCTCGCTGTGGGCAATGTTCCATTCACCGCTCTGGAGGTGGGTGACATCGCTTCCGGTTTCGGTGTTCTGCACGGCGGTGGAGGCGTTGTACTCGCCGTTCTGGGTCTGGGAGACGGTGCCGGTACCGTCCTTCTGGTCGGCGAAGGCGTTGTTACCATCGCCTGTCTGGTCCTGGGTGGCGGTGCTGAAGGATGCAACGGCCTGCTGCACTTCAGCGACGTTTTCCAGGCCGCTCTGGGTCTGGGTCGATTGGCTGTCATCTGCGAAGGCCTGGATGCTGACCAGGGCCAGGATTGCTGCGGCAAGCGGTTTGTACTGGAACATGGTGTTGCCTCCTGGGGACGGTCCCCCGAGTCATTGGATCGTGAGTGCGCCTTCAGTGCTGGATCACCTGCACGCTGAGGCCGTTTCCATACTGGGTAACGCTGCTGTTCAGTCCGTCCCCGGACTGCACGATGGATGCGCTGTTGTCGGCACCGACCTGGTCGATGCCGGCGCGGTTATTGGTGCCGCTCTGGGAGATGAACGCCTGGTTGCCCGTACCCTGCTGGGAGATGGACGCCAGGTTTTGCACACCTTCCTGGAGGATGTAGGCCTCCTGGTCGCTGCCGTTCTGGATGATCTGACCCAGCAGCGACTGGCCGTTCTGCGTGAGCAGCGCGACGTTCGCTTCGCCCAGCTGACGCACCAGAGCCTGTTGGTCCAGCGGTGCGCCTTGCGGGCTGGCGAGGTCGGTGTTGCCACCGGCCAGGTCGAAGTTCTCCATCAGGTCCGCCGCCTGCGGCACGCCGCTTCCGAGCCCGAGGGCCAGGAGGAGGACGGTGCGCGACAGGACGGCGGAGTTCATGGCCAGGCTCCTAGCGGGGAACCAGGGTGACGGTGCGTACCGTGCCCTGCGAGGTGGTGATGGTGGCCGTAGGGGCTGCGGTCGGAACCGCGCCAGTGGTGGTCACCGACATCCGCCAGCGTCCGCTTAGCGGCACCACGACCGAGCCCAGGTCCAGCAGGCCGGTAGTGGTGGTCACCTGCACCCGCACGGCGTTGCCTACCGTGACCGAGCTGGTGCCGTCCAGGGCCCAGGTCACCCGATTGTTGGAGCGCAGGGTGAACTCGTTGGTGGCGACGGTGAAGTTCTCCGCAGCGGCCGGTGGCGGCGACACCTGCACGCTCACGCTCACCGGGGCGGAGAGCGCGCCGAAGGCGTCCTGGACCTGGTAGGCGAAGGTGGCCGTGAAGGCAGTGGTGACGTTGGCCGGCGGGTTGTAGGTGATGGTGGTGCCGTTGGTGCTCGCGATGCCTTGACCGTTGGACGGCTGGGTGAGGTTGACCACGGTCAGCGGCGCGTTGCCCTCCGGATCGCTGTCGTTGGCCAGCACGTTCAGGGTCAGCGGTACGCCGAGGGTCGCGCCGGTATCGGCGGTGGCCACAGGCGGCTGGTTGGGGCTGACGGTGACGGTGACGGTCGCCGGCGCCGACTCCATCCCGCGTAAATCCTGGGCGCGGTAGGTGAAGGTGGCGGTGAGCGGGCTGTTGACCACCGGCGGCGGGGTATAGACGACGTTGGCGCTGCCGCTCATGGCCACGGTGCCGAAGCCGGGGGCGGGCGGGTTCAGGCCGGTGATGCTCAGCGGCACGTCGCCGTCGGTATCACTGTCGTTGGTCAGCACGCTGATCGTCACTGGTACGCCGAAGCTGGTGCTGGCGCTGTCGTTCACGGCCACCGGCGGCTGGTTCGGCACTTCCGCTGGCGCGCTGCCGACGACGACCACCGGCTCGGTATCGGCACCGCCTGCGGCGGACTTCACCGTGACCACGGCTGGCGGCTGGGACAGATCAGTCACCCGCAGGGTCTGCAGGACACCGGCCTTGGTCATGCGGCCAAAGCCCTGGGCGGCGAGATCGGGAATCTGCGTCTCATCGCTGGAGCTGGCTTCGATGGTCAGCGAGTGATCGGCCCAGTTGTAGCGTGCAGTGCTGACTTTCACCACGTCGGTGACTTCACGGGAAACCGAGGTCGGTTTGGTGACGTTGGCCGGGTCGGTGCCGGTGACCACCACGAAGGGCGGAATGACTGACGGCGACGGGTTGTGGGCGAAGAAGTAGCCGCTGCCGTCGTTCTCCATGTCGCTCAGGCAGGCAGGCTTGGTACCGCCAGTCACCAGTTCCAGGGTTTCCCGGTAGCAGAACTCGGAGTTGGCCGGACCGTTGGCGAACACTTCCAGGCGAGTGCCCTGGCTGGTGCGCCGGTAGCTGGCCCGCTCGATTTCCACTGCGGTGGCGGCGCGGGAATCGAACACCTTGCCGGAGACCGAGAACAGCTCAGTGCGGATGGTCCCTGCCGGGCCGCTGATCTCGACATAGTTGGTGTCGAAGGGACTGCCGGTCACCGTAGAGGGAACGTTGGGGTCACCGATGAATTGCTCGGCTTCCCCGGTTTCCGGGTTGGAGGCCGGATAGGGATAACCCGGGCCTTTCAGGAAGGGACCGACATCGCCATTGACGGCACCGGTGAAGACGCCTGGAGCGCCGATGCCGATATCGCGTGTCATGTTGATGGCGCGACGGCCCCCCCTGTCGGCGGCTTGCGCCGGGGTCACGGTGAAGGTTTCCTGGCCGTAGGGGTGGGTGACGATGTAGGTGCCCGGCACGGGGATATTGGCGCGGATGCGGATGCGGGCGAAGGCCTGCTGGTCACCGACGCGGGGGACTTCAAGAGCGAAGGCGGCCTCGATGGCGGCGGTGTAGACCTCCAACTCGTAGCCGGCGGCATTGGCCGGGATGTTGGCCTCGGCCATGTACCAGAACAGCTCGCTGGGCCAGTTGTTGGGGAAGACCATCGGCTGCAGGTCATCGAACTGGCCGGGTTCCGGCAGCAGGGTGCACATATAGCCGCCGGTGGGGCTGAGTGCCTTGGATTGGCAAAGCTCCAGGCTCAAGCCGTCGCTGTCCTGGTACCACTGTGGGAAGTAACCGGTGGATGCGGTGTAAGGGCCTAGGTGGACCGCCTCGAGGGCGGCCTCCGCCATGTCGATACCTTCGACGGCGAGACCCAGGGTAGTGAGAAGCAGGCAGGGCCACTTATTCATGTTGCCTCCTGGCGCTTGAGCGCTCGGCTCTGGGTTCGCTTAGGGAAGGATGACCACTTCTTCGGTGTCACTGCCGCCGCTGCCCGAGGTGACGGTGACCGTCGCCGGTGGGGTGGGCGTGACGCCGGTAATCAGGGTCTTGGTGGCGCCCTCGCCGGTGAGCGAGCCGATGCTCGCGCCGCTGCTGGCGGTGGCGGTGAGCTCGGGCGGTGAGGTCTCGTCGCTGCTGCTGGCCACCACGGTCAGTTGGCCGGAGGTCAGGCTGTACTCGGCGCTCTGGATCCGCACCAGGTCCACCAGTGGTGCGCTGACGGTGGTCGGCGTGCTTTCCGGGATGGCGATGCTGTTCTCGGCATTGATGGTGACGCTGGCCGGCGTCGAGGGATTGCCAGTGGATTGGCCGTACCAGTTGCCGGTGGAGTTGGCCTCGGTCATGGCCACTGCGGTTCCCCCAGCGTCGTCATAACTCGCGGTGCCGGGTGGTGGTGGCGCCATCACGAAGACCTCCTGCTGGGCGCTGGCACCTGCTTCACCGGTGCCGCGCGAGTAGGTCGAGCGCTGGACGATCACGGGGGTGGGGCGCTGCACATCGGAGAGCTTGCCGGAGATGGCGAACAGGTTGGTGCGCACGTCGATGCCACCGGGACCCTGGATGCGCACGTAGTTGGTGTTGAACGGGCTGCCGGTGACCGGCTCGGTCAGGTTGGGGTCGCCGATGAAGCGCTCGGTCGCGCTGGTTTCGGGGTTCACCTCGATGTAGGGGCCATTGACGCTGCGCAGGAACGGGCCGATGTCGCCACCCAGGGCGCCGTCATAGGTCTTCGGCGCGCCGATGCCGATGTCGCGGGTCATGTTGATCGCCCGGCCACCATCGGTGCCGAACTCGGCGGCGGTCACTTCGAAGACTTCGACGCCGTAGGGGTGGGTGATGGTGTAGGTACCGATGGTGGGGACATCCACCCGGATGCGGATACGGGCGAAGCTGATCTGGTCGCCATCCGCGGGTTCTTCAACGGCGAATGCGGCTTCGATGGCGGCCCCGTACGACAGGTCGATACCACTGGCCGCATCGGCAATGGCGGCGTCGGCGGTGAACCAGAAGGCTTCCGGCGGGAAGTTGGTGGGGAACACCAACGGCAGTGCATCGTTGAAGACGCCTGGTTCCGGCAGCAGCGAGCACATGTAGCTAGGAGCGCCAGGGGCGCCGGCTACCCGTGAGCTAACAGTCTTCGACAGGCAGAGGTCGAGGGTGCGGCCGTGGGTGTCCTGATACCAGGCGGCGAAGTAGCCGAGCTCGGGGAGGTATTCCCCACGGTCGACATCGAACAGGGCAGCGGGAACCTGGTCTGCCGCGACGATCAGGAGGAACGAGGTGGTGGCCTTGGAGAATGTGCGTTGCATGAGCGTCTCCTCTTGCAATGTGGGCGCCTCCCTGCGGAATCGCGTCGTCACAGGCTGGCTGATCGGCCCTTCGCAACGACCGTGCCAGTGTTTCGAAATTACCTCGCAAAGCCGCGCCGTAACTGGCTCACGGCCGTTACAGAAAAATCCGCCGAGCAGGTCGCCGAGGTGGGGGAGGCTCCCCACAACTGGGTGAATTTGGGGGTGGTGGGGGAGTGGGGAAAAGCCGGGGAATGGCTGGGTAAAACCTGGGGAAACCGCATGGGGCGGGGCTTTCAGCCGCGATGGGTAAAACCGGCCTGGTTTATGCACCGGTACAAGCGTCCAAGGCCGCCCGGTTGGCACGACGGGCCGAACCCATCACGCAACGCATAGGAAGGCTTCCATGAGCGCTCTGTCGGTGATCTGGGATAGGTATGCGATCGGCAAGACCGGCGATACGCCTCCACCGCAATTCAACCTGCTGCGCTGGTTCTCGCTGGTCAGCCTGGTGGTCATCGCCAGTGTGGCCATCGGCCTGGGCATCATCTCGACGCGCTTCGTGGTCACCGAGAGCATCGAGCGCGACGCGATGCTCAGCTCGCAGTTCATCCAGTCGATTGCCTCGGCCGAAATCCGCCATGTGGCCTTGCCGTCGAGCATGACCATGGGCGAGCTGCTGGACGCCCGCCAGGACGGGCACCATCCGCAGCACATGCTGGAAGCGCGGAAGCGGGCCCGCAGCGAATTCCTCGATCACATCTCCATGCTGCCCGATGCCCTGCTGGCCAATATCTACGGCGCCGACCGGGTGATCGTCTGGTCCACCAACCCGGCGCTGGTGGGCAAGGACATGAGCGGACACGACGAACTGGAAGAAGCCTTCTCCTCGCCCGCGCAGGTCGCCGCCAGTTATGACGAGGTCTCGGGTGGACGCGCCGAACAGAAGTTCCTGCGTGCCCCGCGCACTTTGTTCATCGAGAACTACATCCCGCTGCTGGACGACCAGGGCAACGTGGCCTCGGTGGTGGAAATCTACAAGGAGCCCCGCGACCTGGTGCAGCGCATCCAGCGTGGCTTCGTGCTGATCTGGCTGGCCACCGCCATCGGCGGCGGGCTGATCTACTTCGGCCTGTTCTGGATCGTGCGCCGCGCCTCGGGCCTGCTGGCCCAGCAACAGAGCCAACTGATCGCCAACGAAACCTTCGTCGCCCTGGGCGAGATGTCTTCCGCCGTGGCTCACAGCCTGCGCAATCCGCTGGCGGCGATCCGCTCCAGCGCCGAGTTGGCACAGGAACTGGTGGACCCGCCGGTGCGCAAGAACGTCGCGGACATCATCAGCCAGGTGGACCGCATGTCGAAGTGGGTGCGCGAACTGCTGATCTCGGCGCGGCCGCTGTCCGGTGACTCCGAAGCGGTGGAACCGGTGGCGGTAATCAGCGAGGCGTTGCACGGCTTCGACCAGCAGATCCGTCATTCCGGCGTGCGGGTGGAGTTCCATGCCGAAGCGGCGCCGGCGGTGGTCAGCCACAAGGTGCTGCTGGCGCAGGTGCTCAACAGCCTGTTCGCCAACGCCATCGAAGCCATGCCCAACGGCGGCCTGTTGCGTATCGAGGTCAAGCCCGACAGCACCGGCAAGCGCCTGCTGCTGGCCATCACCGATACCGGCCAGGGCATGACGCGCAAGCAGGAAACCATGGCCTTCAAGCCCTACTACACGACCAAGCAGGGCGGCCTGGGCGTGGGCCTGGTGATGGTCAAGCGGATCATGGAGCGCTTCGGCGGCAAGGTCAGCCTGACCAGCCGCGAGCGCGAAGGCACCCGCATCTGCCTGAACTTCAAGGTCGCTGGGGGGCGCATGTAATGGAACACAGCGTACTGATAGTCGAAGACGACGAGCTGCTGGCCGGCAACATCCAGACCTACCTGGAGCGCAAGAACTTCGAGGCCCTGGTGTGCCATTCGGCCGAAGAGGCGCTGGAGCTGCTGCGGGATCAGGTGCCCGATGTGCTGCTCACCGACAACTCGCTGCCGGGCATGAGCGGCCATGAACTGATCCGCGAGGTGTGCAACCGCGCGCCGCAGATAAAACCGATCATGATGACCGGCTACGGCAACATCGAAGACGCCGTACAGGCGATGAAAGCCGGCGCCTTCCACTACCTGACCAAGCCGGTGGCGTTGGCCGAGCTCAAGCTGCTGCTGGACAAGGCCCTGGACGCCCAGCGCCTGGAGCACAAGCTGGACTTCTACCAGAGCCGCGCGGCGCAGGATGCCGGGCTGGCGGCGCTGATCGGCGAGTCGCCGGCGATGATGGAAGTCAAATCCATGGTGCGCCAGCTGCTGGATGCCGAGAGCCGCATGGCCGACGCCGAGCTGCCTGCGGTGCTGATCGAAGGCGAGACCGGGACCGGCAAGGAACTGATCGCCCGCGCCCTGCATTTCGACGGCGCGCGCAGCCGTGGCCCCTTCGTCGAGTTCAACTGCGCCTCGATTCCCGCGCACCTGCTGGAGGCCGAGCTGTTCGGCCATGAGAAGGGCGCCTTCACCGATGCCAAGGACCGTCGCCTGGGCCTGGTGGAAGCGGCCGATGGCGGCACCCTGTTTCTCGACGAAGTCGGCGAGATGGACCTGGTGCTCCAGGCCAAGCTGCTCAAGCTGCTGGAAGACCGCACCATCCGCCGCATCGGTTCGGTGAAGGAACGCAAGGTCAACCTGCGCATCATCAGCGCCACCAACTGCAACCTCGAACAGATGGTCCAGCAGGGCAAGTTCCGCCGCGACCTGTTCTTCCGCCTGCGCATCATCTCCGTTCGCGTGCCGCGGCTGTATGTGCGCGAGGGGGACGTCCTGCTGCTGGCCCGGCATTTCCTCAAGCAGCACGGCAAGCGCTACGGCAAGCCCGGCCTGCAGTTCTCCGCCGAGGCCGAACATGTGCTGCAGAGCTACAGCTGGCCGGGCAACGTGCGCGAGCTGCGCAACATGCTGGAGCAGACCGTGCTGCTGGCCCAGGCGAACCTGATCACCGCCGCGCAATTGCATATCTGCCCGAGCCTGGTGGAGGACACAACGGCCCACTACCGCACCCATGGCAACGGCAATGGCGACGGTCATGGCGCCGAGCCCGAGGCCGAGCGGGAAATGGTCATCCGCATGCTCGACAAGACCGACTGGAACGTCACCAAGTCCGCCCGCCTGCTGGGGCTGACGCGGGACATGCTGCGCTACCGAATCGAAAAACTGGGCCTGATCCGGCCGGATCGCCGTCACTGATCCGCCATCAGGCCCCGACGCCCACGGGCGTCACTGTTCCCTAGCACTCCCTCTCGCCAATACGGGAGGAGGAGATCCTTGTGGCCGGGCTGCGATCCTGCTCGCATCGCCGCATCGTCCACCGGGGTTCGGTGCCCTCACACCGGCCCCGCTTTCTTATTCCAGGCGCCAGCTCCGCAAGGGGCTGGCGCCTTCGCATCCGGGGTGCCGCGAGCGCCCAGGCCCGCCGCCCTCCGATCAGATTCCCTGAACTTCGCTGCCTCCTCGCGCTTCTACCGGCATATGCCCCGTTCCCGAGGACACCGACATGACTGTCAGCATCGACCTGGACCGTGACCTCTGCACCCTGGAACTCAATGGCAGGCTGATCGAGCTGCCGATTCACCAGATAGTGGTCAATACCGATGAGGACCTGCGCGCGTCGGTGATCCGTTGTGTCGATGGCAATGCGGTGATCAGCGAGGACCAGGCGCAGATGCTGATTGGCGCCGGCGCCAAGGATGATCGCAAGCACCTGTTCGTCGACGGTGGCGACGGGCCGGGCGAGCACTGAGGCAGCGGATGACTGGCAGAAACGAAACGGCGTGCACGCCGTTCCAATGAATACGAGCCGTTGGTTTTGAAGGGGTTCACATGAGCAGCGAGCGCAATACCGACACGCATAGACGTGACAACAAGGCCCTGGCGGACTTTCCGCGCTGGCTGGTCGACCCGGATTATGTCGACCTGGTCCTGGAGCGCGATCCGGACGATCCGCTCTTCGACACCACCCTCGACGACGCGGAAACCTTCCGTCACTCCCGTCATGGGTAACGAGAATTGTTTTTACCTGTAGCGCCGCCTGATTAGCTAATGGCAGAATGCGATCAGACACGGATGTCACCCATCTTCATCGCGCGCCAGCGATCCTCTGCCGGCCAGCCAGGCCGCCTCCCTCCCGACACATTTCGCAATCACCCTCCCGGTGGTCGCGAGGGGATACCCAGAGCCTAAAGAAGCCGCCCGCGCAGCCGATGCAGGAAATACCTCCCTGCGTAATCACCTCCCCCGAGCCCCGACATGTTCAACTCCCGTTTGAAACAGGAACTGCTCAGCCTGCGCGAAGAGCTGTCTTCCATCCAGCAGGTGCGCGACAGCCTCGATGAAGAAATGCTGGCGCTCTACCTCGACGCGCGTGGCCGCATCGATTCGGTCAACCGCAACTTCGAACAGGAGATGCTCTACCGCGCCGACCAATTGCTCGGCAAGAACCTGCTGGAGATGATCCCCGAACACGTTCGCGGCCTGGACTTCCATCTGAAGGTGAAAACCGCGCTGGACCGTGGCGAGCACCTGGCGGGAGTGGTGCGCTTGCTGCGTGGCGACGGTGAAGAGGCCTGGCTGCGCTGCATCCTGCAACCGCTGCGCGACAGCACCGGCCAGTTGCAGCGCTTTTCCCTCTACGCCAGCAACCTCACACGCACCATCGAGACCTCCCGCGAGCACGAGAACCTGATCAACGCCCTGCAGCGTTCGACGGCGGTGATCGAGTTCAACCTCAAGGGCGAGGTGCTGACGGCCAACGACCGCTTCCTCGACGGCATGGGCTACAGCCTGGAACAGATTCGCGGCAAGCATCACCGCATGTTCTGCGAGCCGGAGGAATACAACTCGCCGCAGTACCAGGCCTTCTGGGACAAACTGCGTCGCGGCGAATACATTGCCGACCGCTTCAAACGCATCGACAAATATGGCCGCATCGTCTGGCTGGAGGCTTCCTACAACCCGATCATCGACGCCCACGACCGTCTCTACAAAGTGGTCAAGTTCGCCACCGTGATCACCGAGCAGGTCAACCGCGAGGCGGCGGTGGCCGAGGCCGCCAGCATCGCCTTCGAGACGTCCAAGGGCACCGACGACAGCGCCCAGCGCGGCGCCGCCGTGGTGCAGCAGACGGTGGAGGTGATGCGCGAGCTCGCCACCCGTATGCAGGAGGCGGTTCAGGGCATCGAGGCGCTGGACCAGCAGTCGCAGGTCATCGGTGCCATCGTCAAGAGCATCAGCGGAATCGCCGACCAGACCAACTTGCTGGCCCTCAACGCGGCCATCGAAGCGGCCCGTGCCGGCGAGCAGGGACGTGGCTTCGCGGTGGTGGCCGACGAGGTCCGCCAACTGGCCTCGCGCACCAGTGCGGCGACGGTGGAAATCTCCAAGGTGGTGGAACAGAACCAACAACTGGCCGAACGCGCCGTCGCCATGATCGACCGTGGTCGCGAGCAGGCCGAACTGGGCCTGCAACTGTCCGGTCAGGCGGGTAACGCCATCGTCGAAATCCAGGACGGCGCGCAACGCGTCGTCAGCGCCATCGGCCAGTTCTCCAGCCACCTTTCGCGCTGATTGGCTGGCTGACTGTAGGAGCGGCGGCCGACCTCGTTGGGCTTCGCTGCGCTCTGCCCAACCTACAAAAGCCCCTCTCCCCAACCCTCTCCCTGAAGGGAGAGGGGGCTGTCCGTGCGGGCGTCCCTGTAGGGGCGAATTCATTCGCCAAGGGGCGCGCAGCGGCCCCGTAGGGTGGAAATCGCTCTTCATTTCCACCTTTGGCGTCCGGCCGCGCGCCGTGATGGTGGATGAAAAGAACGTCATCCACCCTACGCACGGCCCCCGCTTCGGCACATCCCTGTGGGAGCGAATTCATTCGCGAAGGAGGCCGCAGGCCTCCCAAATCCCCCATGCACTCCCGGCATCGAAAATATAGGAACAAGGCATTTGTTCCCGCTCCTGGGCTGGTTTTTAATGCAGGCTCTTATTCCGTAACGACCTTTTAAATTAAATAAGTATATTTTAAAGGAATAAGAATATGACCTTGCAGCCTTCGGGGGAGACCATGAACAGATCCGCCGCACCACCTGTCCCGTCCATGACCGGGCATCGCTGTCGCTGACCGCCTGCCGCGCCCACGGCGCGGGTCTCCCGGAACCACCTCGACTCATTCCAACGTCGCGCCGACTGCGCGATGCGGCCCGCTTTTGCCCGGGCCTTTGCACAGGAAGCACGCACATGCCATACCGCTCTCTCGCTCGCATCGCCAGGCCACTGGCCCTGCAACGCCTGACCACCCCCGAATACGCCCTGACCCTGCTGCTCGCCCTCGGCGGATTGCTGGCGCCGGCCCATGCTGAAGAGTCCGCCGCCAAACCCACCGCCAAGGAGGACACGGCGCTGGAGAAGGTCACCGTCACCGCCCGACGCCGCGAGGAAGACGTGCAAGAGGTGCCGACGCCCATCACCACCTTGAGCGGCGACAACCTCGAGGCGCAGAAGGTCTACAAGGTGCAGGACCTGCAGCAGGTGCTGCCGAGCGTCAACGTCGCCTACATCCATGCGCGCCAGTCCAGCGTCGCGGTGCGTGGCATCGGCAACAACCCGGCGAGCGATGGCCTGGAAGGCAGCGCCGGCATTTACCTGGACAACATTTATCTCGGCCGTCCGGGCATGGCGGTGTTCGACCTGCTCGACGTGGAGCAACTGGAATTGCTGCGCGGCCCCCAGGGCACGCTGTTCGGCAAGAACACCACCGCGGGGGTGATCAACATCAGCACCCGCAAGCCCACCTTCACCCCGGAGCGCAGCCTGCAGCTGTCCGGCGGCGAGCGCGGCTACTTCCAGGGAAAAGGCTCGGTTTCCGGGGCGCTGGCCGAATCCGTCGCCGGGCGCCTGTCGTTCTACCGCACCCGCGAAGACGGCTATATCGACAACCAGCATGACAGCCGCACCTTCGTCGGCGGCGAGCGCGAGGGCGCGCGCGGCCAGTTGCTGTTCGAGCCAAACGAAGATTTCAGCCTGCGCTGGATCACCGACTACAACCAGGAGGACTCCACCAACGGCGTGTGGGCGCTGTATGGCGTGTCGGACCGCTTCCGCCAGCGTGCCGCGCTGATCGGTGCCAACCCGCAGCTCGATGTGAAGAAGCGCGAGGTGAACATCGACTCCGTTCAATCGGTGAATGTCTGGCAGGGCGGCTCGTCAATCGAAGCCAACTGGAACCTGGACAGCGGCTACACCGTCACCTCGATCAGCGGCTACCGCTACTGGCACTTCGTTCCGCACAACGATGCCGACCTCACCGATGTCTCGGCGATCATCGACAGCGGCGTCGAAGTCCACGACCGACAGTTCTCCCAGGAATTCCGCCTGGCCTCACCCACCGGCGGCGCCTTCGACTATGTGCTGGGCGCCTACCTGTTCAACCAGAACCTTGGCAACAACACACGCACCCAATACGGCCCCTTCGCCGACCTCTACCTCACCGGGGTGAACCGCAATCTCCTCAACAACGTATCCACCCAGACCAACGGCAAGATCGAAACCGACAGCTTCGCCCTGTTTGGCCAGGGCAACTGGCACATCACCGATCGCCTGGACTTCACCTTCGGCCTGCGCGGCACCTACGAAGAGAAGCAGGCCCGCCTGCACCGCTTCGCGCCCGAGGGCGGCGCGCCCCTGACCGGAGCGCTGGCGGCCGCGCGGCAAGCGCAGCTGGGGGCGCTGGATACTGGCGACTTCGGCCTGCATAACGCCGCGCCGTCCGGTCTGCTCAGCCTCAGCTACAAGGTCAGCGATGGACTGCTCGGTTACGCCAGCCTGGCCCACGGTGAGAAGTCCGGCGGTGTGAACCTGGTGGCGCCGGTGGCGGGGCTGGGAAGTGACTCGCTGATCGTCGGCCCCGAGCGCGCCAACGACGCCGAACTGGGCTTCAAGAGCACCCTCGACGACGGCCGCCTGCTGTTCAACGCGAACATCTTCTGGACCGGCATCCACGGCTACCAGGCCACCACCCTGACCACCACTGCCTCGTCGCTGACACCCGTATCGGTACTGGCCAACGCCGGCAGCGTGCGTTCCCGTGGCGTGGAGTTCGAATCCACCTGGCGACCGCTGCGCGGCCTGACCCTGAACGCCAACGGCTCGTTCAACGACGTCACCTACCTCAGCTTCAAGGACGCCCCGTGCCCTGGGGAGATCAACACCGTGACCCCCACCGCCAAGTGCGACCTCACCGGCGAACGGGTCGTGGGCGCCTCCCGCTGGATCGGCAACGTCAACGGTGAATACACCTGGCAGACCGGCAATGGCCTGCGCCCCTATGTGAATGCCAGCTACTCCTACCGCTCCGAAGCCGAAGGCACCCTGGACAACTCCGAGCTTTCCAAGATCGACGGCTACGGCCTGGCCAACTTCGCCGCCGGCATCCGTGCCGACCTCGGCGACGGCCTGCTGGACACCTCGCTCTGGGTGCGCAACGCCTTCGACAAGGACTACTACCTGACCGCCTTCGCCTTCAGCAACGGCGCCTATACCGCTTCCGTGGGCCAGCCGCGCACCGCCGGCGTGTCCCTCCGTTACGACTTCTGATCCGCGACCAAGGAGAACCCCATGAGCACTGTCGTCACCGCCCTGCGCCAGCCCCTCGACGGGCTGCGCATCGAACCCCTCGCTGCGCCCCTGGGTGCCGAGATCCGTGGCCTGGATGGCCGCCGCGACCTGACTGCGGCGCAGATCCTCGCCCTCAAACAAGCCCTGCGTGACCACCACATCCTGATCTTCAAGGACCAGGAACTGGATGACGCGCAATACCTGCGCTTCACCTCCTGGTTCGGCTCGGTGTTCCAGCCCCATCCGGATTACCTGGTGCTGTCTTCGGGCACAGACGGCAAGGCGCCCGACATCGTCAAGGTGGCCAACACCGAGGACGGTGAGCTGAGCAACATCGCCCTGCCGGCCCACAGCGACCACCACTGGACACCCACTCCCTCGGCCGGCTCGCTGCTCTATGCGCTGGAGGTGCCGGAGGAGGGCGGCGAAACCACCTGGACCAACCTGGCCCTGGCCTATAACGCGCTGGACGAAAATACGCGCCGCGAGATCGATGGCCTCAAGCTGATCAACTACAACCCCTTCGTGCGGCTGCGTGACGGCTACAACCTCGGCATCACCTACCGCACGCCGGACATCGAGCCCATCCAGGGCACCGAGCACCCGCTTGTGCGCACCCATCCGGAGAGCGGCAGGCGCCTGCTCTACCTCGGCGTGCACACAGAAGTGGAAATCCCCGGCTACGCCCCGGACAAGGGCATCGAACTCATCGGCCGTCTGCGCGAGCACCTCAAGGACCCGCGCTTCTCCTACACCCACCGCTGGGAAGTGGGCGACATCGTGTACTGGGACAACCAGGCTACGCTGCATGCGCGCAACGGCTTCCCGGCGACCCAGCGGCGCCGCCTGAAACGCATCAGCCTGGCCGGCAGCCGGCCCTTCTAAGGAGAGATCGACCATGACCACATTGTTCATTGCCCCCGGCGCCTGTTCGCTGGCCTCCCACATCGCCGTGCGCGAACTGGGGTTGCCGTTCCAGATCGAAAAGGTCGCGCTGCGTGTCGCGGATTCGCCGATTCACGCGATCAACCCGCTGGGCCGCGTGCCGTCCCTGCAACTGGATGGCGGCACCGTGCTGACCGAGAACAGCGCCATCCTGCCGTTCCTGGCTGACCAGGTTCCCGGCACTTCGCTGTTCGCTCCGGCTGGCAGTGCCGAGCGCGGGCAGATCCAGGGCTGGCTCGGTTACCTCGCGGCCGAGGTTCACACCGCATCGTTCCGCCCGCTGAACCGCCCGGAGCGCTATTCCGCCGACGAGGCCGCGTACCCCGGCATCCGAGAGCAGGCGCGGGTGCAGTTGCTGAAGGCGTTCGAGCACATCGAGCGGCATCTGGAAGGCCGTCTCTGGCTGGTGGGTGAACGCTTCACCCTGGCGGACATCTACCTCGGCGTCTTCGCCACCTGGCTGACGCGTTTGGGTGCACCTTTCGATGGCCTGACCAATGTCGCCCGCCTGCAACGGCAATGGCTGGAGCAGCCCGCCGTGCAGCAAGCCCTGCGAGACGAGGGGCTGCTCAAGTAACGCACCTGCCCGGCGCGTGCCGGGCACCTTGGCATCCACAGCAACGAGACTGGCAGGCAGGCGATGGCCACGCCTGCCAGTGGCTGAGAGAATCCTCCGGGTTGAATTCAGCGTCTTGTGCCGGGTGGATGCCCAAGGAGGAGTGCATGGTCGCGCTGACATTGCGCCTGGCCATCCTCAATGCGCTGCCCTTCGTGCTGGTGTTGCTGGTCGACGCCATGCCCGGTCTCGCGCCCCTCTGGGACTTCGCCAATGCCGCCGGCCTGCTCGGCGGGGTGATCCTCCTGCTGTTGTTCGCCTACAGCGGCCGGCCGATGTCGCGGCCGTACTTCGACGGCAAGTTCTTCATGGTCCTGCACCGCGACCTGGGATACGCGGCGCTGTTCTTGCTGCTTCTGCACGTCGGCCTGCTGCTGGTGGACGAACCGCTGGTGGTGGAATACCTGCTGCCCTCGGCTTCCTTGCCCATGCTCTCCGGCACGCTCGCGGCCCTGTTGCTGCTGGTGCTGGTGCCCATCAGCCTGCCCGCCATACGCCAGCGTCTGTGGCGTCATCACCTGCGTTTTCGTCGCTGGCACTACGGGATCAGCACCGTGCTGCTGGTGCTGTTGGCAGTGCACGTGATCGGCGCCGGGTTCTACACCGCAACGCGCTGGAAGGCTGTGTTCTGGGGCGTAATCACCGTCTGTGCGCTGTTCTGGCCGCTGCTGCCGCGCAGGCCCCTGGCCCCCGTCGACGGGCGCAGGAGGCGCAACACAGCCGTTTTCGCCAGCCGCCTCTGCGCCGGCCTGTTGGTATTCGCCTTGTGCCTGGCCGGGGGCTTCGCCCTGCTGGCCAACAGTGACCTGCCGCTATGAGATGGCTCTACCTGCTGGCCAGCCTCGGGCTCCTGGCGCTGCTGGGCTACGGCCTCGCCCAGGGGCATGCCGAACTGGTACGGCAGCGCCCGTTGTTGCCGCTGAACTTCGATCACGGCGTGCATGGCCAGGTGAATTGCCTGACCTGCCATCACGACTATGCAGACCGCTCGCCGGCGCCACCGTCCGGCGACCGCACCTGCCTGTTCTGCCACAAGAAGTCGCCCGCGTTGGCGGTGCGTATCGAAGAGGATTTCCACCAGCTCTGCCGTGGCTGCCACCTGGAACGGGTGCAGGCCATACACGCCGCCGGCCCGGTGCGCGCTTGCCAGCAATGTCACGCTCTCGCGATTCCCTTGCCGGAGTTGCCGTAGGAGCGAGCTTGCTCGCGAAAGAGGGTGCTCGGGATGTTCGCGAGCAAGCTCGCTCCTACATGTTCAATTGCTGAATCAGGCTCACAGGCTCATGCAATTTTATTGGGATTATCACAAGAGTTCTCCGGCCATAGAGTGAACACAACTCGAACAGAAAGCCCGCGCGGTGCGGGTTCCACACAGGAGAGTTGCTATGCGTACCTGGTTGATTACTGGAGCTTCCCGTGGTTTCGGCGCCCTCATCGCAGCACAGGCCCTGGCGGCCGGTGATGCGGTAATCGCAACCGCCCGCAAGCCGGAAGACGTTATTGCCCGCCTGGGCGACCATCCCAACCTGCTGGCCGTGCGCCTGGACGTGACCCGCGAAAGCGAGGCCCATGAGGCGGTGGCAGAGGGCATCAAGCGCTTCGGTCGCATCGACGTGCTGCTCAACAACGCCGGCTACGGCATCCTCGGTGCGGTTGAGGAAACCAGCGCGCAGGAAGTGGAGCGCATCTACGCCACCAACGTCTTCGGCCTGCTCAACGTCACCCGCGCCGTGTTGCCGCACATGCGCCGCCAACGTTCCGGTCACGTCATCAACATCTCCTCCCTGGGCGGCTACCAGTCCTACTACGGCTGGGGTGTTTACGGTTCCACCAAGTTCGCTGTGGAAGGCATCAGCGAAGCGCTGCACCAGGAACTGGCGCCGCTGGGCGTGAAGGTCACGGTGGTGGAGCCGGGCTTCTTCCGCACCGACTTCCTCGATGAGCAATCCCTGGTGAAAACCGCCCTGGAACTGGCGGACTACGACGAAACCGTGGGCGCCATACGCCGCTTCGCCGAGGGTGCCAACCATGCCCAGCCGGGTGACCCGAGCAAGTTCGCCGGGGCCATCCTGACACTGGTGAATGCCGCCAATCCGCCGCAGCGCCTCGCCCTGGGCAGCGACGCGGTGCAGCGAATCGCCGACAAGCACAGCCTGGTGGAAGGTGAAGTGGCGGCCTGGAGGGAGCTGTCGCTGTCCACTGACCTCGAGGCCTGATAACCGCCAAACCGCAAAAAAGGCGAAGCCCCTGGAGATCGTTCGGTCTTCAGGGGCTTCGTTTATGTCGCCAGCGGGTCGCGGTGCCGGTGCGCATGGCGCACCCTACGTATGAGTCGAGGCGCCAACTGAAAGCCACACCCGCGTGCCAAGTACTGACGGAAAAACGCCCGTTCGTCGGCGTGGAAGGACCGATTGCCGCTTATCCCGGCAACTCAACGCGACGTCTGAAGCTGCTGGCCATCTGCCCCTTATTCCCCCTATACAACAAAGGCCATCCGTCCGCGCGACCCCGCACGACGAGTCCACCTGTCAGGGGGCGAAAAATGTAAATGCAATCCCGCACTCAACCGATACGCGTGATGCTGATCGATTGTCGTCCCCTCGTCCTGATGGGTCTCCACGACTTGATCAATGCCAGAAAACCACGGATGGAAGTGTGTGGCCAGGCCAGTAGCTATGCCCACGCGCTGGATTGTGCCGATCAGCTGCGCCCGAATGTCATCTTCTTCAGCTTCTTCCCGGATGCACTGGACCCGCTGGACGTCATTTCCTTACTCACCCGCAGCAACGACATGAAAGTGCTGCTGCTCAAGGGACTGTACGAGGCCGTTCCCGTTGCCCGGGCGATAGAAGCCGGCGCCCGTGGCGTCGTGCTGGCGGAGGATCCGACGGAGTCGATCATCCGCGCCATCATCAAGGTCCACCACCGCGACATCGGGCTGGACAGAGCCTGGGCCGGCGGACTATCCGGCTATTCCGCAGCCGGGAAGGTGCGCGTGAATGGCGATCCGGAACGCGCGAGGTACTCGCAGCTGACCCTGCGCGAACGAGAGCTGATTCGCGCCATCGTGGGCGACCCGTCCGCCAAGTACATGTGCATCGCCGCGCGGTTGGGTATCAGCGAGCACACGGTGCACAACCACCTCAGCAACATCTATCACAAGCTGAACCTCATCAATCGCGTCGACCTGCTGATGTACGCGTTGAAGCACGGTCTCACCAGCGGCGGCGAGCCGCCGGATTCCACCTGGGTGGAAATGGACTGATCCTTCCGACCCGACCTCCCCAATGAAAATGACCTGGCTCCCTTGCGGGAGTCAGGTCGTTCACTTTTAGCGGTCTCATGCGATGGCGGGTGGGCTCGCGCGGGGATCTGCAGAAAAGACGGGGGTGGTTTTCATGCCACCCCCGCGTCCTTTCACACCGCTGATGTGTCAGGCGCTGCCGAACATGATGTCGGTGTTCAGGAGGTCGACCCCGACCACGGTGATGGTCGTGTTTTGTGCGCCTGACTCGTCGATCGTCACGATGCTGTTTGCACCGGTGTTATCGATCGATTGGACCACGGCGCCCGCATCGCCAATGAGCACCAGCTTGTCTCGCAGACTCGGCCCCGCATCGAAGCCGTTGACCTGGTACAGGTTCTCGGCGGCCGACAGATCGACGTTGAAGGCATCCTGCTCACCGATCGTGCCAGCCATCCTGTAGTCGAAGAGCGGGTCGTTCGGGTCGTTCGCAAACAGATTGGCGTCGAGCGTACTTGTCGCCGTGTCCCCATCCTTGTCCGTCAGCGTTGCGTTGAATGCCAACTGGATATCGTTGGCCATGCTCTCGACCTGCTTGATGAACTGGATCACCGGCACCTTGATCACGCCCAGGCCCATCGTGAGCTGAACAGCGTCGATCATCTTCGCGCCATCCCATTGGACGAGGAAGGACTTCTGGTTTCCTGCCTCGGAGACCAGGTCAGCGGCAAGAACCTTCGTCTGGGCCGAACTCGTGCCGTCCTCGAAGAAGATCCTGTAATACAGCTCTTCGGTGGCCGGGTTGTAACCCTGCAGCGTGTTGTCGATGAACACCTTCATGGCCGTCAGCAAGGTCTCGGGATTGATGACGAAACTCTCGTCGCCGCTATTGATGCCGGCCGTCCCGTTTCCATCCAGGTTGTTGTTGCCGACGCCGATGCCGGATGTGCTGACGTTCACGTCCGCTGTGCCGAGGAACGAGAACCCGCCAGCTTCTATCTGCGCTTCTGTGAGGTCGGGCGCTCCCTGCACGATGGCGCTCAATACCTGGGCTGCGGTCGTGCCCGCGTTTACGCCGAAGAACACAATCTCCTCGGATGGCGAAGGAATGGTCGGCGGATCCTGCTTGGGAATCAGCAACGTGCGGACAGGGTCGGGACCGCCCGCATCGAGTGATCCGTCGGCACTGCTGAGGACGATCGTCGAACTGAAGCCTTGCACCAGATCCAAGGCATAGGTGCCATTGGCGAAGGCAGTCAACGTGTAGTCGATGGTGGTATTGGCCGTTGTCGCGTTGTTGTCGAAATCACCGGTCAGGCTACCTGCAAAGCGGTACGCGCCATTGGCATCCGGTGAGGGCGATAGCTCGGTGAGCGTGCCGCTCCCGGTGGTGGTCGTGTTGTCCGGCCTGACAAGGGTGAACTGACCATTGACCAGCGAGATATCCAACCCCGCTGCACCCAGCCCGTCGGCTCCGGCCGCCATGCTCCAGTTCCCGTATTGGGGAAGGATGGTACCGGTCCCCATCAGGTTGCCGAATGCCAGTGTCGGCGTGTCGTCGTCGACGGTGATGACCAGCTTCTCGGGGGCCGCCGTCACCGTGTCGCCGTCAGCGTCGGTGGCCTGCAGCAGCGAGCCCAGGTTGAGGGTGATGTCGTTCTCGTCATTGCCCGCCGCATGGTCCAGGGCCTTGAGCAGCGTGAAGCTGTAGGCGCCCGCTGCGGTCAGGCTGAAGGTGAACACGGCGACCGCGCCGGCCGAAGCGGTGAGCAGGTTGCCGACGACATTGTAGGTCACCGCCACGCCGCCCGAAGTCAGCGTCTGCGGAAGGCCGCTGGTATTGCTGGACAGGGAGTAGCTCAGTGGCGCATCGGCGCCGGACTGGAAGATACCGGTCACGCTGCCACTGGCCACGGTCGCCGCGCCGGCCACGTCGCCGGTGCCTCCGGCGATCCCGCCGGCCAGGCCGTCCTCGTCGACGGTGCCGGTTGCGGCGGCACCGGTGGCGGTCGGGGTGTCGTCGTCAACGGTAATGACCAGCTTCTCGGGTGCGGCCGTCACGGTGTCGCCGTCAGCGTCGGTGGCCCGTAGCAGCGAACCGAGGTTGAGGGTGATGTCGTTCTCGTCGTTGCCTGCTGCGTGATCCAGGGCCTTGAGCAGCGTGAAGCTGTAGGCCCCGGCCGCCGTAAGACTGAAGGTAAACACGTCGACTGCGCCGGCTGAAGCGGTGAGCGTGTTGCCGACGACGCTGTAGGTCACCGCCACTCCGCCCGAAGTCAGCGTCTGCGGCAAGCCGCTGGTGTCGCCGGACAGGGAATAGCTCAATGGCGCATCGGCACCGGACTGGAAGATGCCGGTGACGCTGCCACTGGCCACGGTCGCCGCGCCAGCTACGTCCCCGGTGCCACCGGCGATCCCACCGGCCAGGCCGTCCTCGTCGACAGTGCCGCTTGCGGCGGCGCCGGTGGCGGTCGGGGTGTCGTCGTCAACGGTGATGACCAGCTTCTCGGCAGCAGCCGTCACCGTGTCGCCGTCGGCGTCGGTAGCCCGCAGCAGCGAACCGAGATTGAGGGTGATGTCGTTTTCATCGTTACCGGCCGCATGATCCAGCGGCTTGAGCAACGTGAAGCTGTAGGCCCCCGCTGTGGTGAGGCTGAAGGTGAACACGTCGACTGCGCCGGCCGAGGCGGTGAGCAGGTTGCCGACGACGCTGTAGGTCACCGCCACGCCGCCCGAAGTCAGCGACTGCGGCAAGCCGCTGGTGTCGCCGGACAGGGCGTAGCTCAATGGCGCATCGGCGCCGGACTGGAAGATACCGGTGACGCTGCCACTGGCCACAGTCGCCGCGCCAGCCACGTCACCGATGCCACCGGCGATGCCGCCGGCCAGGCCATCCTCGTCGACAGTGCCGCTTGCGGCGGCGCCGGTCGCGGTCGGGGTGTCGTCGTCGACGGTGATGACCAGCTTCTCGGGTGCGGCCGTCACCGTGTCGCCGTCGGCGTCGGTGGCCCGCAGCAGCGAACCGAGGTTGAGGGTGATGTCGTTCTCGTCATTGCCGGCGGCATGGTCCAGGGCCTTGAGCAGCGTGAAGTTGTAGGCCCCGGCCGCCGTGAGACTGAAGGTAAACACGTCGACTGCGCCGGCCGAAGCGGTGAGCGTGTTGCCGACGACGCTGTAGGTCACCGCCACGCCGCCTGAGGTCAGCGCTGGTAAGCCGCTGGTGTCGCCGGACAGGGAATAGCTCAACGGCGCATCGGCACCGGACTGGAAGATACCGGTGACGCTGCCGCTGGCGGTGGTCGCTGCGCCGGCCACGTCGCCGGTGCCACCGGCAATCCCCCCCGCCAGGCCGTCCTCGTCGACAGTGCCGGTTGCGGCGGCGCCGGTGGCGGTCGGGGTGTCGTCGTCGACGGTGATGACCAGCTTCTCGGCAGCAGCCGTCACCGTGTCGCCGTCAGCATCGGTGGCCCGCAGCAGGGAGCCGAGGTTGAGCGTGATGTCGTTCTCGTCATTGCCCGCCGCATGATCCAGGGCCTTGAGCAGCGTGAAGCTGTAGGCCCCCGCTGTGGTCAGGCTGAAGGTGAACACGTCGACCGCGCCGGCTGAGGCGGTGAGCGTGTTGCCGACGACGCTGTAGGTCACCGCCACCCCGCCCGAGGTCAGCGTTTGCGGAAGGCCGCTGGTGTCGCCGGACAGGGCGTAGCTCAGAGGCGCATCGGCGCCGGACTGGAAGATGCCGGTGACGCTGCCGCTGGCGGTGGTTGCTGCGCCGGCAACGTCGCCGGTGCCACCGGCGATACCTCCGGTCAGGCCGTCCTCGTCGACAGTGCCGCTTGCGGCGGCGCCGGTCGCGGTCGGCGTGTCGTCGTCAACGGTGATGACCAGCTTCTCGGCCGAGGCCGCCACGGTATCGCCGTCGGCGTCGGTAGCCCGCAGCAGCGAGCCGAGGTTGATAGTGATGTCGTTCTCGTCATTGCCGGCTGCGTGATCCAGGGCCTTGAGCAGCGTGAAGCTGTAGGCGCCCGCTGTGGTGAGGCTGAAGGTGAACACGTCGACCGCGCCGGCCGAAGCGGTGAGCGTGTTGCCGACGACGCTGTAGGTCACCGCCACCCCGCCCGAGGTCAGCGTCTGCGGCAGGCCGCTAGTGTCGCCGGACAGGGCGTAGCTCAGCGGCGCATCGGCGCCGGACTGGAAGATGCCGGTGACGCTGCCGCTGGCGGTGGTTGCCGCGCCTGCCACATCACCGGTGCCACCGGCGATACCCCCGGCCAGGCCGTCCTCGTCGACGGTGCCGGTTGCGGCGGCACCGGTCGCGGTCGGGGTGTCGTCGTCAACGGTGATGACCAGTTTCTCGGCAGCCGCGGTCACCTTGTCGCCGTCGGCATCGGTGGCCCGCAGCAGCGAACCGAGATTGAGGGTGATGTCGTTTTCATCGTTGCCGGGCGCGTGATCCAGAGGCTTCAGCAGCGTAAAGCTGTAGGCGCCCGCTGCGGTCAGGCTGAAGGTGAACACGTCGACCGCGCCGGCCGAGGCGGTGAGGGTGTTGCCGACGACGCTGTAGGTCACCGCCACGCCGCCCGAAGTCAGCGCCGGCAAGCCGCTGGTGTCGCTGGACAGGGAATAGGTCAACGGCGCATCGGCACCGGACTGGAAGATGCCAGTGACGCTACCGCTGGCCACGGTCGCCGCGCCAGCCACGTCACCGGTGCCTCCGGCGATGCCGCCGGCCAGGCCGTCCTCGTCGACGGTGCCGGCCACGGCGGTGCCGTTCGCTGACGGCCCGTCGTCCTCGAAGACCAGCTTGGAGCCGATTTCGGCGGTCGCAGTAGAAACGTGGGTCAGCTTGAAGCCACCGATATCGAAATCGGCGTGGTTAGTGCCCTTGGCGTTGAGGGCCGCGCCGTTCTCGACGAGCACGCGGTTGTGATCCGCCGTTGTGGTGTATTCGATCTTGTAGCCGGCCTTGACGCCGGTGATCGTTGCAACACCAGCCGTAAAGGTGATGGCAATGCCCGGATCATTCACCGAGCCGTTCGAGTTCTCGATCACTTGCCCGGTGCTGATGTTGATGACCCGGACATTGGTGATTGCAACCGACGTATCGTTCGAATAGCCGTTGATGAAATCCACACCAGATTCGGTTGCCGTGGTGAATGCGCTGATTTTTACCTGAGCGGTCTTGCCGCTTTGCAATTGCACGACGTCGAAGCTGGCCGCGCGCGCATTGAAGACGGCGGTAAAGTCGATGTTGGATTCGAGATCGGCTTCGTTTTGATCCAGGTTGGGAATGGTCACGTTCTGCCTGGCGCCGGTGACGAACGAAAAGCGGATGCCCTCCTGTTCCGTGATCATCTGATTGTTGGTGCCGAAGGTGGTCGGGCCTCCCGCCTGGCTGGTATTGATCGTGTCGCCAGTCGTTATGTTGGCGCCTGCTGACTGGTCGGCGGGGTTCTTGCCGGTGGCGATGATGGTGGGGTCCGTGATCCTGCCATTGACAACGGTGGGGGTCGCCGTCGTGAACATCAGGAACAGGTTTTGCCCGGAGGGTGCATTGGCCAGGCTGAACACCAGGTCCTCACTGGTACCAATGAAAACCTTGTCCGCCAGATTGAGCGCATCGTCGGGATTGGTGGTGTCCGGGTGTTTGAGCGGTTGGTACTCCACTGTCCAGATCTTGCCGCCCGAGACTGGTGATCCGGTTTCTTCGATATAGGCAGCGAACACGATCGCGCCGGTTGCGCCACCGGCGCGGCCCAGCAGGATGTTGTTGTTGCTCGTATCGGTATAGAGAAAGATGCTGGTGCCATCGAGCGTATCCAGTCCACTGTCCAGTCCATTGAGCGCTGCGCCAGAACTGTCGACGAAGCTGACATCGGTAATGCTTGCGCCGGGCGCCGCGCTGATGGTGAACGCATTGCTGCCCGTGTTGCCCGCGGCACCGGTATACCCACTCAAGGCCGCACTCGTCGCGGTGCCGGCCAGGAGTGCGGTCAAACGGTTGGAGAAGATCGAGGGTAGGGCCGCCAACAGAATTTCGGTGTCATTCGAGTCTTCAGGTTCGCTTGGCGTAGCGGTGAAGTTCTGCAAACCCGCCGTCTCATCAAGGATTGTGAGGCTGCCCGTTGTCGTAATAGTCATGGCTTTCTCCCCGGCAGTGTTGGTCATCAAGGCCTGACCGTTGACCCTTGTTCACTACTGACCATCACTATGAGGAAGCGCCGGGTGTGGGCGCATCGACCGATACTCCCAGGTGGCCTAGGAGTTTCGGACTACTCGGGGGGAGAGGAGGGGGGCAACTGTTGCGGTGGTGAGAAAAACGGGCGATCGCGGCCAGGTCGTGCCCGGTCGGAGGCGGGTCAGTTGTGCTGTAGCCACACCTGGTACAGCTGATACAGGAGCGCCAGCGCCAAACCGAGCAGGAGCAGATCGCGGAACATCTTCAGCGTCAGCACCCAGTAAACCGCGATCGCCACCATGGCACCGAGGATCAGGCTGTGCGTCTGCTCCCAGTGCTTGGTGTAAGTCGTCGCAAGGTAGCCAGCCCCGAGGGACGCCGTTACCTGCAGGAGCGTCATGAACAACAGCCCACCGGAAAACGGCTTCGGGGGGGCGTCGTACACCCGCCCCAGACCTCGGCAGTAGCGGCACTCGATGGTGCGGCCGTCCTTCTGAATGGTGCGGCTGCCATGACATACGGGGCATTGTTGCCAAGCCATAACTCGCCTTGCCACTTGTCTGGGACTACCAATGGGTAACGGTAGATCGGCTGGAGACAATTGGCATTCCCATTTGTATGTATAAGTTTGCCGTTGGGGGGAGGGGGTCCAGGGCGAGGGAGGGTGATTGGGGCCCCCTGGAGCCGCAAATGCTGTCCGAGGTCCTGCATGTCCAGCAGCCGGCCATCGCCAAGATGGAGAAGCGCACCGACAGTACATCTCCACCCTGCGCAGCCATATCGACGCCATGGGTGGGCAACTGGAGGTGATCGCCCGGCTCCCCCGACGGTGGACGGGAAGTTCTTGAGTTTCTGCTTACTCTGGGAACGTTCTTTGGATTCGCGATTGAGATTTTCGCCTGCCTTCTACTTTGGTATCTGGCGTAATACTTAGGTATCGGGAAGATATATTGATTGGTTGATTAATCTAGTCTTACGCACAAATGAAGCTCCACGAGCCCAGCGATACATTAAACATCAAGGGTTTCGGAGGGTTTCATCGTGAGCCTTTTGATAAACGAATTTGCGGACAGCGCCTCATCGCTTCGCTCAGCAGTTCTTGTCTGTCTGGCCCTGATGACCACCGTCGTTGCCCATCAACAGCCACTGACCAAGCCCCGCAGCGCTGCCCTCTCGGCACGAGGACCCTCGAGTTCCCTGGTCAAGCTGGACGATATCAATCAAGAAGCCAGCAAATTGCCCATAGGCTCGCACTTGATCAGTCCGCGCAAGCTGTATGCACATCACGGCATATATCTGGGAAATGGCGAAGTTGCTCACTATTCCGGATTCTGCACTTCATTCAAGGCGGGCCCCGTTGAGGTGACTGATCTCGAATACTTCGCCAATGGCAACGATATCTGGGTAGCTCAGGAGCAGCGCAGATATTCCAGCAACGAGATAGTCAGTCGTGCGCGTTCAAGAGTTGGCGAGCGTCAATACAGCCTGCTTTCGAATAACTGCGAGCACTTCTGCAATTGGTGCATAAGCGGAGAAAGCTATAGTGCACAGATAAATGCCTGCCTTCACTTCTCGCGCCATGCTTTCTCCTGGATTTCGGGTTCGCAACCGAGCTTCATTGCATAGCCTCGGTCCCCACGTCAGTCCAAACGCTTCTGGAAATAGAAACGCTTGTGGCCTGGGGGAAAATCCTCGAGGTGACCGAACTCGGTGAAACCGTGTTTCTGATAGAACCCGGGTGCCTGGAAATCAAAGGTGTCCAGCCAGATGCCGACGCAGCCTTTCTCACGCGCAACGTCTTCAGCCATTTTCATCAGCCGCGAGCCTGTACCTTGCCCCCGCGTCTGCTCCGGAATGGCCAGCAACTCGATGAACAACCAACGATAAAAAATTTCCCCGTACAGGCCTCCAAGCATTTCATTGGAGTGCTCATCGCGAACCAGCAGCGCGATTGCTTCCCTTCCCGGATCACCCGCTCGAGAACGGTTATGCGCCCGCAAGGGCCCAATGATCGCCGCGAGCTCTTCTTCTCCTGGGTTTACCGTCATCTCGATACGAGTACTCATTCGCTAGTCCTTTAGACGTTGGGTCTGTGCCTCGCTCCCTCAGTGGCAAGCAGGAGCGCCACGCCAAGCCTCCCACAAAGGTTGGCCCGCCGAATAGGTGGAGCAGGCCACGCCGCTGTCGTAGCGGTCTACATAGGCAACCAGGCGGGACAGCGACGAATATCCATGAACAGTGGTTCGTTATAGGGCCGATGCAGCCAGTGTTTCAGTGCCACCTGGTTGCTCCGGCGAAGCTTGCGGTTGAGTGGTGAGATGCAGGGAGCAGCTGGGCAGCAGAGATGTCCACCCTGGATGGTGAGTGCCAATTGGCCACTGGTCGATAGTAGGATGCGCGGGCTCATCCAGTGCAGCAGGGAGGCCAAATGGAACTTTTCAGAGCGATCGTTGCGTTGGACCCTGCTCGGAAGCAGCGGATCGCTCCACTGTTCATGCCGGGTCTGGGGCGGGACGAACTGGAAGGCCTGCGTGATGCGGACAGCCTGGTTGCGGAGGTTTGCCACTTCTTCAAAACGGCTTCGACTTTCTGGGGGGCCGCGGCGACAGCGGTAGCCTCGTCCGAGGGCGAGCTGTTCTTCGAACTCACCGACCCATCCGTTACCTATCGGCTGGAGCCGGTTTAAGGACGCAGTGGAATGCAAGACGTTTTCCAGCTTGAACCGCTGACCGAGATCGACCAGAGGCAGTCCTACATTCGTGCCTATCCGCACATACTCGCTTCGCTGAGATCCCGGCAAGTTCTGGACGAACAGGACTTCGTGTGTGGCGCACACATGGTTTATGGGTGGATGCCGACCATCCTGGAAATTCATGCCAGCGAATCCCTCGATGTTCGCAATGGTGTGGCGCTACTGAACAAGGCGAGCGCCGAGGGCTGCCTCAGTGAGGATGAGATCGAGCGGCTGGCCCAGTTGGTGAATCGCTCCGTGGTTGGCGCGTCCAAGCTGCTGCATTTCGTGAATCCAGAGGCTTTCGCGATCTGGGACTCGAGAATCTACCGATTCATCCATCGGTAGGAACCGCATCAATACCGCGTCAACAATGCTGCTGAGTATGGAAAGTACCTGGCGCGGCTCCAGAAGCTTCGGCAGGATGAGCGGTTCCCTGGCTTTCATGCCTCGGTCAATCGGAAAATGGGGTATCCGGTTTCTGCCTTGCGTGCGCTTGAGGTCGTGATGTTTATCAATGCGCCCCGTACCGGTTCGGCGGCGGTTGCCATGTAGACAGGCATCCAGAGCGACAGCGCCCACAGTTTTTCATTTCCCGTGAAGGGTGGTTACGACACAGGATGTCGCAGCTACCAGTCAGTATTGTCCCTACGGTACACACGCAGGAATCCTACCCATGCAGGAGCTTGAACCCGGCCTTATCGTTATCCATGGCAACCACCTGGAGGAGCTGCGTGCCCTGTCGGTGGAGTGGATGAAGCGCTACCCGCTGCGGCCGCTGGAGAACGAAGTGCTGTTGGTGCAGAGCAACGGCATCGCCCAGTGGCTCAAGCTGGCGCTGGCCGAGCGGGACGGTTGTGGCATCGCCGCGGCGCTGGACGTGGACCTGCCGGCGCGCTTCCTCTGGCAGGCCTATCGCAGCGTGCTTGGGCGCGACGCCATTCCCGAGCAGTCGCCGCTGGACAAGGCGCCGCTGACCTGGCGCCTGATGCGCCTGTTGCCGGGATTGCTGGCCGATGATGCATTCGCGCCGCTGCGCCGCTTCCTCGCCGATGACAGCGACCTGCGCAAGCGCCACCAATTGGCCGAGCGCCTGGCCGACCTGTTCGATCAGTATCAGGTCTACCGCGCCGACTGGCTGGCGGATTGGGCTGAAGGCCGTGACATCCTGCGTACCTCTCGTGGCGGCGAGCGCGAGCTGGACGACGCCTCGTGCTGGCAGCCGGCTTTGTGGCGCGCGCTGCTGGCTGATGTGGGCGAGGAGCATCTGGCAGAAAGCCGCGTCGGTGTGCACCTGCGCTTCGTCGCTCGCCTGCGGGAGCTGGATGCGCCGCCGCGCGGCCTACCGCGCCGCGTCACCGTGTTCGGCATCTCCTCGTTGCCCGCCCAGGTGCTGGAGGCACTGGCCGCCATGGCCCGTTTCAGCCAGGTGATGCTCTATGTGCACAACCCCTGCCAGCACCACTGGGGCGACATCGTCGAAGACAAGGACCTGCTGCGCCATGAGTACCGCCGCCAGCAGCGCAAGGGCGGCGGCGCCGGGCAGATCGGCCTGTTCGACCAGGAGGAAATGCACCAGCACGCCCAGCCGTTGCTGGCCGCCTGGGGCAAGCAGGGCCGCGACTACATCAACCTGCTGGATCAGTACGACCAACCCCAGCGCTACCGCGAGGAATTCGAGCGCATCGACCTGTTCAGCCCGGCGTCGGAAGACAGCCTGCTGGGCCAGTTGCAGAACGACATCCTCGACCTCCGCCCCCTGAAGGAGACCCGCGACACCTGGCCTCCCGTGGAACCTTCGCGGGACCGTACCCTGCGCTTCCACATCGCCCACAGCGCCCAGCGCGAGGTGGAGGTGCTGCACGACCAGCTGCTGGCCTGCTTCAGCGAAGACCCGACGCTGCGCCCGCGCGACGTGATCGTCATGGTGCCGGACGTGAACACCTATGCGCCTCACATCCAGGCGGTGTTCGGCCAGTTCAGCAGCGATGATCCCCGCTTCATCCCCTTTACCCTGGCTGACCAGGGCCTGCGCGGCAAAGACCCGCAGGTGATCGCCCTGGAGCATCTGCTGCAATTGCCGGACAGCCGTTTCAGTGTCAGCGAGGTACTCGACCTGCTGGACGTGGCCGCCCTGCGCGCGCGCTTCGGCATCTCGGAAGACGAACTGCCTACCCTGCGCCGCTGGCTGGAGGGTGCCGGCATCCGCTGGGGCCTGGATGCCCGGCAGCGCGAATCCCTTGGTCTGGGCGAGGGGCTGGAACAGAACACCTGGCGCTTCGGCCTGCGCCGCATGCTGCTGGGCTATGCCGTGGGCGGCGCCGGGGCGTACGCGGGTATCGAGCCCTATGACGAGATCGGCGGCCTCGACGCGGCCCTGATCGGCCCGCTGACCCGCCTGCTGGAAGCCCTCGACCGCCAGCTGGCGCAGCTGCGCGAGCCCGCCGCTCCGGTGGTCTGGGGCGAGCGCCTGCGCAGCCTGCTGGAAACCTTCTTCCTGCCCAAGGGCGATCGCGAGGAAGTCCTGCGTACTCAGTTGCTCGACGCCCTCGATGGCTGGCTGGCGCTCTGCGAAGCGGCTGGCCTGCAGGAGCCGCTGCCGCTGCCAGTGGTACGCGAGGCCTGGCTCGGTGACCTCGACCAGGGCCGCCTCAGCCAGCGCTTCCTCGCCGGCGCGGTGAACTTCTGCACCCTGATGCCGATGCGCGCCATTCCCTTCCGCCACGTCTGCCTGCTGGGCATGAACGACGGCGACTACCCGCGCAGCCAGACGCCGCTGGACTTCGACCTCATGGCCGGCGACTACCGCCCCGGCGACCGTTCTCGCCGCGAGGATGACCGCTACCTGTTGCTGGAAGCATTGCTGGCGGCGCGTGACCGCCTCTATATCAGCTGGGTGGGCCGCAGCATCCGTGACAACAGCGAGCGGCCGCCGTCGGTGCTGATCGGCCAACTGCGCGACCACCTCGGCACCGCCTGGAGTCTCGCCGGTGGCGGCGACCTGCTCCACGCGCTGACTACCGAACACCCGCTGCAACCCTTCAGCCGCCGTTACTTCGGCGCCGAGCCGGAGCTGTTCAGCTATGTCCACGAGTGGGCCCGGTTGCACGGTCAGGCAACGCCGGGTGAAGCCGCGGGCTGCCTGCCGGCCTGGGAGGATGGTCTGCAGATCACCCCGGAATTGTTGCAGGGCTTTCTGCGCGACCCGGTGAAGTGCTTCTTCACCCGTCGACTGAAAGTGCACCTGGATGAAGATGAGCAAGCCGAGCTGGACAGCGAACCCTTCGCCCTCGATGGCCTGGAGCGCTACCAGTTGCAGGACAACTTGCTGAAATCTGCCGTGCTGGCGCGCAACGGCGACACCCAGCAGGCGCTGGTGGAAGCGGCTGACCGATTGCAGCGCAGCGGTGTGCTGCCCCTGGCCGGTTTCGGCGAGCAGTACCGCAGCAGCCTGCTGGAGCCGCTGCCGGGGCAGCTGCAACGCTATGAAGGGCTATGCCTGCAGTGGCCGGAGCGGGTGGAGTCGCCGCAGCGACTGAGCTTCAGCGCGGGCGCGGTGCAACTCGACGGTTGGCTCGGTGGTCTGCGGCAGCAGGCCGACGGCCACTTGGCACGGCTGGAACTGCTGCCCAGCGCCCTGGCCAAGGACAAGACCTGGAAGTGGCATCGCCTGTTGCGTCCCTACGTACTGCATGTGGTGGCGGCAGCGTGCGGTGCTCCCATCACCACGCTACTGGTGGGCGAGGACCAGAGCTTGGCCTTCGAGCCGTTGGCGGCCGAACATGCCGGAAAGCTGCTCACCACCTGGCTGGAGGCCTGGACCGCCGGTATGCAGGCGCCGCTGCCGGTGGCACTGAAGACTTCCCTGGCCTGGCTGAAAGACGGCAACGACGACAAGGCCTGCGGCGTGTATGAGGGCGGTTACAACATCACCGGCGAGGTAGCCAGCAGCGCCAGCCTCGCCCGGCAGTTCCCCGATTACGCCGCCCTGATCGCCGATGGCCAGTTCCCTGCCTGGAGCGAACGGCTCTACCAGCCGCTGCTGGAGAGCCACCCCATTGCCCTCAAGGAGGAGCAGGCATGAGTCAGCCCCAACGCCCCCTTGCCTTGCGGTTCCCGCTGCATGGCAGCCGCCTGATCGAGGCCAGTGCCGGCACCGGCAAGACCTTCACCATTTCCGCGCTCTACCTGCGCCTGATCCTCTGTCATGGCGACGACGCAGCGTTTCGCGAGCCCTTGCTGCCGCCGCAGATCCTGGTGGTGACCTTCACCGATGCCGCCACCCGCGAGCTGCGGGACCGTATCCGTGCGCGGCTGGTGCAGGCGGCGGCGGTGTTCCGTGGCGATGGCGAATCCGACCCCCTGCTGGACGAGCTGCGCGGCGATTTCCCGGAATCCCGCTGGCCCGACTGCGCCCGTCGCCTGGAGCTGGCCGCGCAATGGATGGATGAGGCGGCCGTATCCACCATCCACGGCTGGTGCCAGCGCATGTTGCGGGAGCACGCCTTCGACAGTGGCAGCCTGTTCAGCCAGACCCTGGAAACCGACCACAGCGAACTGCTGGCCGAAGTGGTGCGCGATTACTGGCGGCAGCATTGCTACCCGCTGCAGGGCGTCGCACTGGAATGGGCCGCGCGCAGCTGGGGCACTCCGGCCAACCTTGGTGCCCGTTTGCGACCGCTGCTGGGCGAAGACGGCGCGGCCAGCGCACAGCCCCTGGGCGAGTTGCTGGAACGAGCCCTGCTGGATCGCGAGCGAGAGCTGGTGGCGCTCAAGGCGCCCTGGCGAGCATGGGCCGATGAGCTGCAAGGCCTGTTGGACAAGGCGGTGGCCGACAAGGACGTGGACGCCCGCAAGATCCAGGCGCGCTACTACAACCCCTGGCTGGACAAATTGCGGGAGTGGGCGGATGGCGACGAGGCGCGACTGGACCTCGGCACCGGCTTCACCCGTCTGACCCCCGATGGCCTTGCCGAAGCCTGGAAGGGCACACCTCCTGCGCATCCGGCGCCGGAAGCAATGGCCAGCCTCAAGGCTCAGCTCGACGACTTGCCCGCCGCGGACGAAGCTGCACTGCACCACGCCGCCGCCTGGGTTCGCCAGCGTTTCGATCGGGAGAAACGCCAGCGTGCGGAGATGGGTTTCGACGACATGCTCACGCGTCTCGACGCCGCCCTGCAGAGCGAGAACGGGCCGCGTCTGGCCGAGGTGATCCGCCACCAGTTCCCGGTGGCGCTGATCGACGAATTCCAGGATACCGACCCGCTGCAGTACCGCATCTTCGACACCCTCTACCAGGTGGAGGCCAATCGCGACGACTGCGGCCTGTTCATGATCGGTGACCCCAAACAGGCCATCTATTCCTTCCGTGGCGCGGATATCCACACCTACCTGCGGGCGCGCCGCGCCACCGCTGGGCGGCACTACAACCTGGAGAAGAATTTCCGCTCCAGCCAGAACATGGTGGATGCGGTGAACGACGTCTTCCGCCGCGCCGAGAACCGCGAGGGCGGGGCAGGGGCCTTCCTGTTCCGCGACGACCTGCCGTTCATCCCGGTGGAGGCCCAGGGCCGCAAGGAAACCTGGACCGTGGAAGGCGAGGCCCAGCCAGCCCTCAACCTCTGGCAGCTGGCCACTGAGGAACCGGTGGCCAAGGGCAACTACCTCGCCGCTCTGGCTGCAGGCGCGGCCAGCGAGATCGTCCGCCTGCTGGACCTCGGCCAGCGGCAGCGCGCCGGCTTCAGCAAGGACGGTGCACTGAAACCGCTGCAGCCCAGCGACATCGCCGTTCTGGTGCGTGATTTCAACGAGGCCCAGGCCATCCGTGGTGAGCTGGCCGCGCGAGGGGTGCGCAGCGTCTACCTGTCGGACAAGGATTCGGTGTTCGCTGCCCAGGAGGCGCGCGACCTGCTGCTGTGGCTGCGTGCTTGCGCCGAGCCGGACCAGGATCGCCCCCTGCGCGCCGCCCTGGCCAGCGCCACCCTTGGGCTCGATCTGGCCGAACTGGAGCAGCTCAACCTCGACGAGCGCATCTGGGAACGCCGCGTCATGCAGTTCCGCGATTACCGCCAGCGCTGGCAGCGTCAGGGCGTGCTGCCGATGCTGCGCCAACTGCTGCAGGACTTCGAACTTCCGCAGCGACTGATGGGGCGTGACGATGGCGAGCGGGTGCTGACCAACCTGCTGCACCTGGCTGAGCTGCTGCAGCAAGCCGCTGCCGAACTGGATGGCGAGTTGGCGCTGATCCGCCATCTGGCCGAGTTGCTGGCCGGCGACGGCCACGCCGCCGAGGAACAGGTGCTGCGCCTGGAAAGCGACGAGGCCCTGGTGCGGGTTGTGACCATCCATAAATCCAAGGGCCTGGAGTACCCGCTGGTGTTCCTGCCGTTCATCTGCGCCTTCCGTCCCGTGGATGACAAGAAGCCATTGCAGGTGCACGACGGCGAGCGCCGCCGGCTGGTGCTCAAGGCCGATGAAGACACCCTGGACAAGGCCGAGCGCGAACGCCTGGGCGAGGACCTGCGCCTGCTCTACGTGGCGCTGACCCGCGCCCGTCACGCCTGCTGGCTGGGCGTAGCGGACCTGAAGATCGGCAACGCGAAGAAGTCGCGCCTCCACGAGTCGGCCTTCGGCTACTTGCTGGGTGGTGGCCAGGTTCTGGCCGAGAGTGCGGGGCTTGCCGCCTGGTTGGAGCCGTTCGCGGCGGCGCCGCGCAGCACCGTGCTGCCGGCCCCGGAAGCGACAGAACAGCGTTATGAAGCCCTGGAGGACGGGCAATTCGAGCCCCATTGGCGCACCCCCGAGCGACGCGCCGCCGAGCATTGGTGGATCGCTTCCTACAGTGCCCTGCGCCGGGACGAGGGCTCGCTGTCGACGCCGAGCCGCCACGACGACGCGGCGCCGGACAGCGCGGCCATGCAGAACTCCAGCGATGACGAAAATCCCGAGCTGGCGCAGGCTCCGCTGCCGGTATCCGCCCAGGGGCTGCACCGTTTCCCTCGTGGTCCCAACCCCGGCACCTTCCTCCACGGCCTGCTGGAAATGGCCGCCGAGGAAGGCTTCGCCCAGCTCTCTGCTGACCCGGAGGCGCTGCGTGACGCCGTGGCGCGACGCTGCCGTCGTCGTGGCCTGGAAATGTGGATCGACCCGCTGCACCAATGGCTGCAAGCGCTGCTGGTACAACCGCTGCACCTCGGCGATGGCCGCGCGGTACGCCTGGCGGAGCTGACGCAGTACCAGCCGGAGCTGGAGTTCTGGTTCGAGGCCAGTCGCGTCGACGTGCTGCGCCTCGACGCGCTGGTGCAGCACCATGAGCTACCGGGCGTCGCTCGCCAGCCGCTGCGCGCCGACACCCTGAATGGCATGTTCAAGGGCTTCATCGACCTGGTGTTCGAGCATGAAGGCCGCTACTACGTGGCCGACTACAAGTCGAACTGGCTGGGCACCGATGACGCCGCCTACACCCGCGAAGCGATGGCCGCGACCATGGCCAGCCATCGCTACGACCTGCAGTACGTCCTCTATGTATTGGCCCTGCACCGGCAGTTGCGCCTGCGCCTGCCGGACTACGACTACGACCGTCATCTGGGCGGCGCGCTCTACCTGTTCCTTCGTGCGCCCGGCCCGGGTGTGTACCTGGCGCGCCCGTCGCGCGAACTGATCGAACAGCTGGATGCCCTGTTCCTGGGCGAGCCTGAGGAGGCCGTTGCATGAGTCCCACATTGTCGCTGGCGCTGAGTGACCGTGACGAACTCTTCGCCCTGCTGGAAGCCTGGAGCGAGCGTGGCTGGCTGCGGGAGCTGGACCGTGCCCTGGCGCGGTTCCTTGCCGAGCTGGACCCGACAGCCTCGCCGCTGCTGATCCTCGGGGCTGCCCTGGCCAGCCACCAGCTGGGGCAGGGCCATGTCTGCCTGGACCTGGCCGCTACCCTGGCCAATCCGGATTTCACCCTGTCCCTGCCGCCGGAGGGGGAGGACGCGGAACTGGCGACGCTGCTGCCATCCCAGGTGCTGGCCGGGTTGACCCCGGAACACTGGCTGGCGGCGTGCGCCGGCAGTTCGCTGCTGGAAGCCGACGGCGCGCCCCTGATTCTGAGCGGCCCCTGTCTTTATCTGCGCCGCTACTGGGATTACGAGCGCCGGGTGGCGAGCAACATCGGCGAGCGTCTGCGCGCGACGTCCGCTGCGCCGGCTGACCTTTCCGCGCGCCTGGCTACGCTTTTCCCCGAACCCTTCGTGCTGGATGGTGAACGCCTCACCGACTGGCAGAAGCTCGCCTGCGCCCTGGCGGCCCAGGGCCGTTTCACCTTGATCACCGGCGGTCCCGGCACCGGCAAGACGACCACGGTGGTGCGTTTGCTGGCGCTGCTGCAGGAGGCCGCAATGGCAGCGGGCGCACCGCTGCGCCTGAGCCTGGCGGCCCCGACCGGCAAGGCGGCGGCGCGCCTCACCGAGTCCATCGGCGGGCAGGTGGCATCACTGCCCGTGTCGGACGCGGTACGTGAGCAGATTCCCAGCACCGTCACCACGCTGCATCGCCTGCTGGGCAGTCGCCCGGACAGTCGCCATTTCCGTCATGACGCCGGCAACCCGCTGCCGCTGGATGTGCTGGTGGTGGACGAGGCCTCGATGATCGACCTGGAAATGATGGCCAATCTGCTGGATGCACTGCCGGCCCATGCACGGCTGATCCTGCTGGGCGACAAGGACCAGCTCGCGTCGGTGGAGGCAGGCGCCGTGCTTGGGGATCTCTGCCTGGAGGCGGAGGCGGGTGGATACAGCGCCAGTACACGCGCCTGGCTGGAGGCCCAGACCGGCGAGCGGGTGGAAGATCCAGCGCTGGTGCCAGGCGAGCAGGCGCTGGCCCAACACATCGTCATGCTGCGTCACTCGCGGCGCTTCGGCAGCGGTTCCGGCATCGGCCGCCTGGCCCGTGCGGTGAACGTCGGGGATGCCCCGACCGCCCGCAGCACCCTGGCGGCGGGCAGCGGCGACCTGCATGTACTGCGTCTGTCCGGTGAACAGGACCGTGCCTTGGAGCGCCTGTTGCTGGATGGCCTGGCCAGCGGTGAACGCAGGCCGCAAGGCTACGCCCATTACCTGGAGGTGATGCGGCAGGAACGCCCCGAGCCGGGTGCTGAGTCGGCCGCATGGGATACCTGGGCAGGCAAGGTGCTGAAGGCCTTCGACCAGTTCCAGCTGCTCTGCGCGGTTCGCAAGGGGCCGTGGGGCGTCGAGGGGCTGAACGAGCGCATTGCCCAGGCGCTTCAGCGTCGTGGCTTGCTGGAACAGGATCATGGCTGGTACGAGGGACGCCCGGTGCTGGTGACCCGCAACGACTACAGCCTGGGACTGATGAACGGCGACATCGGCATCGCCCTGCGCCTGCCGGAACCACCCGAGTTTCCCGGCGCCCCGCCGAGGCAGGTGCTGCGCGTGGTGTTCCCCCGCAACGATGGCAGCGGCGCACTGCGCCATATCCTGCCGAGTCGACTGGGAGCGGTGGAAACCGTGTTCGCCATGACGGTGCACAAGTCCCAGGGCTCGGAGTTCGCCCACTGCGCGCTGATCCTGCCGGATACCCTCAACCCGGTACTGACCAAGGAGCTGGTCTACACCGGCATCACCCGCGCGCGGGACTGGTTCAGCCTGATCGAGAGCCGTTCCGGCATTTTCGAGCAGGCAGTACAACGCCGCGTTGAACGGCGCAGTGGATTGGGGGAATCGCTGCTGGACGCTGACTTGGGATGAGTAACCAGACCAGACGGCCCTCAGCGCGCCTGGAGCGTCGCCAGTCCGGAAAGCTCGCGCAACTTGCGGCCGGCTGTTTCAGTCTCGCGAACGCGCTCCTCGTTTCCAGCGGCGATCTCCACCAACTGGCTGCGGCGGCGCCAGAGTACCCAAGAGGCGTGCGCCGCCAGGTCCACGAGCGGGGCCGTTACTTCAAGCTCTTGAGGTAGGCGATCAGGTCCTGGCGTTCCTGGGGGTTGGGTTGGCCCGGGTACATCATCAGGTTGCCTGGCAGCAGGGTGGCCGGGCTGGTGAGCCACCTGTCCAGGTTGGCGTCGTTCCACTCAAGGCCGGCAGCCTTGAGTGGCGCGGAGTAGCCGAACCTCGGCGCCTGGGAGCTGGTGCGGCCATATACGCCGTGGAGGCTTGGGCCCATGAGGTTCTTGCCGGCTTCGACGCTGTGGCAGAAGCCGCATTGGGCGGCGAACAGGGCCTGGCCCTTGGCGGCGTCGCCTTGGGCGAAAGCGAGAGATGAGGCCAATGCCAGGCCGGTGACTAGGAGTCGTTCGTGGAACATGGTGTTTCCTGCACGTGAAAAGGCCTCGCCGGGCTGACTCGGCGAGGCCTTGCTGCTTTTAGAACGTGTTGGCGAGGTCAATGCCGGACTTGCCGGGCGCCAGGATGTTGTTCGGGTCCAGGGCGCGCTTGATGGCGTGTTCCACCTTGCGCTTGACGGTACCGTAGCTCTGCGCCACACGCTCCTGGAAGGCGGTATTGACGCGGTAGACGGCGTAGCCGTGTTTCTCGAACTCATCCAGCAGTTCGTGGAAGCAGGCATTGGCGCGCTGGGTTTCCTCAGGGTTGGTGCGGTCGTACAGCACGTCGATCACGTGGTGCATGTCGCGCCAGCCGACGATGAATTCGCCGACGTAGTCCAGGCCGTGCTTGTTGAGAATCTTTTTGGCCAGCGCCTGCTGCTTGTCACATTCGCTGCCACGGGCCTGGCTGACCGGGGCGAACCACATGGAGCCGCCACCGCCGCGCCAGTTGTACAGGCCGAACTCCTGCAGGTTGGGCACGCCGGACATCAGCTGGGAACGGTACTTGAAGGGCTGGGTTTCGCCGGCTTCTTCCTGGGTGACGATCTTGCCTTTGCCCAGTTTGGCCAGGGCGCCGGTGACGATCTTCCAGTTCACGTCCACCTGTTCCTGGGTGCCGTAGAGGGCGGCGTAGACGTTCCAGGCACCAAGGTTCTTGTCCTTCTGGATCTGCTTCAGGATGGCGTCCGGGGTGGCGCCCGGCTCGGTGGTGTAGTCCGAGCGGCGGGTGTTGCAGGTTGAGGCTTCCCAGAGCACGCCGGCGATCACCACGGAGTTGGGGATGACCTGGGCAATACGCAGCGGGCGGATGAACTCGACGATCTCACTGATATCGGACTCGTTCTCGAACTTGATCTCGAAGGGCTTGAACACCGGCGGCTTGGGCATGAGCCAGAAGCCCATCTTGGTGCAGATGCCGTAGTTGGCCTGGGTGAACATGCCGTCCAGGGTCGGGCCGTAGCCCCACTTGAATACCTGCCAGGCGTTGTCGCCCTTCACGCCGCCCATGCCGGTGCGGTAGACGTCGCCGTTGGCCAGAACCACTTCCATGCCGCACTGCATGAGGAAGTGCTCGCCGTAGGGGGTGTAGCCCACACCGCGATCCATGGTGTTGCCCAGCGGGCCGGCGATGGCGGACGGCGCCGAAAACGACAGCATCAGTGGGAGGTTGTTTTCCTGGATGTAGTCGTACAGCTGCTGGTAGGTCACTCCCGGCTCCACCAGGGCGGTGCACAGCTCTGGATCGACGTGGATGATCTTGTTCATCTTCTTCAGGTCAAGGATCACCTGACCGCGCTGGCCGGGAGCCGCCGAGCCGTAACCGAAGTTGCGGCCGGTGGAGATGGTCCACACCGGAATGCCGTGTTCGTTGCAGATCCTCACGACACCCTGCACCTGTTCCACGGTGGTGGCAGTGACGGCGGCGGAGGGCGCGTGTTCGGCATTGTCCACGGCCATCATGATCTTGTTGTAAGGGATCAGTTGTTCGTCCTTGACCAGGACGTTGTCCTCGCCCAGCAGCTTGCGGAATTTGGCCAGGGCTTGCTGGAAGTTGGCGTCATTCACGCCACGGGGAAGCAGGGTTTTCTGGGTTTGCTCGGTCATTTGTCAGCTCCTTCAAGCCACGATCGAGAACGAAACGAATTGGCCGGCGAGCGCCGGCTGATGGCTGGCGATACGCGGGGCCGCGCTGCTGTCGGCGCCACCCAGGCCGGCCAGGCTGTAGCCGAGGCTGGCCGCCCATTGCGCGGAACCGCCGCTGCGCGCGGCGCCGGTCAGCTTCAGGGGCTGGCCGCCGAGGGGGTGTTGTTCGCTCAGGCTGAAACCGCCGCCACAGGCGTGCAGCTGCTGGCCCAGGTGCAGGGCGCAGCCTTGGGCGCTGTCGGCGCTGAGCAGGTGGTGGCGGGTGGCGCCGGCGATTGCGCTGTGCTGGCCGAGCCACTGCACGCGTGCGCCGTTGCTGCGGGCGAGGTCGAGGATCAGGGCTGCGCTGGCGTCATCCACCAGGCCGATGATGCGTTGCGGCTGGCCACTGCGCAGGCGCTTTTCAAGACCCAGGATGAAGTCCAGGCCGAGGTCAGCGCGCTGCACTTCGGCATTACCGGCCGCCGGGCTGGAGCCTACCCCTGCGAGGAAGGCCTTGCCGGCCGCCCCGTCATCCACCAGTACCAGGGTGGGCATTGGCCGGGCCTGGCCACCCAGCATGGCTTTGGTCATCGCCAGGCTGGAGCCGCCCATGGCGATGCCGGTCAAACCGCCCAGGGCCATGCCCTTGAGCAGGGTACGACGTTCGATGTTCATCGCCGGCACCTCAGGGCTTGGCCGCGGGAGCGGGCGACTTGGAGATGTACTCGCCGACCTGCTGCAGGGCCTTGTCATCGATGAACGAGGCCGGGAAGGCCGGCATGGCGCGGAATCCATTGCGCACCACGGCGGAAATGTACTGCGGCGGCAGCTGGCGGCCGGTGATCACCGGACCCACCTGGTGTTCGTGGCAGTGGCCGCAGACCTTCTGATAGACGTTCTCGCCACTTTTCCAGACCCCGTCGCCATCGGCGAAGGCCTGGCCGGCGAGCAGGGCGAAGGGCAGTGCAAGGCTGGCCAGCAATGGCCGTTTCACAGCTTGGCTGTTGAGGAGTGAGGACATTTCGTACTCCGTTTTTTATTGGTGGGGTGCGGTTTGATGGAACGGCAGTATCAGAACGGATAGGGCCGCGGGCTGTGTTGCAGGGTGATCCAGTGGTCGGTGGTGAACTCCTCGATGGCCCAGTCGCCGTTGAATCGGCCGAGACCGGAGTTCTTCTCGCCACCGAAGGGGGCGTTGGGTTCGTCGTTGACCGGGATGTCGTTCACGTGGGTCATGCCGGCGTGGATGCGTTGGGCGAACTGCACGCCGCGCTCCAGGCTGCCGGTGAACACTGCGCTGGACAGGCCGTACTCGCTGCGGTTGGCCAGCTCCAGGGCGTGTTCGGCATCACGGGCGGACTGGATGCCCACCAGCGGGCCGAAGATTTCCTCGCGGGCGATCTCCATGTCGGCGGTGACGTTGCCGAACACATGGGGCGGCATGACATTGCCCTGGGGCTCGCCGCCCACCAGCAGGGCGGCGCCTTCGGCCTTGGCGGTGGCGATCTTTTCTTTCAGGCCGGCCAGCTGCCTGGCGTTGATCACAGGGCCGACCACGGTCTCGGGCTTGCTCGGGTCGCCGTAGGGCAGGGCCTTGACCCGCTCGACGAAGCGCTGGGTGAAGGCATCCACCAGGGATTGCTCGACGATGATGCGGTTGACCGCCATGCAGATCTGGCCCTGGTGCAGGAACTTGCCCACCACGGCGGCGTTGACTGCCTGTTCCAGGTCGGCATCGGCCAGGACCACGAAGGGACTGTTGCCGCCCAGCTCCAGCGCGACGTGCTTGAGGTGCTCGCCGCCGCTGGCGATGCGGCCGATGTTGCGGCCGACCTGGGTCGAGCCGGTGAAGGAAATGAACGCCGGCACCGGGTGCTCGACGAAGGCGTCGCCGATTTCCGCGCCCGAGCCCACCACCACGCTGAGCACGCCAGCCGGCAGGCCGGCTTCCTCGAAGATGCGCGCCAGCAGCAGGCCGCCGGTGACCGGGGTGTCGCTGGCCGGCTTGACCACCACGGCGTTGCCCAGGGCCAGGGCCGGGGCCAGGGATCGGGCGGTGAGGTGCAGGGGGAAGTTCCACGGACTGATTACGCCGATCACCCCCAGGGGGGCTCGATACACGCGGCTTTCTTTGCCGGGGATGTTGGAGGCGACGATGCGCCCGTGGACGCGGTTCGGCAGGCTGGCCGACTCCAGGGTGATGGCGCGGGCGGCGCCCCATTCGATCTGCGCCTTGATGCGAGTGCTGCCGGACTCGCGGATGATCCAGTCGATTATCTCTTCGCGGCGCTCATCGAAGACCTTCACCGCTTCCAGCAGGACGCGGGCGCGCTCGGCCGGTGCCTTGGCCGCCCACGCGCCCTGGCTTTCGCGGGCTTTGCGATAGGCCGCGTCGAGGTCCTCGCGGCTGGCCAGAGCGATGCGCAGCAGGAGCTCGTCGTTGTAGGGGTTGAAGACTTCCAGCTGGCGACCGGTACTGCCGGCGCGCCATTGACCGGCGAGGGGCTGCAGCTCGAGGTTCTGGTAGGCAGGGCGGGTGGTGTCCATGGGGGCTCTCTTGTTTGAGCGGAAGGCTGCCGGTGGCGGCGATCCGATGGTCGTATGGAGGCGTGGCGACACCTCAGGCGTGACGCGCGGGCGCCTGGCCTATGGCGGTACGATCGGGGATCAACAACGAAGTCGTGATGCGGGCGGGCGAGGGGGATTGCTTGGCGATGGGAAGCAGTTCATGGGGCCGTTACCTGCATTGTTGTTGTCTTGGGTGCACGCAACAGGTCCTTAACAACTACCGTGCCATTTCTTTTGATTTCATTTTTTTCCTTTTAAAACAATTATTTATGTCGCTACTGTGGACGACAGCCGGGTGCGTCGAGGCGGTTGCGAGACGGGTGGTGCGGAAATTTCTGCAGAGAAGTCTCCGGGGCGCTGAAAACTTCCCAGAGCAGTTCGCGGGAGACTGTGCGGTTATCGAGTAACGGCAAGCGCTGGCGCCGGAAGGTCAATTGACCGGCCATTCCTCGTTGGCATACTGAACGGGTCTTTCCTGCCTCCTGCCCTAGACCCATGACTCGCAAATCCTCGAGCAATCCCGGCCGCGCCATGGGGGATGAATTCCTCAAGCAGTTGCTCAGCCAGCAGAAACGCCTGATCGTCGACCATGCCAACCAGTTCGGCAGCAGCGGGCTGCCTTCGGCCGAGCAACTGGCGGAGACCGTCGCCTTCGCACCCCAGGACGGCAATATCTGGCTCTGCGGACAGCGCATGATGCTGCTGCAAGGGGCCGCCTTCGGCGCCATACGCCGTGAGTTGGTGGAAGCTCTCGGCCTCGACAAGGCGCGTGGCCTTCTGACCCGCATCGGCTGGCAGGCCGGGGCGCGGGATGCCGCCCAGGTCAGCGCGCAGTGGCCCGAGGGTGACCACGCCAGCCTCTACAGCGCTGGTCCGCGCCTGCACATGCTGGAGGGCATGGTGAACGTGGAGGTGGTGCGCTTCGACATCGACTCCAGCGTCGGTCATTTCTATTCCGAGTTCTTCTGGCACAACTCACTGGAGGCCGACGAGCACATCGCCAGCTACGGGCTGGGCAGTGAGCCGGCATGCTGGATGGAGGTGGGCTACGCCAGCGGGTACGCCTCGTCCCTGCAGGGACGTCTGGTGGTGTTCCGCGAACAGGAGTGCCGCTGCATGGGGCACTCGGCCTGTCGTATCGTCGGCAAGCCGGCGGAGCAGTGGGACGACATCGATACGGACCTGGCCCACCTGGATGCCAGCGATTTCCTCAGCCGCAGCACCTACGGTTCGGCCGGCGAGACGGAAATGGCCGAGCTGGAGGAGCCGTCCGAGGACCAGGCCATGGTGGGCATCTCCGCCGCCTTCGTCGCTGCCAGCCAGCAGCTGTATCGCGTGGCGCCGACCCAGGCCACGGTGCTGCTGACCGGTGAATCCGGGGTGGGCAAGGAGCTTTTCGCGCGCACCCTGCACCAGGCCAGTCCGCGGCGCCACACACCGCTGGTGGCGCTGAATTGCGCGGCGCTGCCGGAAACCCTGCTGGAGGCGGAGCTGTTCGGTGTGGAGCGCGGCGCCTTCACCGGCGCCGACCGCTCCCGTCCGGGGCGCTTCGAACGGGCCAAGGGCGGCACCCTGTTCCTCGACGAGATCGCCACATTGAGCCTCAGCGCCCAAAGCAAGATCCTGCGGGTGCTGCAGGAGGGCGAGATCGAGCGGGTGGGCGGCACCACGGCGATCCCGGTGGACGTGCGGGTAATTGCCGCCACTAATCTGGATCTGCGGCGCGAGGTCGAGGCCGGGCGCTTCCGGGAAGACCTGCTGTATCGGCTGAATGTGTTCCCGATCCACCTGCCGCCCCTGCGCGAGCGGCGCGAGGACATCCCGCTGCTGATGAGCTACTTCTTGCGCAAGTTCAGTGCTCGCCATGGGCTCAAGCCCCTGGGTTTCAGTACACGGCTGGTCAACGCCCTGCTTACCTACCGCTTCCCCGGCAATATCCGCGAGCTGCAGAACCTGATCGAGCGTGGTGTGATCGCCGCCGGAAATGGCGAGCTTATGGACCTGGTGCACCTGGCGGAGGCGGGTGAGCCGCTGCGCTCCAGTGGCATCGGCCTGACCGCTGAGGGCCGTCTGGACGCCGTCGGTGGTGAGCCGCAGGCGCGAGCCGAGGTGGCTGTCGCGGATCAGGCGTCGGTCGAACCGGAGCTGGCCGACCTGCAGGCCTTCCTCAGTGGCCGCGAGCGAGTGCTCGGGACTTCGTTGAAGGAGATCGAGCAGCGCCTGGTACACCTGGCGCTGGAGCGCACCGGCGGCAACCTCACCGCGGCGGCGCAGATGCTGGGCATGAGCCGTGCCCAGATCAGTTACCGGCTCAAGGGGGAGTGATCCCCCCTGATCGGTCACGGATGGCTCAGAGGGGCATGGTGAACTTCACCCAGTAGGTCTGGCCCTCTGCGCGATTGCGCACGCCGCTTTCGTCCTGCCACTTGGCACTGATGAACCAGCCATTGCCGCTGTACTGCACGGCCGGCCCGATGGAGAAGCTGCGGCCACGGTTGCCGTCATTGGCGTCCACCAATGCGGCCGAGGTGCAGTTCGAGGCACTGCACTTGTCGTCGCTGATCTGCTTGTAGGCGTGGCCGCCCACGCCCACGACCCAACCGTTGCCCAGGCCCCAGCCCAGGGTGTAGTCGGCGTGCAGTTCGCGGCCGGACTGGTAGTGGGTGTCGCGGTTCTCGAAGTTGTAGTCGTGCATCAGGCGCACATCGGCGTTGAAGCCGTTGGGGTCGGTGTAGGTCATCGCATACACCGCCTGCACGGTGTAGTAGTTGTTGCCGAGGTTGATCAGGTCGTCCTTGTCGTAGCTGCCGGTGGGGGCCACGAAGTCGACGCCGACGGCGGTGTGGAACTTGTCGCTGTGGTGGAAGCCGACAACCGGGCCGAAGTGGGCGTCGCCGATGCCGCGCTTGTGGTCGTGCGGACCGTTCTTGACGTTCAGGCGGATGTCGTTGAGCGGCAGCAGGGCGTGGAAGCCGAGGTTGCCGCCGAGCACCTGCTGTTCGGTGACCCAGATGAAACGCGGCACGATGGTGGTGACTCGCAGGTCGATGTCGGCGGCCTTGTCGCCTGCGTTGTCGCGCAGGGAGTCGGCCAGGTAGTTGCCCACGAACACCTGACCGTAGGTGCCGGGCGGCGGCAGGATACCCATGCCGTAGATCTCGATACCCATTGGCCAGGACGACAGGCCGCCTTCGGTGGCTTGCGCCAGTTGGCTGGTGCCGGCGAGCAGCAGGCTGGTGGTGCAGGCAATGACAGGGGTGCTGAAGGATTTCTTGTTCATGTAAGGCAGCCTTGTTGTTATTGGGTGCGAGCAAGGCTGGTGTCTTGCTCGGAGAGTGCCCTAAACAATTAGCGTGCCAGTCGATAAGTTCTGATTTTTGCCGAAGATGGCGTCCTGTTTGCGTTTTTTCGCAATGGATTGGCCTGGTGCCCCGTGGCGCGGCGACAGGCTGTTAAGAAAATTCCGCGCCCTGGAGAATTCTCGACGCCGGCGCTAGGTGTCGCTGCCGCCACGGCGAAAGGCATTGGGCGACTGGCCGTTGAGGCGGCGGAAGAAGCGCGAGAAGTAGGTGGGGTCGGTGAAGCCCAGGCTGTCGGACACCTGGGCAATGGTCATGTTGGTGTAAATGAGATTTCGCCGGGCCTCCAGCAGCAGGCGCTGATGGATGATCTGCAGCGCGCTCTGGCCGGCCAGCTGGCGACACAGGTTGTTCAGGTGGACGCTGGACAGGCTCAGCCGGTGGGCGAAGGCCTCCACCGTCAGGTGTTCGCGGTAGTGCTGCTCCACCAGTTTGATGAAGCGCCCCAGCAGCTGCCGGTTGCGTTCGTCGCGCCCGCTGGGGGGCGTGATCTGCTGGCTGCGCCGGCTGATCCAGACCATGAGTACGTTGACCAGGGAGTTGAGCACCAGCTCGCGGGACGGCGCGCTGCCTTCGTATTCCTTGAGCAGGGCGGCGAACAGGGTGTTGATGTAGGTGCGGTCGGCCCCCACCGGGTAGCAGCCCGAGGAGGCAAGCACCGCCAAGGGCGCGCCGAGTTGCGCCTCCAGCAGCTCCACCAGGGGCGCCCCCAGGGTCAGCACATGGCCCTCGATATTCTCGGAAAACTGGAAGCCGTGGACGCAGAGCGGCGGAGTGACCTGGATCGACGGCTCGAGGATGTCGCTGCGCCGGCCTTCCACCTCCACCACCGCCTGGCCGCGCTGGACGTAGAGCAGCTGGAACAGGTCGGCGTGGCGGTGCGGCTTGATCTCCCAGTGGTGCAGGCTGCTGCGTTTCGGAATGGATTCGCAGTGCAGCAGGTCGGGCGTCGGCCAGGCCTGGTTCTCACCATAGAGCTTGAATACGGGAACGCCTGGAATGCTGGTTTTCATGAGCTGGCCTGGGAGCTGTGGCGCTGTTCGGAGCTGGTCGATAATCGGACGGTGTTTTCAAAAGTGCAAGTTATAGCGAGATTCTGACCTTCTTTTTCAATTTCTGTCAGCAAAAATGCAGGTGAGCATAAACCCACGTGTTTCAGGCTCCTGTCTGCTCCGTTGGCCTGAAGCCCTTTTTGCGAGACAACAACAATGAAAACTCAGGTTGCCATCATCGGTGCCGGCCCCTCCGGATTACTGCTCGGCCAACTGCTGCACAAGGCCGGTATCGACAACATCATCGTCGAGCGCCAGACCCCTGATTACGTGCTCGGCCGCATCCGTGCGGGGGTGCTGGAGCAGGGCACTGTCGACATGCTCCGCGAGGCCGGCGTGAGCGATCGGATGGACGCCGAAGGCTTGGTGCATGAAGGCGTTGAGCTGGTGTTCGATGGCAAGCGCGTACCCATCCACCTGACCGAACTCACCGGTGGCAAGAGTGTGGTGGTGTACGGCCAAACCGAGGTTACCCGCGATCTGATGGACGCCCGCGCCGCCAGCGGCGCACCGATCATCTACTCAGCCGGCAATGTCGCGCTGCACGAACTCAAGGGCGAACGCCCCTATGTCACCTTCGAGAAGGATGGCCAGTTGCAGCGCATCGACTGCGACTACATCGCCGGTTGCGACGGCTTCCATGGCGTTTCGCGCAAGACCATCCCGGCCGGTGTGCTAACCGAATACGAGCGGGTCTATCCGTTCGGCTGGCTGGGCCTGCTGTCCGACACCCCGCCGGTGAACGAAGAGCTGATCTACGCCCACCACGAACGCGGCTTCTCGCTGTGCAGCCAGCGTTCCCTGACTCGCAGCCGCTACTACCTGCAGGTGCCGCTGACCGACAAGGTGGAAGATTGGCCCGATGAGCGCTTCTGGAACGAGCTGAAGGCACGTCTGCCCGAGGAAGTGGCTGAGCGCCTGGTGACTGGCCCGTCCCTGGAGAAGAGCATCGCGCCGCTGCGCAGCTTCGTGGTGGAGCCGATGCAGTATGGCCATCTGTTCCTGGTCGGTGACGCCGCCCACATCGTGCCGCCTACCGGCGCCAAGGGCCTGAACCTGGCCGCCTCGGATGTGTGCTACCTGTACCGCATTTTGGTGAAGGTCTACGGCGAGGGGCGTACCGACCTGCTGGAGAAGTATTCCGAGCTGGCGCTGCGCCGAGTGTGGAAGGGCGAACGTTTCAGCTGGTTCATGACCAACCTGCTGCACGACTTCGAAGGCGACAAGGACGCCTGGGACCAGAAGATGCAGGTGGCCGACCGTGAGTACTTCCTGAACTCTCACGCCGGCCTGGTGAATATCGCCGAGAACTACGTCGGCCTGCCCTACGAAGAGGTCTGCTGATACTGACGGCCCCACCGCCCGCGGCGGGGCCGATTCCAACCTGGAGGCATGCCCATGGGAATCTTCGATTGGAAGCACTGGCTGGTGCTGTTGCTGGTGGTGCTGGTGTTGTTCGGCGGCAAGCGGCTGAAGAGCCTGGGGGCCGACTTGGGCGAGTCGATCCGCACCCTTCGCCGCGCCTTGGCGACCGAGGGCAAGGGCGAGCCCCACCCCGCCGAAGTTGATAATGCCGCACGTATCGCGCAATCCGTCCCAGCCCCGGCCCTGAGGCCTCGTCCCCGAGCGCCCGCGCCGTCCTAGCCGGCGGCCTTCCCGCCGGCTGCGCTATGGGCGGACAGCTGGAGGTGATTGCGCGCTTCCCTGACGGTGCCGTGAAGATCAGCAATTTCGCGGACCTCGATGAGCGCCACGGCTGAGTTCGACACTTCTTCGACACATCCAAGCAGAAACGAAAAAGCCCCCGAATCTCGCTAGAAAATTCGGGGGCTTAATCGTGGATTTTGGTGGAGCCGGGGGGCGACCTCGGTGTCAGAGTCGGATCTTCAGCGACTTGGGGATCAAGCCGAGATCGGGCCGAGGCCCGATATTGTCTGGCTTTCTCACTGCTCAAACATAGGAAGGATTTTTCGAGCGTTAAGGGCGCAACAAATTTAATCGCAGATTTCAGGGAGACCTTGTGGCGGTGGAGTGGGCAATTTCTTCGGATCAAATCCCTATTAGGGATTTGATCCAGTGTGAGCCCAGCTTGCCAGGGCCTTACCGGTTGTTCCGGTAGGCCGTGGTTGCCTGTTTCGGAGCAGGCTGGAATTCGGTCTCAATCGATCGAAACGGCCAGTCGCTGCTCCGAAACCCGCAGTATTCAGGCAGTCGGCTCTGTACGTTCCTGCTTCTCGCGCTTCAGTTCGCGGAACTCGCAGTAGTGTTCGAAGGCAGCCTTGAGTACGACAGCCAACCCGACGGTGGCAAGAATGTTCTTGAGCATACTGTGGGCTCCTTCAGGCTAGAAGAACCAGCGCGAAACACACCAGCCAGACAACGAAGTAGGCCAGGTTCTGCTGCAAATTCTTGGCTCGCTGATACAGATACACCGGTACCAGCCAGACCCAGCCTCTGAAGCGGCTGGTATTGTGCCCGGCCTTTTGCAGGCGCTTCTCGTCGAAGAAGGACAGCAGCAGATTGAGCGCTAGCGTGATGTACCAGTAACTGACGTTTTCCATCGCTCGCGCCGCTGCCGCTTCGCTGCCATTGAGAGCGCCTGCGACGAACCACTCCATCAGGTAGCCGATGATGGGCGCGAAGGCGAGCACCCAGACCAGGGTGTTGTTCACCTGGCTGCCAACCAGTGGCGGCGGTGTCTGGAGTAGATGTTGTCGCAGCGGGGTATCCTCCAGCTTCGCCCACTCGCGGAAGCCGTGCATCCACACGGAGCTGCCGTAGCCGAGACGACCAGAGCGGATCAGCTCGACCATCTCCTGTTCGCTGGCGCCGCCCTTGCGTTCGCCCTTTTCCTCGTAGAACCACAGGTTTGTACTGCTTTGTACATCGGACATCGATTCACTCCTCGAATCGTTTCACGGTGTGACGCAGTGTCACCGCTTCTGGCGACAACCCGTGTCGCAGTGTGGGCTGCCTTACCAGGCTGAGTGGCAGCTGTTTTCCGGGCTGCCCAGCGGCTGGAGTACGCTGGAGATGCTTTTGGTGGGCAGATTGACGGTCTGTCCGCCAGCGGCAAGCTTCAGGTTGTTGGCTTTGCGCAGGGCCTCCCAGAATCCGGGGAAGTTGGTCCCGCAAACCCGGCAGTCGGTGAAAAAGGGGTTGCTGTAAGTCTCTCCGTCGACGATCACATCGAAGCCGTTGCCCTCATCGGAGCTGTATTGCCGGCCACCGATGCTGGCGTGGGCGCGGACATAGCCATCCTCCTCATGGTCCGGGCATGAGATGTTCAGCTCGTTGCCATTGCCGTCGTCCACCAGATGCTCGCTGACGCCCATGCCCCAGCCGGAAGTCCATTCGTAGGTGCCGGCATGGGCACCCGTACCGGCGAGCAGGCTGCAGAGCAGCAGGATGCTTGGTTTTTGCATGATGAATCCCTGTGTCATGTCGTTTAGGTGCGTGGGTTACGAAAGAACTGGGTGAGCCGTGCCCGCATGATTTCTGCGCGGCTTGCAGGGCGGGTTTCCAGCTCGGTGTGCTGGCAGACCGGGCAGCGGTAGAACCAGTCGATGTTCAGTTGGAGAGCGTCGCTGGCTGGAGTGGTGGTGCGCTTCCAGCCACAGTGCGGGCAGATGAAGGTGCGGGGCAGGGGCGGCAGTGGCATGTAGGGTCTCTACGTTGTGTGTGGCGAGACTGTGCTGCAACAGGGCGACAGAAGGTGTCGCGGTATTGCAGCCAAGCGTTGCTCTGGTAGGGTACGGCGCTGATTCAAGGAGAGAACCATGCAGTTCCAGCCGCTCAAGCAACGCCATCGCCGGGAGCGCGATGCCCAACACCCGAACCTGCGCCTGCGTGTGCATCGTGCCCTCAGCTGGCTCGACCGCGCCGAGCAGGCGGAGGACCTCGACGGTCGATTCATCTTCTTGTGGATCGCCTTCAACGCCGCCTACGCCAGCGATATCGACGATCGGCAGCGACTCTCGGAGCAGGACACCTTCAAGGCCTTTCTGGAAAAGCTCTGCTCGCTGGACGAGAAAAAGCGCATTGATGCGCTGATCTGGCAGGAGTTTTCCGGCAGCATCCGCGTGCTGCTAGATAACCAGTACGTATTCCAGAGCTTCTGGGATCACCAGAGCGGCAAGATTGACGAAAGCACCTGGAAAACTCGCTTCGCCAGCGGCAAGCGAGCCGCTCAATTGGCGCTGGCCAGCGGCAACACGCCGGCATTGCTCGGCGTGTTGTTCAACCGCCTCTACACCCTGCGCAACCAGCTCATCCACGGTGGCTCGACTTGGGGCGGTTCGGTGAATCGCGAGCAGATGCGCGACTGCACGAACCTGCTCGGCAAGCTGGTGCCGCTGATCATTGAGTCGATGATGGACAGCCCAGGCACCCTGTGGGGGGATGCTTGCTATCCGGTAGTGGATTAGCTCTGCACGTCAGGCGCCCGTTGCGTCATGCAGCGGGCGCCTGAACGGAGTTAGTCCAGTGTTTTGAATTCTGCGTCGATGGTTTCTGCTTCGGCTCGCCATGCCTGGAAACGCTGCTGACGTTTGCGGCCTTCATCCAGATTGCTTTGCAGTTCTTGTCGGCGGCTATTGAGCAGCAGGTAGTCGGGGAAGAACTCTTCCTTGAAGCGTTCGGAGTTCACCAGGGCGAGAAAGTCCTGACGCTGCTGTTCGAAGTTGTCGACCATCGTTGCGATGGACTTCTTGAATGCTTCTTCGCGCTTGTATTGCTCCCAGCTATCCCAGGCTTCGAGGGCCACGCCGAGGAAGGCCAGTGCCCCGTTGGCGCCTTTGGCGAACTTCACGGCGCCCCACGGTTTGAACTTCAGGTACTTGCCGATATCCATGCCCACTGTCTTGGCAATCGTAGTGAGGCCATCACGTGCGGCCAGTACCGTGGTGTTGTTGATCAGGTTGCCTTTGAGCACGTGGTTGATGCCTTGCTTACCCAGGGCTTTGACGGTGGTGTTGAAGTGATTGACCTCACTGTCGAAGCCAACCTGCATCTTTTCGACCTCAAGCGAAATCGACTGGGTCTGGCGGCTGAATTCATTCTGCAGGCGGGTGGACAAGATGATTCCTTCAGCACCGACCTCTCGCTCGAAGAAGTCCGCAAAGGTTTCCAGACTGCAACCCTTGGCCTGCAAGATCAGATCGGAGAAGTAGCGTGTGGCGAACTCGCGCAGGCTGATGCGTGCATCTTCGATTTGCTGCCCGGTCACTGCTAGCTGTTTGCCCAGGCGAACGTTGAGCTCGTCGAGTTTGCCGACCTCCAAGGAAACCTTCTGATCGTTCTCGATGGCAATGGGCAGTTGGTTGCTGAGCACGTCACGGATTACGCTGGCGCGCATATCGTTGGCCAGTGCGGCGCTACCACCGTTCTGCTGGATCTTTCCAGTGGTGGCCGTCTGCAGCGTGGCGATATGCGACAGAGCCTTGAACTGTTCGAGGTTGGCCAGCCAGTGCTCCACACCCATGTCGAAGGGGTTGGCAGCCACGGCGACGATGGACAGTTCGGCCGCTTCCTGATCGCTCAACCCGATCTGTTCGCGAAGCCGGCCTGCCACATTTTCGCGTTTGACCTGCAGGTTGGTCTGGTAGTCCTGCTCGTCCTCTACGTCGGCTACTTCGTCGAAGCGACTGAGGACGAAAACTGTACGTGGCAGCAGATCCAGGGTGCGGAACAACCAGGTCAGGTCATCCTTGTGGCTTTCCTTGACGGGGTTGGTCGAGTTCATCACGTAGAGCACCAGGTGAGATTCGCTCACGTACTTTTTGGTGATGTCCTTGTACTTCTCGATGGTGTGAGTTTCGGCATTTTCCTGTTCCTTGAAGCCGAACAGCCCCGGAGTGTCGATCAGTACGAAGTCTTCGTCGACTTCGTAGACTTTCACCTCATTGGAAGACTCCTGGTGGCTGATCTTCATGCTGGACCTGTCCAGCTTCTCCATCCAGGCTGCCGCAATCGAAGTCTTGCCTTCAGAAAAGCCGCCAATCAGAGCGACCTTGAGTTTTTCACCAGACACGCTGTTGATGACATTCTGCAGCTTGCTGCTCAAAGCGGGGTCAATCGGTACTCCGGCCTGCACGCCCTGGCTGAGAAAACCTTGCAGCCTGTCGAGCAGCGTCAGCGCGCTTGCCTGTTGGGCCTTGAACGTCTTGAGAGTGTTTTCCATTACAGATTTCCTGCGATTTCGATTTGGCGGGAGAGGATTTTCAGGCGGTTAGTCGAGCGAGACAGCGTGCTCACCTGGTTAGCAGCCTGTTTGGCAGGCGCTTCAAGTGCCAGGTCGAGTTGGTCGATGGTCCCCTGCATTTCGCTCAGGGCGCTGTCCAGGCTTTCGCGCAGCGTGTCGCGCAATTGCTCGGTGGCACTGCGCAGGTTTTTATCCGTGGCTTGGCGTTGTTGGGACTGCTTGTAGTCCTTGTCGATTGCACTCCAAAACGCTTTGCCGACTGCGATCAGGAAGGTAAGCGCTGCGCCCCCAGCGACCCACAGGCTGGCCCCGCCAGTGAACGGTGCCGCGGCGATACCCACTAGGCTGGCCAGTAGCCCCGCAATCTTGATGCCGTTATCGATTTTTATGTTGAGGTTGAAATGCTCGTTGAAGCGCATGCTGCCGAGCTTCGCGTAGCTTGCGGTCAACTCCTGGGCATGTTTTTCGAAGCGCTTGAGAATATCTTCGGCTGCGTTCTGGAAATTGCCGACCTCTGCATTCACTGCCTTGGGCAGTTGCTTGCCCAGCAGTTGCTGCTGGGTTTCAAGCTGCTCGGTCAGGGCACTTTTGAAAGCGTCGTTGCTGATATTTTCTCTGATCTGTGCGTAAACGCTGTTGCGCACGTTGCTGGCAAAGTTGTCGATCAAGGTTTCGCCGCAGGATTCCAGCCGTTTTCTCAGCGCCTGGAAGCTGCTGCTCAACTGGCTTTTGGCGCTTTGCTCTTCCTGGGAGAGTTTGTTCGACAGTGCGTTCAGGGTTTGCTGAACGCCAGAGAGCGTTTTGGTGGTCTGGTTGAGCGCATCATTGGCCTTGTTGAAGTTGGCTCGGATGATCTTGGCTTTGCCGTTAAGGAGCAACCGGCCGCTGAGCAGTTGCAGGAAGGCGCGTAGACGGGACTTTTCCAGCAACTCGTCGGCGCCGAAGTCCTCGAGCACTTTGCTGCGACGTTTGGCATTCTGCGACCCAGGCGCGAGGTGGTCGGTCGAGGCGAGGAATGCAGGCAGCGCGCTCAGCGGGAACACCGCCTGATAGTGTTTGCCAAGCTGCTCGCCCATCTTCTCGTCAAGCCCGGCAAGGCTGATGCTCTCATCGTCGGAAATCAGCGGTCGGCCAGACAGTGAGTGCTTAGGGCTGGTGATTTTCTTGTTGAAAATCGTCCATACCTCAGTTTGCGCTCCCAGGTGATGCTTGATCTTTTCCAGTGTGCCTTGGTGCTGCCCGTCGCCCGTTTGCGGCGGTGCAGGCTGGTTGGTGACATAGAACACCGCGTGAGCGGTCTGGACGGCACTTTCGATCTGGTCGAGTACCAGGCCTTCCTTGCCCTCGATACCAGGTACATCCAACAGTGCGAAGCGCTGGCCGTCCAGCTCGAGCTCATAGCGCTGCGTTTCTCGGGTGTAGTCGGGCCTGCCGTCACCGATGATTTCACCGTCGGCATGGACCTGCAGCTGCGCCACCAAGTCCGCCAGCTGGCTTTCATTTTCCAGGCGCTGCTGGGAGAGTGTTCGCTGATGCTGCGTCGCCTCCGTCTGCTGGGCGGAAAGCGCCGTACAGGCGTCGTCGCGCGCTGTTGCGATTTCGCCCAGCTGCCGCTCCAGAGCAAGGCGTTCCTGCCCGGCCTTCTGTTGTTCGACTTCCAGGGTCGCGGCGGTACTGTCGCGTGCCGCCGTGGTCGCTGTCAGCGTGGCAGTGGCCTCATTCAACTCGATCTCTTCCGGCATTTTTCGGAACAGGTTCAACAGCTTCTGCCAGAGTGACGCGGTGTGTTTACGTTCGGCGAGCAGGGTGTGCAGACGGGTGACGGCCGCAAGGGCGTTCTTGTGCGATTGCTCTTGCTGCTGGAGCGCACTGCCAAGTCGTTGCGCCAACTCGCTGGATCGGGCGTTGGCCTGGTCGAGGGCGCTTTGGGCTTCCCTGAACGGCTGTTCGAATTGCTGCAGTGTGGCACTCAGCTGCTGCGTCAGTTCGCCGAGTCGAGCTTCGGCTTGCTCGATACTCTGTTGCAGCCGCTGCAGGGTTTCTTCAGTCAACCCATACTGCTCGCGCAGCTTGCGGAATGCCTGCTGGCTCGCCCGCTTACCAGACTCCTGGAGCAGGATGCGCAAGGTCTCGATTAGGGTCGATTTGCCCGCGCCGGTTTCGCCGTAGAAGGCAATGGTGAACGTGTTCCACTCGGCATTTTGCTCCAGCTCGGCGAGCCGCTTGAGCAGTGCCGCCCGATGTTCGGTGAGCCGCCGGAGTGCCTCTTCGCGAGCCTGGTTCAGGGCTTCGTCGTCCGACGGATTGTTCAGTTCGCCAATGATGAGTGCCAGCTCGTCGTTGATTCGCTGGTAAACCTCACTTGGGCTGCTCAGTTCGAGTGTCATGTCGTGTTCTTCGGCATATTGTTCGGGCGCCAGGGTTGGCATGAAAGCGTCAGCAGGTGCTTGAGCAGGCTCTGACGAGATGGGTGTGCATGCTTTGAAGCGTGTTTCTGCCAGCACTTCAGGTAGCCGCTCCCAGTAATCTGTGTGGCCGAAGTCGTTCATCTCGATGCTCTCGAAATGTTCGACCTCGTTACGCCCTAGGCAGGTTTCACCCCAGTTCAACAGAAGGGCCTTATCTGCCTTGGAATAGGCATTGATCAGGCGGCCCTGGAGCAGCCCGCGCATTTGCTGCGCTTCGACGGCTGTTACTTCGACTGCGGCGGCCATCAGCAGCACATCATTGATCGCGAGCTGCTGCCTCTTTGTGAAGGTTCTCAGGCTGCTGATGACCACCCGGCCTCCGAGCGAGTGGCCGATCAGGTTGATAGTTTCAACCTGTGGGTGGTCGCGGCGCAGGTATTCGCTCAATTGCTCAAGTAGCACTGCACCCATTCTTTCCGCCCGTGAGCGGGCGTCAGTAAAGTTGCTCCTCCGGTCCTTGGCGAAAGAGCCTGCTAGGTCCAGGTAAGTGAGGGGGCCTCCTGTTACCAATGTCAGACCCGCTGTGCCAAGCCTCCAAAGCGAAGACTTGTCGAAATGGAGGTAGTGATTCGAGGGCCAGAACGCGAAGATGTTGGTGTAGTTCCTGAGTTGGTCGGGAATTTTGTCGAGTAGGAGTTTTTTGTCCTCGTCGCTATGCCCGGCGCTGTAGCCGTGAATGAAGATATTGGCTTCCGTCGCGTTGTGGCTGGCGCCAGGCGAAGTCTGGAAGCTGAATGGTTGGGGCATGGAATCTCCTTATCCGAGGTTACAGCCAGCGCTTGGCGACCATAGCGATCAGGTGCAGGCACAAGCCCGCACAGGCGAAAACGGCAATGATCTTGGCGACGATGAGAAAGAAGCCCTGTAGGTCGCTGAACAGAAAACCCACGACTACGCCCAGGCCGGCGATCAGTGTCGCGATCAGCAAAAGGCCAATGTAAGGGCGTAACAACCGTGATGCGGCTCCTCGTTCGATGAGACCTACAAGGGCGCCTAGCGCGATGAGAAAGATGACGATGCCAGCCACAATGCCCATTGATCTGTCGGTTCCTTGACTGTGTTTTTTGCAAGAGGGTTCGTTCTGGGGCTGCCGAGTCGGGTTGTTGTGATGCACGACTAATTCATGCACCGCTCGCCTCGTTCACGGTGCGTAGAGCGCTTCCAGCTTGGCGGCTTTTTGCCGAACCGCCTGAGCCCATGTCGCTGGTTCATGCACCCGCACGTTCTCACCCAACCCGAATACCCACCAAAGCGTCTCCTGATCGTCCGGCACCATGGCGCGAAGGCGTTTCCAGTCGCTACCTTCCAACAGCTCCAGACTCTGCTGCGTGCTCAGCGGGGTTTCGCCTAGCAGCCAGGCAATCTGCGGTGATATGTCGGCGACCAGCTCCACCTGTTCGATAGGGGCAGCGGTGTTGAGGTGCTGGCGGATGTAGCGGTCGATCTCGAAGTCGGGGTGTTCGCGGGCGGCGGTGTCGAGGCACTCGGCCTGGCGGATGCGATGAAGGGCGAACTGGCGCAGATCGTCGTAGCCATCGACGGTGCCAATCAGGTAGCCAATGGACTGGCGGGAGACCAGGCCGGCAGGGTGGATCAGCAGCGTCTTGGCCTCGCCCTTGCTGCGGCTGAGGTAGTCGACTTGCAGCTGGCGGGCCGCCAGCAGTGCGCCGGAGACTGCCCGCCAGACGTCGGCATCGACCTGGGCCGGCTGCAGGGCCTTGCCGTTGGGATGGGTGCGGACGCGTCGGGCCCAGTGGGCCAGATCGTTCTGGCCGAGGTTGCCGAGGTAGTTGCGCGCCTTGTTGAACTGCGGCATTAGCAGGTCCAGCACGCTCTGTGGCAGTAAGCTGCGCAGGTGGCTCTCGGCCAGGTAGAGGGCAAGCGCGGTCGAGGGCTCCATATCGCGCAGGTCCAACGGTGTGCCTTTCGTGTAGCTCCATTCATTGCGCCCACCCTTCTTGTTGCTGGTCAGCGAAAAGGGCGCGGACAGCCGGTTCAGATCCCGCTGTACAGTACGGAGCTCCACTCTATAGCCACGGTCGTGCAGCTTTTCGAGCAGCGTCTGGGAGGAGATGTAGCGCGGGAATTCGGGGATCAGGCGCAAAAGGGTCAGTTGCCTGAGGAGGGTGTCCTTGGCTTCGGACATAACTACTTCCTTGTCGTCTTGAACTGGAGTGACGTTTGTTGGCGTCACTTATGTGGCGAATTTACCCCTATTCGATGGCAGTTTGCCATGGTTGCCGGTTGGCAAGGATCTTCTCGAGCGAGCGGCGTCTGCGCCTAGGGTCTCTAGTCGGGTTGCCCGTCGTATAAGAGGGCTAGGTGATCGGCACTGGGGGCAGTGATCGAAAGGCTCTTGCAGCATGCATTCCCCGTCGCCGAGCAGCGACGTCTGCTGCCAGTCACAGCATTGGCAGCAATGGGTCAGTGCCTTTCGCATTTGCTGCGTCTCCTCTATCGAGCGGATGGAAGAGACAGTACCTAGAGGTGGCGTCAGATTCTGTCGCGGGTGTGTAGGCGAGGCCCGGAACCCCGTCTCGGCTCAAACCCTCAAGCTTTTCGACAGTATCGAATCAGCTCGGTTAGCCCGCAGCACAACGCGCGGGCGTCGCTCACTGATATAACCAGGAACGAAGTTCATCCAGGTTCGCCACCACGATCTGCTGTGCTGTGGCTTTGGCATGCACCTTGGTTGGGTCAATCTGGTAGCGCTGAAGTACGTACTGCACCAGCGCTCCTCGTGTGTTGATCACCAGTTGCCCGTCGAGCATGCCGAAGTCGTTTTCGATGATGACTTTCTGATCGGGCTTCAGGCGCGAATCCGGTTCGATGATGATCTCCACCAAGCTATTCCAGCCGCCGTCCTGCTCGCGGGTGTTCTCTGATGTGTCATCCATGAGTTCCGGGGTGCCCCTGAAGCGGCTCAGGACAAAGTCTCGGTAATCACGGTTTTTCTCGCAGTACGCGCGTACATGCCATCGCATGCCGGTGAAGACTAGAGTGTGCGGAGCGATCAGGCGGGCTTCGCCGTCTGGGGTGGTGAAGGACACATATTCGCACTCCAGGCGGAGCCCTTCTCGGCAAGCACGCAGAATGGGACGGAGCACTTCGGGCTTGACCGAACGATCCGGTACGCGCAGCACCTCGGTGTGGGCATAGGCCAGCGCCAGGCCCTCGATATGTGGGGCGCGGTCGTGGTTCTGATTGAGCAGGTGCAGGTATGCGCTGGCGCTGTCGTCAATGAACAGCGGCTTGAACTGCTTGCTGGGTACGTACCCCTTCAGGTGCTTGTCATATGTCAGGTTTTTGGGCGCATGCTCGCTAATGTAGGTGTTGATGTCTTTCGACGCCTGCTGCCGGCTGATCCCAAAGCTCTGTATGAGGTGCCCAGTTGTCAGTCGGCCTTCCCACCAGGCTACCGTCTCGATCAGGCGATAGCGCAACGCCAGATCCCAGCGCACTGATTCGATTGATTGCTTGCGCTTCATGGCTTCTCCATCTGCTCGAAAACTTTACCTGTACGGGTAAACACCGTGGATGCGTCGCTTTACGCTACATATCCTGATGGTGTCATTCAAGCCGGCCGTCATCGGCGGGTTAGCAGAAGGAGAAACGCTGTGGCTGATATCGGAATGTCTTTGGCAGGACTCGCAATTGCCCTGGTGCTGGTTTTGGGCGTGACACTGTTCTGGCAGTTGATGCGTCGGCGTGAGGCGCAGGCTGGGCTGCAGAATTGCCAGGTGCTGTTCGATCAGCAGCGCGCCATCAGCCAGCAGCAGGAGTTGGAACTGCGCGAACTGACCGCTTCTGTGCGGGCCGAGAAGGCGCATGTGGAGCAGCTGCAACGCTATACCCAGGAGAGTGCGGCCGGTGCTCGGGAAGAGCTGAAGCAGCTCGGAGTTAAACTGGCGGACGCACAGAGTCAGGCCAGCGCCGCACGTGCTCAGCATGCACAGCTGTTGCAGCAGCATGAAGAGCTCAAGCAGGCCCACGGGCGCCAGCAGAACAGCCATGACGTGCTGCAGGAGAAGTTCGCCAATCTGTCCAGAGAACACGCGACCCTGAGCAGTACCCTGGAGCAGAAGCAACAGCACTTTGCCGAGCAGCAGCAACTGCTGAAGGATAGCCGCGACCAGCTCAAGCTGGAGTTCGAGCAACTGGCTGGTCAGATCTTCGAGGCCAAGGGCCAGGCCTTCTCGCAGCACAGCCAGCAGTCTCTGGATGCGCTGCTCAAGCCCTTCCGCGAGCAGATTGAAGGTTTCCGCACCAAGGTTGAGGACATCCACCTCAAGGACGTGCAGCAGCAGGCCGCGTTGACCCAGGAGCTCCTGCACCTGAAAGAGCTCAACCGGCAGATCACCCAAGAGGCCCAGGACCTGACTACTGCCCTCAAGGGGCAGAAGAAGGCCCAGGGTAATTGGGGTGAGCTGATCCTGGAAAACGTGCTGGAGCGCTCCGGGCTGATCCAGGGTCGCGATTTCGAGCGCGAGATCAGCTTCACCGACGACGAGGGTCGCAAGCGCCCTGATGTGATCGTCCACCTGCCTCAGGGCAAGCACCTGATCATCGACGCCAAAGTGTCGCTAAACGCCTACACCCGCTACATCAACGCCGAGGACGACACCGAGCGACGTGTGGCCCTGGCCGAGCATGTGGCGGCCGTCGGCCAGCGCATCAAGGAACTTTCCGACCGGCACTACTTCGACCTGCCTGGGCTGAATGCTCCTGAGATGGTGTTCATGTTCGTGCCGATCGAATCGGCCTTCGTCGAGGCGCTCAAGGCTGACGAAACCCTGTTCCAGAAGGCCATCGAGCAGAACGTGCTGGTTGCCACGCCGACCACCTTGCTGACCAGCCTGAACATCGTGCGCCAGTTGTGGCGCTTCGAAGACCAGAACAAGCACACCGCAGAACTGGCCGAGCGTGCGGCCAAGGTCTACGACAAGCTGCGTACCTTCCTCGGCAGCATGGATGGGGTGGGCAAGAGCCTGGAAAAAGCCCAGGACGCGTATAAGAAGGCCTGCGACCAACTGGTGCATGGCAAGGGCAACCTGGTCAAGCAGGTCAGCGATTTCCGCCAGCTGGGCGTAGCGGTGAAGGGGGAGATCACCGAGGAGTGGGTCGATAGAGCTGATCTTGAGCTCAACCTGCTCGAGCATGAGCCGCAGCCCGAGGAGGTCTGAAATGCGTGCGCTCATCCTGTTGCTGGCGTTGGCGCTCTGTGCAGGTGCCCAGGCCGAAGACCGCGACCTGGACAATGACGGCCGCTGGGACTTTGGTCGTGGTGGCTCGGATCGCGATGTCGATAACGATGGCCGATGGGACCATGACAAGGGCGGTAATGACCGTGATCTCGACAATGATGGACGTTGGGACTACGGAGCGGGTGGTTCGGACCGCGATGTCGACAACGATGGCCGTTGGGACTCCGACAAGGGCGGCTCGGATCGGGACTTGGACAATGACGGCCGTTGGGATTACGACCAGGGTGGTTCAGACCGCGATCTGGACAACGATGACCGCTGGGATGACTAGTCGATAAGTGGATGGATTCAGCGCACAGAACGCCCGTGCAAATGGGGAAACCCACAAGGATAATGCGGCATTCTTTGCTGCCTGGAGCCCTGGTCCAGGGGCGGCCCAGTGCAGGGGTTTGATTGCCCCGGCCTGCCGATGATTGACGAACGTTTCGTCCGATAGACGTATTTCGAATGTTTAAGGCGCAGCCGTTGCTGCGTACTGGTGATGGAGCAGTACATGACGGACCTCAACAACCTGCGTGCAGTCCTGCTCGCATCAGTGCCGGTAGATGGCAACACCATTGGCAACCAATCCCTTCTGGAGCGTGTGCGCGGGCAAATTCCGCAACTGACCGAGGAAGCTTTCTGGGCAGTGCGTGACGGCCTGATCGAGGAGGGGGTCCTGGCCAAGGGGCGGGGCCGGGGTGGTGCGGTCAAGCGGGTGAGCGGCGAGCCGACGTCGGGTAGCCTGGCTGAGCAGGTGTTGAGCAAAGTGCGTGAGCGGATGGAACCGGCAGCGGTGGCGGAAGCATCCGCCGCTTATGTTGTTGAGACAGTGGCTCAGAACCCGACAAAGGTGAAGGCCGCCACCAGTCTGCAGGAACTGGAGAAAACCCTCTGGGCCACCGCCGATAAGCTGCGCGCCAATATGGATGCCGCCGAGTACAAGCACATCGTGCTCGGGCTGATCTTCCTCAAGTACATCTCCGACAGCTTCGCCGGCCGCCGCGGGGAGCTTGCGCGCAAGCTCACCGACGAAAACGACGACTACTAGCCCTAACCTTGGCTGCTGGTGTATTGGAGCAAGACGCAGCGAGGCGAATGGTGGATTTGGTGAATGCCGGCAAGCTTTCGACTTCGCTGGCTTTGGAACGGGTGCGGGCAATTGCTTTGGCGACGGAGTTGATCGAGCTGAAGGGATAATCGACCGCACAATATGAATTCTTGGAGCTCCAATCGCATGGAGCAAATCTGTTGGATGAGCCGCTTCTCCGCTGCTTCTGAACGGCGTTACTGCATCTCTTTCTCAATGGCGCCTGCGATGATGCGCCAGCTCGTCGAAGAGTCGTTCCATGCGATGAATTTTCTGCAAGCTCCTTCTTGCTGGGGAGATTTGAGGGGCTCGACACTTTTTCGACACCCAAAGAAAAACCCCTGAAAAACTCTAAGCTTTTCAGGGGCTTGTTTTTGGTGGAGCCGGGGGGATTTGAACCCCCGTCCGCCAGCTCTCCGCTTTCGGGACTACATGCTTAGCCAAGTCTACTGAGTTAGCTCTTTGCGGCCCGACTGGCAGGGTGCTCAGAGCGAGCTGTATAAGTTTTAGCCGTTACGTCTACAGCGAACTTGGCGGCGATCCTGTTCTATCTGACAGTCATTTCGGGTTTACAGGCATCCCCTCATGACTGCTGGCAGCCGAAGCCGCCAGAAGGGTTAGGCCGCGAGGGCCGCCCCGTAGTTGTCGTCGTTGGCAACTAATAGTTTGCAGCAGCTAATTTACGAGGTCTGCTACCAGCTCGGCATGCCCCTAGAGTTTTGTTACCGGCGTCGAATCCTAATCGGCCCCAAGAACTGCAGGGTGTACAACGGGTCGGATTCTACGGCAAAAAGGGGAGCAGCGTCGACCGCGCTTTTAACCTAATGTCATGGGTGCTTGCGATATGATTGCAGGCTATTGTCAGGAAGACCTTTGAGCCGAGACGTCGCCATGCCGCGTTCTGCCCGAACCCCCCTCCGCCAGTGGATCTGGCGTGCCTTCGTACAGAGTGCCCTGATCCCGCTGATTCTGGTTGAATCGGTGTTGATCACGGCTTATCTGTTGACCAACAGCGCGATTCGCGATGCCCAGGTGGATTACCTGCAGCAGAGCGCGCTGGAGGATCTGAGCAGCGCCGTGCTGCGCGAGGGCAAGGTAATCGACATGCGCCTGCAGGGCATCGAGGTGCCCACGCGGCTATTTCGCGATGCGATTGGCCGTGCCTTGCAGGACCGCAGCTTCAGGCCGGATGACCTGGAGCGGCAGCGTCATGTGCTGAGTTCCGACGGCGTCTACTACACGCGTACTGACGATGGCCGCGCCGCTTCCTTCTATGCCAGCAGCACGCCGGTGGAGAAGCAGGACCACGACAAGGCCTTGCGCTTGTCCCAGGTGGACCCGCTGATGCGTTCCATCCGCGAAGCGAACCCGCTCGTGGCGGCGGTCTACTTCAACAGCTGGGACAGCTACAACCGCATCTTCCCGTTCTTCATGACGCCCGAGCAGTATCCCCATGACATGGTGATACCCAACTACAACTTCTATTACCTCGCCGACGCCAAGCACAATCCGCAGCGCAAGACGATGTGGACGGACGTTTACCTCGACCCGGCCGGTCTCGGCTGGATGATGTCGGCGATCACCCCGGTCTACCGTGGCGACTTCCTCGAAGGGGTAGTGGGCCTGGATATCACCGTCGGGCAGATGCTGGGCGAAATCGGCAGCCTGAAGGTGCCGTGGCAGGGCTACGCGATGCTGGTGAGCCGTGACCACAGCATCATGGCGTTGCCGGAGGCGGGCGAGCGCGACTTCGGCCTGCGCGAGCTGACGCGCTTCTCCTACGACGAAGCCGTGCGCCGTGAGGTGCTCAAGCCCGAGGACTTCAACCTGGCTCGCCACCGCGAGATGCAGCCGCTGCTGGAGGCCATGGCCGCCGGCAAGGGCAATGTGCAGGAGGTGGAACTGGGTGGGCGCAAGCAGCTGGTGGCCTGGGCTGAGATTCCACAAACCGGATGGCGGCTGATGATGGTGGTGGACGAGGCCAACATCTTCAAGGAAACCAACCGGCTCGCCGAGCGCTACCAGCAGATCGGCTACCTGCTGATCGCCGGGCTCGGCTTCTTCTATGCGCTGTTCTTCGCCTGGATGTGGTCTCGCTCGCGGCGGCTCAGCGGTGAGCTGGCCACGCCCATGGCCGGCATCATGGGGATGATGAAACGCATCGGTCAGGGTGACTTCCGCCCACCCGCACCCAGTAGTCGCATCGCCGAGTTGCAGGCCTTGGCCGAAGCGGTGCAGCTCAGCGGCGCGCAATTGCAGGCGAGCGAGGAGGAGCGGCTGGAAGCCCGACGCAACCTCGACCTGGTCCTGGAAAGCACCACGGAAAGCCTCTGGGAAGTGGATGCCATCACCCTGTCGATCAAGATGAGCGGGCGCTTCGTCAAACGCTTTGGCCTGCGCAGCGACAGCATCACCTTCGCCGAATTCAACGAGCGCGTGCACCCGGACGATGTGGAGCGGGTGCGTCGCTTGCGCATGCTGTTCTCGGTCAGCGACCAGGACAACTTCGACGCTGAATACCGCTTTGCCGACGTGGAAGGCCGCTATTCCTGGTTGCTCAGCCGCGGCAAGGTGCTGGAACGCGACTCCGACGGCCGCGCTCTGCGAGTGGCCGGTACCCATGTGGACATCACCCGGCTCAAACAGGTGGAAGAAGAGCTGCGCGTCGCCAGCCGCGAGGCCCAGGCGGCGAGCCAGGCCAAGAGCCGCTTCCTGTCCAGCATGAGCCACGAACTGCGCACCCCGCTCAATGCCATCAACGGCTTCGCCCAGCTCATCGCGCTGGAGGCGGAAGGCCAGGACGATCGCAAGGTGGAGGGGGATTACGCGCAGGAGATCGTCAACGCAAGCCGACACCTTACTTCGCTGGTGGATGACATCCTCGATCTGTCGAGCATCGAGAACCGGCGCCAGAAGCTGCAGCTGAAGCCGGTGGAGATCGGCCCGCTGCTGGCCAGCTGCTCCGAGCTGATCCAGCCCGAGTTGCAGGCTCGCAATCTGCAATTGCAGCTGATGCCGCCACCGGTACTGCCACTGCACGTGATGGCCGATGCCCGCCGCCTGCGCCAGGTGATGCTGAACCTGCTGTCCAACGCGGTGAAGTACAACAGCCCGCAGGGGATGGTGAGCATGGGCTACGAGATTCGCCCCGCCGCCGTGCGTCTCTGGGTGGCCGACAGCGGCCCGGGTCTGAGCCAGGAGCAGCAGACGATGCTGTTCCAGCCCTTCCAGCGCCTGGGCCGGGAGAACTCCACCATTCCGGGCACCGGCATCGGCCTGGTGCTGTGCCGCGAACTGGCGGAGTTGATGGGCGGTGAAATGGGCTTCAGCAGCGCACCGGATATTGGCAGTCGCTTCTGGATCGACTTGCCCAGTGTCGCGGCATCGGGCGACTTCGAGCCGCCGGCGCCGATCAAGCAAGAGATGGAAGAGCCGCAGGTGTTGCCGAAGGTACTTTGCGTGGAGGACCACCCGGCTTGCCTGAAGGTGTTGCAGGAAGGCTTGCGCGACATGGCGGAAGTGCGCGGGGCTGGTTCCGTGGGCAAGGCACTGGGGCTGCTGGCGGATATCACGCCTTCGCTATTGCTGCTCGACCTGGACCTGCCTGACGGCGACGGCCTCGATGTGCTCGACTTCGTGCGCTCCAGCCCGCGCCTGGCAATGACGCCAGTGCTGGTGGTGAGTGCGGCGGTGGATGAAAAGCTCCTGGCTGAAGCGCGCCGTCGTGGTGCCGACGCTTGCCTGAGCAAGCCCGTGGACCTGAAGCAGGTACGCCGCATGGCGCTCTCCCTGCTGGGTCAGGAGGCCTGAAGCCTGCCCGGGATCCGGCTCGCGCCGAATCCCGGGTGGTTTCCTATTCGCTGGACTGCAGCAGGTTCAGCGCTTCAGCCAACACTTTCTCGGACTCGGCATGATCGCCGGAGTTATGCAGCTCCTCGCCCTCGGCGCGGAGCTTTTTCACTTGCTCGAGCACGGCGGGGTCGGCGGGTGGATCGCTTTTCAGGATTTGATCGATCTTCGCCATGTCCGCTGGACAGTGTGAGGCGAGGAGCGGGGCACTGAGCAGGGCGGCAGCAAGGAAAACGGCAAGACGGCGCATGTCGAACCTCCTTTTCGGGTTAACCGCTGAGCAGTATAGGTAAGCCCCCAGCTTGTGTTTCGAAGTTAGCCAGCGGACCCGATTTGCCGAGTCCGCATTCGCTTGGCCTTCCTTCTGCGACAACCTGTGGGGCGGCTCGGCCGCCCTCCGCAGGCTGGACGTCTATCAGCTGGATTCGCCAGCACCACCATCGGTGGCCGGTTGCTGCAGGCGCTGCAGGGCCATGCTGCTGTGGTTGATGCAGGCCTTGGTGTCACCACTCTGTTGGGCCTGCTCGGCCTTCATGCGCAGATCTTCGACTTCCTGGCGCAGTGGCTCGCCGAGGCTGGTGTTGGTCGCCATGGCGTCGTTGATTTTCTGCAGGTTGACCGCGCACAGGTCGTCGGCGGCGAATACGGGTGAGGCAAGCAGGGCGGCGGTGATGAAGAGGGCGGTGCGTTTCATGGGAGTCACCTCTCAATTGTTCGGCACTCGGGGCCTTTGCGTCCGAGACGAATAAGCCCATGGCCATTTGCCGGGCTTATGGGGGTGGACTGCCCTGTTTCCGCAGGGGTTCAGGTTTTTTGCGCCAGTGGCGGGGAGCTGAACCCGCCACTGCGGTTTATTTGTAGGAGCGAGCTTGCTCGCGAAGTCCGAGCTCGATCTTTCGCGAGCAAGCTCGCTCCTACAGGGGCGGACGTATTCGCTACAGCCCGGCGCGCGGACGGGTCACGCGGTCCACCAGATAGACCAGCCCGTGGTAGTCGATGCCGCCATGCTGGGAGAGGCCGATTTCGCAGGTACGACTGGTTGAAATCCCTTCGTCGCAGATTTGCACGGCGTCCTTGAGCGAACGCAGGGAATGGGCGTTCAGCTCCGGGGTGGTGAAGCCTTTGTCACCGGCGAAGCCGCAGCAGTGAATTCCTTCCGGTATCACGACTTCCCGTGTGCAGCGCTTGACGATGTCGATGAGGCCCTGCGCTTCGCCGAGGTGCTGTGTGCTGCAGGTGACGTGGATGGCCACCGGCTTGTCCTGGGGTATGAAGTCCAGCTTTTCCAGCAGGTGGCTGCGGATGAAACGCACCGGGTCGAACAGTTGCAGGCGCGAATCCAGGCCGTCCTGCACCAGGCGCAGGGTGCAGGGGCTGGTGTCGCAGTAGATAGGGTCCAGGCCGCCGCGGCTGGCACTGAGCAGGGCGTCCACGAGTTCGCGTCGCTTGGTTTCGGCTTGCTCGGCGTACCCCTTGGAGGCGAAGGGCTGGCCGCAGCAGAGGCTGTCGAGGTTTTCCGGGAATACCACCTGGTAGCCGGCCTTCTCCAGCAACATGCGGGTCTTGTCTATCAGCGGCACTTGCTCGCGGTCGCCTGCCGATGGGCCCATGGCGCGGGAGACGCAGGCAGCCAGGTAGACCACCCGTGGCCGCGCATCGGCGGTGGCCGGGGTGATGTGGATGGGGGAAACCGCTTGGGGTAGGGCAGGTGTCCACTGTGGCAGGCGGTTGCCGGAAAGCTGGCGCAGGGCGCCGGACGTTTTTTCCAGCAAGGGGGCGCCGAGCACGCGTCGGGCGCCGTTGGCGACACGCAAGGTCAGACGCGCACCGCTGAGGGCGATTGCAAAGTGGCCGGCCAACCAGTCGGCACTGCCGGCGTGGTGGGCGTTCTTTGCGCGCAGCTTGCGCACCAGGTCACCGGTGTTGATGCCGACCGGGCAGCGCTGGGCGCAGAGGCCGGTGGCGGCGCAGGTGTCGATTCCCTGGTACTGGTAGGCCCGCTCCAGTTCAGTGGTGTCGATGCCCGCGCGTTGCTTGGACTGGATGTCACGCCAGATCACGATGCGCTGGCGCGGGCTCAGGGTCAGTCCCTTGGAGGGGCATACCGGTTCGCAGAACCCGCACTCGATGCACTTGTCGACGATCTCGTCGGCCGCGGGCAGCGGCTTGAGGTTCTTCAGGTGGATATCGCTGTCTTCGCTGAGGATCACATCCGGGTTGAGTACGCCGCGCGGGTCCAGCAGGCGCTTGATCTGCCACATGAGCTGGTAGGCATCGCTGCCCCATTCCAGCTCGACGAAGGGCGCCATGTTGCGCCCGGTGCCGTGTTCGGCCTTGAGCGAGCCGCCAAACTCCACTGCCACCAGGTGCGCCACGTCCTGCATGAAGGCCTCGTAGCGGGCGACCTGGTCCGGGCTGTCGAAGCCCTGGGTGAAGACGAAGTGCAGGTTGCCCTCCAGGGCGTGGCCGAAAATGATCGCTTCGTCGTAGCGGTGCTTGTCGAACAGCGCCAGCAGACGATTGACGCCTTCAGCCAGTTGTTCGATCGGGAAGGTGACATCTTCGATGATCACCGTGGTGCCGGTCTGGCGCACGGCGCCGACGGCGGGGAAGGTGTCCTTGCGGATTTTCCACAGCAGGTTGTAGACGGTCGGGTCTTCGCTGAAGTCGACCTTCTGCTCCAGCGGGAAGTGAGCGATGGACGCTGTGATCTGCGCCAGTTGCTCATGCAGCAGGCTCTGGCTCGCTGCGCGGGACTCGATCAGCAGGGCGCAGGCGTTGCTCGATAGCCCTTTCACCCATTCGGGCATGCCGGGCTTGCTCTGGACCGAACGCAGGCTGCGGCGGTCCAGCAGCTCCACTGCCGACACCGGCTGGCTCTTCAGCAGGGTCACTGCCTTGCAGCAGCTTTCCACGTCGGGGAAGACGATCAGCGCGCTGGCCTTGTGCGGGTGGTCGGGCACGGTGTCGTAGGTGACCGCGCTGATGAAGCCGAGGGTGCCTTCGGAGCCGACCAGCAGGTGGCTGAGGATGTCCAGTGGCTCGTCGAAGTCCACCAGGGCGTTAAGCGACAGGCCGTTGGTGTTCTTCAGGCGGTACTTGTGACGAATCTTTGCGGCCAGTTCGGTGTTGGCGCGGGTCTGTCGGCCGAGCTCCGTCAGCTCGGCCAATAGCGGGCCGTGGCTTTGGCGGAAGGCGGCAATGCTCGCCGCATCTTCGGTATCCAGCAGGGTGCCGTCGGCCAGCACCAGGCGCAGCCCGGCAAGGGTGTGGTAGCTGTTCTGCGCGGTGCCGCAGCACATGCCGCTGGCGTTGTTGGCGACGATGCCGCCGATCTTGCAGGCGTTGATGGACGCCGGGTCAGGGCCGATCTTGCGGCCGAACGGGGCGAGCCAGGCGTTGGCCTGGGCGCCGATGACGCCGGGTTGCAGGCGAATCTGTGCACCGCCCTGGCGGATATCGCGACCGTTCCAGTTGTCACCCAGGACCAGCAGCACCGAGTCGGTGATGGCCTGGCCGGAAAGGCTGGTGCCGGCTGCGCGGAAGGTCACCGGGACCAGTTCGGCGTGGGCGGCTTTCAGCAGGGCAATGACTTCGGCTTCGCTCTCGACGCGGATCACCAGCTTGGGAATCAGTCGGTAGAAGCTGGCGTCGGTGCCGAAGGCCAGGGTGGCCAACGGATCGTCAAAACGACGCTCGCGGGGAATCAGGCGTTCGACGGTATTGAGGAAAGGAATCGGCAGGCTCATGCGGTGTCCCGTCTATTTGTCGCGGGCCGCGGGCGGCCCGCCGGAGTGAGGTGGCCGCTCAGCGGCCGAGTTCGCGTACCAGCGAATCGGCGCTGATCTCGCCGATGGATTTGGCGCCGGTCAGCACCATGGCCACGCGCATTTCCTTTTCAATCAGGTCCAGCAGGTTGCTCACACCCGCACCGCCTGCTGCGGCCAGAGCGTAGACGAAGGCGCGGCCGAGCATCACGGTGTCGGCACCGAGGGCGAGCATGCGCACCACGTCGAGGCCGGTGCGGATGCCGGAGTCGGCGAGGATTTTCAGTTCGCCCTTCACGGCATCGGCGATGGCTGGCAGGGCACGGGCGCTGGACAACACGCCATCGAGTTGGCGGCCGCCGTGGTTGGAGACGACGATGCCGTCGGCACCGAACTTCACGGCGTCCTTCGCGTCTTCAGGGTCGAGGATGCCCTTGATGACCATCGGTCCTTCCCAGAAGTCGCGGATCCATTCGAGGTCCTTCCAGGAGATCGACGGATCGAAGTTGGCGCCGAGCCAGCCGATGTAGTCGGCCAGGCCCGTGGGATTGCCGCGATAGGTGGAGATGTTGCCCAGGTCATGGGGTTTGCCCAGCAGGCCCACATCCCAGGCCCAGGACGGATGGGTCATGGACTGGAGCACGCGGCGCATGGCTGCGTTGGGGCCGCTCATGCCGGAGTGGGCGTCACGGTAGCGGGCGCCGGGTACCGGCATGTCGACGGTGAAGACCAGCGTCGTCACACCCGCGGCCTTGGCGCGCTCCAGGGCGTTCTTCATGAAGCCGCGATCTTTCAGCACGTAAAGCTGGAACCACATGGGCCGGTTGATGGCCGGCGCCACTTCTTCGATCGGGCAGACAGAAACGGTGGAGAGGGTGAAGGGAATGCCTTTGTTCGCGGCCGCCTTGGCCGCCTGCACCTCGCCACGGCGCGCGTACATTCCGGTCAGGCCTACCGGGGCCAGCGCCACCGGCATGGACAGGGTCTCGCCGAACAGTTTGGTCTCCAGGCTCAGCTCGGACATGTTCCGCAGCACGCGTTGACGCAGGGCGATGCTGGCCAGGTCTTCGACGTTGCGGCGCAAGGTGTACTCGGCATAGGCGCCGCCGTCGATGTAGTGGAACAGGAAGGGCGGGAGCTTGCGCTGGGCGGCGGCACGGTAGTCGGTGGAGGCGGAGATGATCATGTAGTCGGTCCGGGGCAGGCTTCAGGGCAGTAAGGAAAAACCGGGCTGCCGCGCGGGGCAGCCCGGGCGCTCGATCAATGGACGAGCATGCCGGTGAACACGTAGGCCTGAGCCAGCGTGATCAGGCCGACCATGGCGGCGAACATCAGGCTGTGCTTCAGGGTGAAGCGGAACAGGTCGGATTCCTTGCCAACCATGCCGGTGGCGGCGCAGGCCACGGCGATGGATTGCGGCGAGATCATCTTGCCGGTCACGCCACCGCTGGTGTTGGCCGCAACCAGCAGGGTGTCGTTGACGCCGATCTGATGCGCCGTGGTGGCCTGCAGGGAGCCGAACAGGGCGTTGGACGAGGTATCCGAGCCGGTGAGGAACACGCCCAGCCAGCCGAGGAACGGCGAGAAGAACGGGAATGCCGCGCCGGTACCGGCCAGGACCAGTGCCAGGGTGGTGGACATGCCGGAGAAGTTGGTGACGAAGGCGAAGGCCAGCACCATGCCGATGGAGAGAATCGGCCACTTCAGCTCGACGAAGGTCTCTTTCAAAGTGGTCAGACCACTTTTGATGTGGATGTTCAGGACGATCATGGAGATCAGCGCGGAGAAGAAGATCGCGGTGCCAGTGGCGGACACCGGGTCGAGCTTGTAGACGGCCGGAATGGCGGTTGCGGTGGCCACGATGGGGGCGCCTTTCATCACCAGCTGGTCCAGGTGCGGAATGGCGAACAGGAAGACGAACTGCTCCAGCGCGCCGCCCGGGGCGAACATGGCCTTGAAGGGCTTCAGGGTCCAGATGGTCACCAGTACGGTCAGAATCAGGAAGGGCGACCAGGCCTTGAGGATTTCGCTGAAGCTGTAGGGCGAAGGCGTCGTACTGCGCGGGCCGCCGAAGCCACCCATCACCGCTGCGCCACCAGAGACGCCGACCACTTCGCGGTCTTCAGCGCGCTTGGGATGCCACACCTTGAGGAACAGGGTCAGGGATACCAGGCTCACCAGGGCGGAGGTGATGTCGGGCAGTTCCGGGCCGATGAAGTTGGAAGTGAAGTACTGGGTGACGGCGAAGCTGGCGCCAGCCACCAGGGCTGCCGGCCAGGTTTCCTTGATGCCGCGCCAGCCGTCCATCATGGCGACCAGCCAGAAGGGCACGATGATCGACAGCAGCGGCAGCTGGCGGCCGGTCATGGCGCCGATCTTGAATGCGTCGATGCCGGTGACTTGTCCCGCAACGATGATCGGGATGCCCAGTGCGCCGAAGGCTACCGGTGCGGTGTTGGCGATTAGGCACAGGCCGGCTGCGTACAGCGGGTTGAAGCCGAGGCCCACCAGCAAGGCGGCGGTGATGGCCACCGGGGCGCCGAATCCGGCTGCACCTTCGAGGAAGGCGCCGAACGAGAAGCCGATCAGCAGGACCTGCAGGCGCTGGTCGTCAGTAATGGACAGCACCGAGCTGCGGATCACTTCGAACTGGCCACTCTTGACCGTGAGTTTGTAGAGGAACACCGCCGCGACGATGATCCAGGCGATGGGCCAGAGTCCGTACGCGAAGCCGTATCCGGCCGCGGCGAACGCCATGTCCACCGGCATCTGGAAGGCGAAGATCGCCACCGCCAGGGACAGCGCCAGGGTGATGGTGCCGGCGATGTAGCCCTTCATGCGGAACACCGCGAGGGCCAGGAAGAAGAAGATGATCGGAATCAGTGCGACGAGCGCCGACAGCCCGAGGCTGCCAAGGGGGGTATAGATCTGCTGCCAGGTTTGCATCGTGGGGTGGCTCCCTAATTGTTTTTGGAGTGCCTGTTTGCCGGATCGGGCGAAAACCGTTGCGCTCGTGGCGCGGCGGCAGGCGAAGACCGAGTCGGCGCTGCGAATCGTCTGAATTGGTAATACCAATTTACAAAGGCGACGGCTCAGAGTAAAAGCCGGACTATCCTTGTGTCAATTTGCCGCGTTGCGACTTTGGTCGAGCGGCAGATGGAAGGTGCGCTTCTTGTGCGTGGCTGGCGGGCTGGTTAGGCTGCCGCGTCGCGCCCCGCAGGCGCTGTGTTTGAAGGCCGCCCGAGGTGGCGTGAAAGGTTGGGTAGAGCAATGGGATTCGGTCAGATACGTCAGCGCCGCTTGTCGGACGATATCGTCAGTCAGCTCGAGGCGATGATCCTCGAGGGCACCTTGAAGGCCGGTGAGCGGCTTCCTGCTGAGCGTGCGTTGGCCGAGCAGTTCGGCGTGTCGCGCCCCTCATTGCGTGAGGCGATCCAGAAGCTGGTGGCGCGGGGGTTGCTGGTCAGTCGGCAGGGCGGGGGCAACTATGTCGCGGCCGAATTGGGATCGACCTTCAGTGATCCTCTGCTGCAGTTGCTGGAGAGCAATCCCGAGGCCCAGCGCGATCTGCTGGAGTTCCGCCACACCCTGGAAGGTTCATGCGCCTACTACGCGGCGCAGCGGGCGACCGAGGTGGATCACGAGCGCCTGGCCGAGGCCTACGAGAACTTGCAGGCCTGCTACGCCTCGGACAGCAAGGCCAGTCGAGCGGAGGAGGGCGCGGCGGACGCGCGCTTCCATCTGGCGATCGCCGAGGCGAGCCATAACGCGGTGCTGCTGCACACCATTCGTGGCCTGTTCGATCTGCTCAAGCACAACGTGGTGACCAATATCGGTGGGATGTACCTGCAGCGTGGCGAGACCCGCGAGATGCTGACCAGGCAGCACCGTGCCCTCTACGAGGCGATCATCGAGCGGCGTGCGGAGGAGGCGCGGGAGATTTCCCATCAGCACATCCAGTACGTGCAGGAGGTGCTGGAAGAAGGTCAGCTGGAGGCGCGGCGGTTGGCAAGATCGCATCGGCGCCAGGGAATCTGAGGCAAACAAGAACGCCGGGCATCGCCCGGCGTTTTTTCTAGTAAGGCTTATTCCTTGCCCTTGGTGCGCATGGCTCGTGCAATCTCGCGGTCGGAGTCGCGCTCCTTCTCCGTGGCGCGCTTGTCGAACTCCTTCTTGCCCTTGGCCAAGGCGATCTCGCACTTGATCAGGTGCTTTTTCCAGTAGATCGATAGCGCCACGCAGGCGTAGCCCTTCTGCTGGACTGCGCCGAACAGCTTGCCCAGCTCGCGCTTGTGCAGGAGCAGTTTGCGGGTGCGCACCGGGTCGGCAATCACGTGGGTGCTTGCCGTCTTCAGTGGGGTGATGTGGCTGCCGAGCAGCCAGGCTTCGCCGTCCTTCAGCAGCACATAGCTGTCCACCAGCTGTGCCTTTCCGGCGCGCAGACTTTTCACTTCCCAGCCGGCGAGAGCCAGCCCGGCTTCGAATTTCTGTTCGATGGAATAGTCGTGCAGCGCCTTCTTGTTGAGGGCGATGGTGCCTTCCGGATGTTTCTTTTGCTTGGCCATAGGCGGCGCATTATAGGGAGTCGCAGACGGCGCGGCTACGGCGGCGTAGGCTTGAGCGATGCTGGTGAATCCCCGACAATGCGGCACTTTTTTTGACCAGTCCGGCCCGGCGCATTCATATGCGGCGCGGCCTGGAACCCCCGTTCGAGGCCAAGATGACCACCCATATCCAGCGCTCCGCCCTGTTGCCGTTCCCTGCGCAGGCGCTCTACGACCTGGTCAACGATGTGGCGCGTTACCCGGAATTCCTGCCCTGGTGCTCGGCCGCCACGGTGATGGAGGAAAGCGAGAGCCACATGCTCGCGAGCCTCGAGGTGGCCAAGGGCAGCCTCAGCCAGCGCTTCGTGACCCGCAACACACTGGATGGTGGCAGCACGATCGAGATGAACCTGGAGGAAGGCCCCTTCAGTCAATTGCACGGCGTGTGGCATTTCAAGGCGCTCGGAGACAAGGCCTGCAAGATCAGCCTGGATCTGCGATTCGATTACGCGGGCCCTATCATCAAGGCCACGCTGGGGCCATTGTTCACCCAGGCCGCGAACACCATGGTGGATGCCTTCTGCCAGCGCGCGAAGCAAATCTATGGCTAAGGGTGTGATCCGGATCGAGGTGGTCTACGCCCTGGCGGGCCGCCAGCAGTTGCTGCGGCTTGAGGTCCCTGCGGGCATCAGTGCCCGGGAGGCGGTGCTGCGTTCGGGGATGGCGGAGCACTTCTCCGACCTGGACCTGGCAAACTGCCCGCTTGGCATCTTCGGCAAGGCGCTGTCGGACCCGGAGTCGCGACTGCTGGAAGAGGGTGATCGGGTGGAGATCTATCGACCCCTGATTGCCGATCCCAAGGAAGTGCGCAAGCAGCGTGCGGCCAAGGCTGCCCAGGTGCGGGCGGGCGAACGGGACGCCTGAATTCCAGCCATGAAAAAGCCCGGGACCAGCCCGGGCTTTTTTGTTGCCGCGTGTTATTGCGGCGAAGTTTCCAGCGGTTCCGGAATCGGTACCGGAACGGGTTCGGCGCTGTCCACTTCCTTCTGGATTTTCTCCAGCAGGGAGCCCGGTGCTGCCGGCTCTTCGGGCTTTTGCTGCTCTTGCGGCTGTTCCGGCTTGGCTTCGGTGGTCGTGGTGGTGCTTTCGCCGCCGAGAATCGCTTCGTCACGGCTCACGCCGGGCATGAAGTCACCCGCCAGACCAATCAGTTGATCGTTGTTGTCGAACATCAAGCTGACACGTTCCTGGAGGCGCTGGCCGCCGCCGGGCTGGATGCTGTAGAGGTAATCCCAGCGCTTGGCGTGGAAAGTGTCGGTGATCAGCGGGTTGCCCATGATAAACCGCACTTGACGCCGGGTCATTCCGGGCTTCAACTGGTCTATCATGTCCTGCGTTACGACGTTGCCCTGCTGGATGTCGATCTTGTAGACCCCGGGAAACGAGCAACCGGCGAGTGCGAGCAAGCCTGCGAATGAAAGGCTGGTCAGCAGGAGCTTGGTGTTTTGCATCGGTGGGAGACTTCCACTATCTTGGCTGGGCACGAAAAGTCCCGATCATACCTGCATTAAGGGAAGCTGCGAAAGCCGCATTCCTCGAGAAAACCGACCATGGTTGAAAACAACGAACTGCGTAAAGCTGGCCTGAAGGTGACCTTGCCTCGGGTCAAGATCCTCCAGATGCTCGACTCCACCGAGCAACGCCATATGAGCGCTGAGGACGTTTACAAGGCCCTGATGGATGCCGGCGAAGATGTCGGTCTGGCCACTGTCTATCGCGTTCTGACCCAGTTCGAAGCGGCGGGCCTGGTGGTTCGTCACAACTTCGACGGCGGTCATGCAGTGTTCGAGTTGGCCGATAGCGGTCACCACGACCACATGGTGTGCGTCGATTCCGGCGAAGTGATCGAGTTCTTCGATCCGGAAATCGAGAAGCGCCAGAAGGAAATCGTCAAAGAGCGTGGTTACGAGCTGGTTGACCACAATCTGGTGCTGTATATCCGCAAGAAGAAGTAAGCGCTTCGCGCAATAAGAAAAGGCGACCACAAGGTCGCCTTTTTCGTTTTTGGGGAGGGATCAGCGCTGGGCGCTGACCACCATCTTCCGCGCATGGGCGAGGGATTCCTCGGTGAGGTCCAGGCCGCCCAGCATGCGGGCAATCTCTTCGATGCGCGGCGCTTCCTGCAGCTTCGCCACCGCCGTCCGAGTTTCCTGGGTGCCGCGCACCTTGTGCACGAACAGGTGGTGATGGCCTTGCGCGGCTACCTGGGGCAGGTGAGTGACGGTGAGGACCTGGCCGCGCTCGCCGAGGCGGCGCAGCAACTGCCCAACCACTTCGGCGGTGGGGCCGCCAATGCCAACGTCCACTTCGTCGAAGACCAGTGTGGGTACGCGGGATGTCTGCGCGGTGATCACCTGGATCGCCAGGCTGATGCGGGACAGCTCGCCGCCTGAGGCCACCTTCGCCAGTGCCTTTAGCGGCTGTCCGGGGTTGGCACTCACGAGAAACTCCACCTGCTCCAGTCCGTAGTGCTGCGGCTCGTCCAGTTGGCTGGCATGTAGCTGGATATTGAAGCGCCCCCCAGGCATGCCCAGGCGCTGCATCTCGATTTCCACGGCGCCAGCCAGGTTTCCGGCTGCCTCGCCGCGCAGCCGGCTCAGTTCCGCGGCTTTCTCCTGATAGTGACGTTCATAGGCTGCCAGTTCCTCGGCCAGCCGCTCGGCTGCTTCGTCGTCGGCGTTGAGGGCTTCCAGTTCATCCAGCAAGCGCTGCTGGAGTTCGGCCAGGTCGCTTGGTTGGACGCGGTGCTTGCGCGCAAGGGTGTAAATGGAGTCGAGGCGTTCTTCCAGGGCTTGCTGGCGTTCGGGGTCAGCGTCGAAGTGATCGAGGAAGCGGTTCAGCTCGCCCACGGCTTCTTCGACCTGGATCTGCGCGCTGGACAGCAGGTTGACTGACTCCGCCAGGGCGCCCGGTTGGGCATGAAACGCCGTGAGGCGGTTGAGACTGGCGGTCAAGGCGCTGAGCACATTGCCGGCATCGCTGTCGCTGCACATTTCGATGACCTGGCGGCAGGCGGCCAACAGGCTCTCGGCATTGGCGAGGTTCTTGTGCTCCTGCTCCAGTTGTTCCAGTTCGTTCTCACCAAGTGCGAGATTTTCCAGCTCGTCCAATTGATAGCTGAGCAGTTGGTGGCGCGCCCGCTGCTCGTCGCCTGCGCGGGATAGACGCTCGAGTTCCTGGCGGGTCTGCCGCCAGCGCTGGGCTGCCAGTTGCACCTGGCGGGCCAGGTCGCTGGCGCCTGCGAATTCATCCAGCAGACGGCGATGGGTGTCCGCCTTGAGCAGGGATTGGTGTTCGTGCTGGCTGTGGATGTCGATCAGCAGTTCGCCGAGGGTCTTGAGGTCGCCCTGCGGGCAGGGGCTGCCATTGATGTAGGCGCGGGAGCGGCCTTCGGCGGTGATGACGCGCCGCAGAATGCAGGGACCATCGTTCTCAAGGTCGCGCTCGGCCAGCCAGGCGCGGGCTTCGGGAATGTCGTTGATGTCGAAGCTGGCAAGAATGTCGGCCTTGTCGGCGCCGGGGCGCACCACACCGCTGTCAGCGCGGTCACCCAGCGTCAGGCCGAGGGCGTCGAGCATGATTGACTTGCCGGCACCGGTTTCGCCGGTGATCACGGACATTCCACCCTCGAGCTCCAGATCCAGGTGCTCGACGATGGCGTAGTTGTGGATCGACAGGTGTACCAGCATGGTGCGACTCCCGCGCTGAGATGGCTGTGTATTTATACAGTGTTTGTTTTCTGCCTGACAATCGCCCCTCCCCCTTGAAGCGACAAATTGCGGCCCCATATAGGCGGACATATCAGCGGGTCTTTACCCGCAGCTGTCTTTTATGAGGAGGAAGGCATGGCCGACGAACAGACCCTGGATAACCAGACCCCCGAAGCGAATCCTGCTGCCGAAACCGCATCCGGCGAAGACCTCGCTGCCCGCGTACAGGTGCTGGAAGAGCAGCTGGCCGCGGCCCAGGATCAGTCGCTGCGTGTTGCCGCCGAGCTGCAGAACATCCGCCGCCGCGCCGAGCAGGATGTGGAGAAAGCACACAAGTTTGCCTTGGAGAAATTCGCCAACGACCTGCTGCCGGTCGTCGACAGCCTGGAGCGCGGCCTGGAACTGTCCAGTGCCACCGACGAGACGATCAAGCCGGTGCGCGAAGGCATGGAACTGACGCTCAAGCTGTTCCACGACACGCTCAAGCGTCACCAGCTGGAAGCCGTGGACCCGCATGGCGCGCCCTTCAACCCTGAGCACCACCAGGCCATGGCCATGGAAGAGAGCACCCATGTCGAGCCGGGTAGCGTTCTGAAGGTGTTCCAGAAGGGTTACCTGCTCAATGGTCGTCTGCTGCGCCCCGCCATGGTGGTGGTCAGCAAGGCGCCGAGTGCGACGCCGCCGTCGATTGACGAGCAGGCTTGAAATCCGGGCTCGGGCCCCCATCTGTTAGTTCAAGCGTTTATGTGCTGCCGCGGCCCATGAAGTGAGGCCGCGGAGAATCCAAGTTCGGGAGAGAGAATATGGGCAAAATCATCGGTATCGACCTGGGGACCACCAACTCCTGCGTGGCCATCCTGGAAAACGGCAACGTCAAGGTGATCGAGAACGCCGAAGGCGCTCGCACCACGCCGTCCATCATCGCGTACACCAACGACGGTGAGACTCTCGTCGGCCAGTCCGCCAAGCGTCAGGCGGTCACCAACCCGCAGAACACCCTGTACGCCGTGAAGCGCCTGATCGGTCGCCGCTTCGAAGAAGACGTCGTGCAGAAAGACATCAAGATGGTTCCCTACAAGATCGCCAAGGCCGACAACGGTGACGCCTGGGTCGAAGTGAAGGGCCAGAAGATGGCTCCGCCGCAAATCTCTGCGGAAGTGCTGAAGAAGATGAAGAAAACCGCCGAAGACTACCTCGGCGAGCCAGTGACCGAAGCGGTGATCACCGTTCCGGCCTACTTCAACGACAGCCAGCGCCAGGCCACCAAGGACGCCGGCCGCATCGCCGGTCTGGACGTCAAGCGCATCATCAACGAGCCGACCGCGGCTGCGCTGGCCTATGGCATGGACAAGGCCAAGGGCGACCACACTGTCATCGTTTATGACCTGGGCGGCGGTACCTTCGACGTGTCGGTGATCGAGATCGCCGAAGTCGACGGCGAGCACCAGTTCGAAGTGCTGGCCACCAACGGTGACACCTTCCTCGGTGGTGAAGACTTCGACCTGCGCCTGATCGACTACCTCGTCGACGAATTCAAGAAAGAATCCGGTATGGACCTGAAAGGCGATCCGCTGGCCATGCAGCGCCTGAAGGAAGCCGCCGAGAAGGCCAAGATCGAGCTGTCCTCCGCTCAGCAGACCGACGTCAACCTGCCGTACATCACTGCAGACCAGACCGGTCCGAAGCACCTGAACGTGAAGATTTCCCGCGCCAAGCTGGAAGCCCTGGTCGAAGACCTGGTCGCTCGCACCATCGAGCCTTGCCGCATTGCTCTGAAGGATGCCGGCCTCGACGTATCCGACATCCAGGAAGTGATCCTGGTCGGTGGTCAGACCCGCATGCCGCTGGTGCAGAAGCAGGTTGCCGACTTCTTCGGCAAAGAGCCGCGCAAGGACGTGAACCCGGACGAAGCTGTCGCCATCGGTGCCGCTATCCAGGGCGCTGTGCTGGCCGGTGATGTGAAGGACGTACTGCTGCTCGACGTTTCCCCGCTGACCCTGGGTATCGAAACCCTGGGTGGCGTGATGACCGCGCTGATCGAGAAGAACACCACCATCCCGACCAAGAAGTCGCAGGTGTTCTCCACTGCCGACGACAACCAGGCTGCCGTGACCATTCACGTGCTGCAGGGTGAGCGCAAGCAGGCTGGCCAGAACAAGTCCCTGGGCAAGTTCGACCTGGCCGAGATTCCGCCGGCCCCGCGTGGCGTGCCGCAAATCGAAGTGACCTTCGACATCGACGCCAACGGCATCCTGCACGTTGGCGCGAAGGACAAGGCCACCGGCAAGCAGCAGTCCATCGTGATCAAGGCCAACTCCGGCCTGTCCGAGGAAGAAATCCAGCAGATGGTGCGTGATGCCGAGGCCAACGCCGAGGAAGACCGTAAGTTCGAAGAGCTGGCCGCTGCCCGCAACCAGGGTGATGCGCTGGTTCACGCCACTCGCAAGATGATTACCGAGGCGGGCGACAAGGCCACTGCCGAGGAGAAAGCTGCGATCGAGAAAGCGCTGGGCGAGCTGGAAGTTGCCGTGAAGGGCGACGACAAGGCCGACATCGAAGCCAAGATGAATGCCCTGTCCCAGGCTTCCACTCCGCTGGCTCAGAAGATGTACGCCGATCAGGCTCAGGCTGGTGAGCAGCCGCAAGCTTCCGGCGCGGACAAGGCGGGTGATGATGCCGTCGACGCCGAGTTCGAAGAGGTCAAGGAAAACAAGTAAGTGTCACGCTTGCTTTCGCCCCGGCGTGCGGTACCAGACGGTCCGTACGCCTGATCTGCCGCGCGGGAGCTTGCTCCCGCGTTGGCGTGTCTGGGGCTGGTGAATTCGAGAGTGCAGGAAACCTATGGCTAAACGTGACTTTTACGAAACCCTTGGTGTCGAGCGTGGCGCCAGCGAGGCGGAGCTGAAGAAGGCTTATCGCCGCCTTGCCATGAAATACCACCCGGACCGTAATCCGGGCGACAAGGCTGCGGAGGAGCAATTCAAGGAGGCCAACGAGGCCTACGAAATTCTCTCCGATGCCAGCAAGCGCGCGGCATACGACCAGTACGGCCACGCCGGTGTCGACCCGCAGATGGGTGGCGGCGCCGGTGCTGGATTCGGTGGGGCGAGCTTCTCCGACATCTTCGGTGATGTGTTCAGCGACTTCTTCGGTGGCCAGCGTGGCGGCCAGCGTGGCGGTCCGCAGCGCGGCAGCGATCTGCGCTACACCCTGGAGCTGGATCTGGAAGAGGCGGTGCGCGGCACCACCGTGACCATCCGCGTGCCGACGCTGGTCAACTGCAAGACGTGCGAGGGCTCTGGCGCCAAGAAGGGCACCAGTCCGGTTACCTGTACCACCTGCGGTGGTATCGGTCAGGTGCGTATGCAGCAGGGCTTCTTCTCGGTGCAGCAGACCTGCCCGCGCTGCCATGGCAGCGGCAAGATGATCAGCGACCCCTGTGGCAGTTGCCATGGTCAGGGGCGCGTGGAAGAGCACAAGACCCTGTCCGTGAAAGTGCCCGCGGGCGTCGATACCGGTGATCGCATCCGTCTTTCCGGCGAGGGCGAGGCTGGTGCGCTGGGTGGGCCGGCCGGCGACCTCTATGTAGTGGTCAACGTGCGTGAGCACCCGATCTTCCAGCGTGATGGAAAGCACCTCTACTGCGAAGTGCCGATCAGCTTCGCGGACGCAGCCCTGGGCGGCGAGCTGGAAGTGCCGACCCTGGATGGCCGGGTCAAACTGAAGATTCCGGAAGCGACCCAGACCGGCAAGCTGTTCCGCCTGCGCGGCAAGGGCGTTGCGCCGGTGCGCGGTGGCGGTGCTGGCGACCTGATGTGCCGGGTAGTGGTGGAAACGCCGGTCAACCTGGACAAGCGCCAGCGCGAGCTGCTCGACGAGTTCCGCAAGACGCTGCAGAGCGATGGCTCCCATTCGCCCAAGGCCAGTAGCTGGTTCGAGGGTATGAAGCGCTTCTTCGGCGATCTCTAACGACGAGCTGGTAATCGGTGGCCGGAGCTGAATCGCTCCGCTACCGGTTTCCAGCTCCAGGCTTCCAGCTTGGAGCTTTTTTATGCGACGTATTGCAGTCATGGGCGCCGCCGGGCGCATGGGCAAGAACCTGATCGAAGCGGTGCAGCAGGCGCAAGGCGCTGGCCTGACTGCCGCCATCGACCGTCCGGATAGCACTCTGGTCGGCGCCGACGCTGGCGAGCTGGCGGCACTGGGGCGCATCGGCGTGCCGCTGTCGGGCGACCTGGCCAAGGTGGCCGACGAGTTCGATGTGCTGATCGACTTCACCCACCCTTCGGTGACCCTGAAGAACCTGGAAGTCTGCCGTCAGGCGGGCAAGGCCATGGTGATCGGCACCACTGGATTCTCCGCTGAAGAGAAGGCTCTGCTGGCCGCCGCTGCCAAGGAAATCCCGATCGTCTTCGCCGCCAACTTCAGTGTCGGCGTGAACCTTTGCCTCAAGCTGCTCGATACCGCTGCCCGTGTCTTGGGCGACGAGGTCGACATCGAGATCATCGAGGCCCACCACCGCCATAAGGTGGATGCGCCATCCGGTACCGCACTCCGCATGGGTGAAGTAGTCGCCGACGCGCTCGGTCGCGATTTGTCCAAGGTCGCTGTCTATGGCCGCGAGGGTCAGACGGGTGCCCGCGCCCGCGAAACCATCGGTTTCGCCACTGTGCGTGCCGGCGATGTCGTGGGCGATCACACTGTGCTGTTCGCTGCCGAAGGCGAGCGAGTCGAGATCACCCACAAAGCCTCCAGCCGCATGACGTTCGCGCGTGGTGCCGTACGTGCCGCGCTCTGGCTGGACGGCCAGGAAGCGGGCCTCTACGACATGCAGGACGTGCTGGGCCTGCGCTGATGTGTGATCGCGCAATCGCGCGTCTGCCAAGTGGGATGTCTTTCGGGTGGACCGAAATGACGCATTCCTGTAAACTGCAGCTTTAGTGTGTCCACTAAAAGTTACGCAGAAATGGCTCAGATAAAAAAGCGGGGTGACGGTAACAACGTCATCCCGCTTTTTTACAACCTGCGTTTGCTTCAGCCTTGATCTACGGGAGGTCTTCTTGATTAAGCCAGCCATACTCGCGCTTGCCGACGGCAGCATTTTTCGCGGCGAAGCCATTGGGGCCGATGGCCATACCATCGGCGAGGTAGTGTTCAACACTGCCATGACCGGCTATCAGGAAATCCTTACCGATCCTTCCTATGCCCAACAAATCGTCACCCTGACCTATCCGCACATCGGCAACACCGGCACCACGCCGGAAGACGCCGAATCCAGTCGCGTATGGGCCGCCGGTCTCATCATTCGTGACCTGCCACTGCTGGCCAGCAACTGGCGTGACAAGCAGTCGCTGCCCGATTACCTGAAAGAGAACGGTACCGTCGCCATCGCCGGCATCGATACCCGCCGCCTGACCCGCATCCTGCGTGAGAAGGGTTCGCAGAACGGCTGCATCCTCGCTGGCGCCGACGCCACCGAAGAGAAGGCGCTTGAACTGGCTCGCAGCTTCCCCGGCCTGAAAGGCATGGACCTGGCCAAGGTCGTCTCCTGCGAGGAGCGCTATGAGTGGCGCTCCAGCGTATGGAGCCTGGAAACCGACAGCCATCCGGAAATCGCTGCCAGCGAACTGCCGTATCACGTCGTGGCCTACGACTTCGGCGTCAAGCTGAACATCCTGCGCATGCTGGTTGCCCGTGGCTGCCGCCTGACCGTGGTGCCCGCGCAAACTCCGGCCAGTGAAGTTCTGGCGCTGAATCCGGACGGCATCTTCCTCTCCAACGGCCCTGGCGACCCCGAACCGTGCGATTACGCCATCCAGGCGATTCGCGAATTCCTCGACACCGAGATTCCGGTCTTCGGCATCTGCCTCGGCCACCAGCTGCTGGCCCTGGCCTCCGGCGCCAAGACCGTGAAAATGGGCCATGGCCACCATGGCGCCAACCACCCGGTGCAGGACCTGGATTCCAGCGTGGTGATGATCACCAGCCAGAACCATGGTTTCGCTGTCGACGAGTCGACCCTGCCGGCCAATCTGCGCGCTACCCACAAGTCGCTGTTCGACGGCACCCTGCAAGGCATCGAGCGCACCGACAAGGTCGCCTTCAGCTTCCAGGGTCACCCGGAAGCCAGCCCCGGTCCGCACGACGTGGCTCCGCTGTTCGACCGCTTCATCGCGGCGATGGCCGAGCGTCGCTGAGACCGTTGAGGGGCTTGCGAAGATGATGCCGACCCTGGGAATCACCGACCTCTGGACCTACGTCCTGGGGACGCTGTTCATCGTCCTGCTGCCCGGGCCGAACTCGCTGTTCGTGCTCGCCACTGCCGCCCAGCGCGGCGTGGCTGCCGGCTACCGGGCGGCCAGCGCGGTGTTCCTCGGGGATGCGATCCTGATGCTGCTGTCGGCACTGGGAATCGCCTCGCTGCTCAAGGCCGAACCTATGCTGTTCCTCGGTCTGAAGTACCTCGGCGCCGCCTACCTGTTCTATCTCGGTGTCGGCATGCTCAGGGGTGGCTGGCAGAAGTTGCGCCAGCCGGTCGAGCAGGCTGCTCCGGTGAAGGACATGGACGTTAACCAGCCGTTCCGCAAGGCACTGCTGCTGAGCCTGTCCAATCCCAAGGCGATCCTCTTCTTTGTGTCCTTCTTCATCCAGTTCGTCGATCCGGGATACGCCTACCCCGGAGTGTCGTTCCTGGTGCTGGGCACAATCCTCGAAGTCATCAGCGCCCTGTATCTGAGTTTCCTGATTTTCTCCGGTGTACGCCTGGCGGCCTGGTTCCGCCGGCGGAAACGGCTGGCTGCCGGCGCCTCGAGCGGCGTCGGCGCCCTGTTCGTCGGCTTTGGCGTGAAGCTGGCGACCGCAACCCTGTCCTGAATATTGCAACGAGAGTCCCATGCCCAAGCGTACAGACATCAAGAGCATCCTGATCCTCGGTGCCGGCCCCATTGTGATCGGCCAGGCCTGCGAGTTCGACTATTCCGGCGCTCAGGCCTGCAAGGCCCTGAAGGAAGAAGGCTTCCGCGTCATCCTGGTGAACTCCAACCCGGCCACCATCATGACCGACCCGGCCATGGCCGACGCCACCTACATCGAGCCGATCAAGTGGGCGACCGTCGCCAAGATCATCGAGAAAGAGCGTCCTGACGCGCTGCTGCCCACCATGGGCGGCCAGACTGCGCTGAACTGCGCCCTCGACCTGGAACGCCACGGCGTGCTGGAGAAGTTCGGCGTCGAGATGATCGGTGCCAACGCCGACACTATCGACAAGGCCGAGGATCGCTCGCGCTTCGACCGGGCGATGAAAGACATCGGCCTGGCCTGCCCGCGCTCGGGTATCGCCCACACCATGGAAGAAGCCTACGGCGTGCTGGAGCAGGTCGGTTTCCCCTGCATCATCCGTCCGTCCTTCACCATGGGCGGCACCGGTGGCGGCATTGCCTACAACCGCGAAGAGTTCGAGGAAATCTGCGCCCGTGGTCTGGACCTGTCGCCGACCAACGAGCTGCTGATCGACGAATCCCTGATCGGCTGGAAGGAATACGAGATGGAGGTTGTCCGCGACAAGAAGGACAACTGCATCATCGTCTGCTCCATCGAGAACTTCGACCCGATGGGCGTGCACACTGGTGACTCCATCACCGTGGCTCCGGCACAGACCCTGACCGACAAGGAATACCAGATCATGCGTAACGCCTCCCTGGCGGTGCTGCGTGAGATCGGCGTCGAGACCGGCGGTTCCAACGTGCAGTTCGGCATCTGCCCGAACACCGGCCGCATGGTCGTGATCGAGATGAACCCGCGTGTGTCGCGTTCCTCGGCCCTGGCTTCCAAGGCTACCGGCTTCCCGATCGCCAAGATCGCCGCGAAGCTGGCTGTCGGATACACCCTCGATGAACTGTCCAACGACATCACCGGCGGCCGCACCCCGGCGTCCTTCGAGCCGGCCATCGACTACGTCGTGACCAAGGTGCCGCGCTTCGCCTTCGAGAAATTCCCGAAAGCCGATGCCCGCCTGACCACCCAGATGAAGTCCGTGGGCGAAGTCATGGCCATCGGTCGTACCTTCCAGGAGTCGATGCAGAAAGCCCTGCGCGGCCTGGAAGTCGGCGTTGCCGGTTTCGATCCGAAGCTTGATCTGAACGATCCGGAAGCTGAAAGCACGCTGCGTCGTGAGCTGACTGTCCCCAGCGCCGACCGCATCTGGTACGTGGCTGATGCCTTCCGCGCCGGCAAGACCATCGCCGAAGTGTTCGAGCTGACCCGTATCGACGAGTGGTTCCTGGTGCAGATCGAGGACCTGGTCAAGGATGAGGCGAATGTGCAGACCCTCGGTCTGTCCGCCATCGACCGGGATCTGATGTTCAAGCTCAAGCGCAAGGGCTTCTCCGATGCGCGCCTGGCCAAGCTGCTCGGTGTTTCCGAGAAGAGCCTGCGTGCCCATCGCCACAAACTCAAGGTGCTGCCGGTGTACAAGCGCGTGGACACTTGCGCCGCCGAGTTCGCCACCGATACCGCCTACATGTACTCGACCTACGAGGAAGAGTGCGAGGCCAACCCGTCGACCCGCGACAAGATCATGATCCTCGGCGGTGGCCCCAACCGCATCGGCCAGGGCATCGAGTTCGACTACTGCTGCGTGCACGCGGCACTGGCCATGCGTGAAGACGGTTACGAGACCATCATGGTCAACTGCAACCCGGAAACCGTCTCCACCGACTACGACACCTCCGACCGCCTGTACTTCGAGCCGGTGACCCTGGAAGACGTGCTGGAAATCGTCCGTGTGGAGCAGCCGAAAGGCGTGATCGTCCAGTACGGTGGCCAGACTCCGCTGAAGATCTGCCGCGCTCTGGAAGAGGCCGGCGTGCCGATCATCGGTACCAGCCCCGAGGCCATCGACCGTGCCGAAGACCGCGAGCGCTTCCAGCAGATGGTGCAGCGTCTCGGCCTGCGTCAGCCGGCCAACGCTACCGCGCGCAGTGAAGACGAAGCCCTGGCTCTGTCGAAGAACATCGGTTACCCGATGGTGGTGCGCCCGTCGTATGTACTGGGTGGCCGGGCGATGGAAATCGTCTACCAGGAAGAAGAGCTCAAGCGCTACATGCGTGAAGCGGTGAAGGTGTCCAACGACAGCCCGGTGTTGCTGGATCGCTTCCTCAACTGCGCCATCGAAGTAGACGTGGATGCGGTGAGCGATGGTGAGAGCGTGGTGATTGGCGCGATCATGCAGCACATCGAACAGGCAGGCGTGCACTCCGGTGACTCCGCCTGCTCGCTGCCGCCGTACTCGCTGCCGAAGCACATCCAGGACGAGATCCGCGACCAGGTCAAGAAAATGGCCCTGGAGTTGGGTGTGGTCGGACTGATGAACGTGCAGATGGCCGTGCAGGGCGAGGACATCTTCGTGATCGAAGTGAACCCGCGTGCCTCGCGTACCGTGCCGTTCGTTTCCAAGTGCGTGGGCGAGTCCCTGGCCAAGGTTGCCGCGCGCGTCATGGCTGGCAAGAGCCTGGCCGAGGCCGGCTACCAGGAAGAAATCATCCCGCCGTTCTTCAGTGTCAAGGAAGCGGTCTTCCCGTTCGCCAAGTTCCCGGGCGTCGATCCGATCCTCGGCCCGGAAATGAAGTCCACCGGTGAAGTGATGGGCGTGGGCGACAGCTTCGGTGAAGCCTTCGCCAAGGCCCAGCTGGGTGCCAGCGAGATCCTGCCGAACTCCGGTTGCGCGTTCATCAGCGTGCGCGAAGATGACAAGCCGGAAGCCGTTCAGGTCGCACGTGATCTGGTCGCGCTGGGCTTCGAAGTCGTTGCCACCGCCGGTACCGCCAAAGTAATCGAGGCCGCTGGTCTGCCGGTACGCCGCGTGAACAAGGTGACTGAAGGTCGTCCGCATGTCGTTGACATGATCAAGAACGATGAGGTCACCCTGATCATCAACACCACCGAGGGGCGTCAGTCGATTGCTGACTCCTACTCGATTCGTCGTAACGCCCTGCAGCACAAGATCTACTGCACCACCACCATCGCGGCTGGTCAGGCGGTCTGTGAAGCGCTCAAGTTCGGTTCCGAGAAGACCGTTCGCCGGCTGCAGGATCTGCATGCAGGGATCAAGGCATGAATAAGTACCCCATGACTGTCCAGGGCGCTCGCGCCCTGGAAGAGGAGCTGGCTCATCTGACCAAGGTGATGCGCCCGCAACTGAGTCAGGCCATTGGCGAAGCGCGTGAGCTGGGTGATCTCAAGGAAAACGCTGAGTACCATGCGGCGCGCGAGCAGCAGGGCATGGTCGAGGCGCGTATCCGTGATATCGAAGGCCGTCTGCAGAATTCAGTGGTCATCGATGTCACCAGCATCGCCCATACCGGCAAGGTGATTTTCGGCACCACGGTGGATATCGCCAACGTCGAAACCGACGAAGCCGTTACCTACCAGATCGTTGGTGACGACGAAGCCGACATCAAGAAAGGCAAGCTGTCGGTCAGCTCTCCCATCGCCCGTGCCCTGGTGGGCAAGGAAGAAGGGGACGTGGTGACCGTCAAGACTCCGAGCGGTATCGTCGAGTACGAGATTGTCGAAGTCCGCCACGTCTAAGCGTTACCGGGCCAGCGCCATTGCCTGGCAGCTGGCCCAGACCTTCTGGGTGGGTGGTCTCTGGCTGCTGCATTTCGTCATGCTGCCGGCGCTGGGCCAGATTGGCCTGGCACCCATGCTGGTCGATGAAGTGTCTGCGGGTCTGCGACCCCTGCTGGTAGCCTTTGCCGGATTCTGCGCACTGCTCCAGGCCCTGCTGCTGATTCAGCATGTAGGGCTTGCGCGTCTCTGGCGCGATGCGCGCGCGCAATTGCTCGCCGCGGTACTGGCTCTGGTGGCGGTGTTTCTGCTGGTGCGCTTCTGGATGCCGGAGGCGGCGTACTGGCTGAATTTCAGCTATTTGTCGCTGGCCTTTTGCGGCCTGCTGCTGGTGATCCAGCCTTTGCCAGTGAAATTGGCGGAGGGCAGGGCGCGCTGAGTGCGCGCCCTGGCAGGGGAATCAGAGCCCGCTGAAACGGCTGATGTTGGACAGGTTGCGGTTCGGCTTGGGATTGCGGCGATAGACCAGCGCCATCTTTCCGATGACCTGGACCAACTCGCAGTTGCCGACGGAGCAGAGCTCGTCGATCAGGGCACGGCGGTCATCACGTTCAGTGATGCGGAACTGGACCTTGATCAGTTCGTGATCGTTCAGCGCGCGCTCCAGTTCGGCCAGAACACCCTCGGTCAGGCCGTTTTCGGCGACCGTCAATACCGGTTTCAGGTGATGACCGATAGATTTGTATTGCTTCTTGTGCTCCTGTGAGAGCGCCATAATCAAACCCCTGCGAAAAAAGGCTGCTAGTTTACCCGAGTGATTCCGGGGCGCACAGCCGAACACGAGGTATACCGTGGCCCGTTCCAAGAGTAGCCAGCAATGGCTGCGAAGACATATCGACGACCCATACGTCAAGCAGGCGCAGAAGGACGGTTATCGTTCCCGCGCCAGCTACAAATTGCTCGAAATCCAGGAAAAGGACCGCATCCTGCGGCCTGGCATGACCGTCGTCGACCTCGGTGCGGCGCCCGGCGGCTGGTCCCAGGTGACTAGCCGGGTGATCGGTGATCGCGGCCGGTTGATCGCATCCGACATCCTGGAAATGGATAGCATCCCTGATGTGACGTTCATTCAGGGCGACTTCACCGATGATGCAGTCTTCGCACGCATCCTCGAGGCGATCGGTGACAACCCGGTAGACCTTGTGATTTCCGATATGGCCCCCAATATGAGTGGCGTAAGGGCCTCCGACCAGCCGCGCTCCATGTTTCTCTGTGAGTTGGCGCTGGACCTGGCGGGCCGTGCCTTGCGCCCGGGTGGCGATTTTCTGATCAAGATCTTCCAGGGCGAAGGTTTCGACGTCTACCACAAGCAGGTGCGCGAGATGTTCGACAAGGTGCAGATGCGCAAGCCGCTTTCGTCGCGTGACAGCTCCCGGGAGCAATACCTGCTCGCGCGCGGCTTCCGTGGGGAATAGACTGCAACGGGAACCTGACCAATCGGTTCCCTGCTGCAGGAGCTGGATAGAGCAGGGAGGCCGCGAGGTCTCATAAAGGGTTACAGACGGCGCCTGCCAGGGGCAGGGGTTGTGTAGTAAGTTAGGCCGATTAATCACCAGCCGTCATGCGGGCTGCGCTCCAGGAAGGAGCCCGTTCCAGAGGGTAGCTAATTGAACGATATGGCAAAAAATCTCATCCTGTGGCTGATCATCGCCGCCGTCCTTGTCACGGTGATGAACAATTTCTCCAGTCCAAGCGAACCGCAGACACTCAACTACTCGGAATTCATCGAGCAGGTTAAGGAAGGCAAGGTCGAGCGCGTGACCGTCGATGGCTTCGTCATCACCGGCAAGCGCAACGATGGCGAGCCCTTCAAGACGATTCGTCCGGCGATTCAGGATGGCGGTCTGATTGGCGACCTGATCGACAACAACGTGATCATCGAAGGCAAGCAGCCTGAACAGCAGAGCATCTGGACCCAGCTCCTGGTGGCCAGCTTCCCGATTCTGGTGATCATCGCTGTCTTCATGTTCTTCATGCGCCAGATGCAGGGCGGCGGCGGCGGTCGCGGCGGCCCGATGAGCTTTGGCAAGAGCAAGGCGCGCCTGCTGTCGGAAGACCAGGTCAAGACCACTTTCGCCGACGTCGCCGGTTGCGACGAAGCGAAGGAAGAAGTCAGCGAGCTGGTGGAATTCCTGCGCGATCCGGGCAAGTTCCAGCGTCTGGGTGGTCGTATCCCGCGCGGCGTCCTGATGGTCGGTCCGCCCGGTACCGGTAAGACCCTGCTGGCCAAGGCCATCGCAGGCGAGGCCAAGGTGCCGTTCTTCACTATTTCCGGTTCTGACTTCGTCGAGATGTTCGTCGGTGTGGGTGCATCCCGTGTCCGCGACATGTTCGATCAGGCCAAGAAACACGCGCCATGCATCATCTTCATTGATGAAATCGACGCTGTGGGTCGCCATCGTGGTGCCGGCCTGGGTGGCGGTCACGACGAGCGTGAACAGACTCTCAACCAGTTGCTGGTGGAGATGGACGGCTTCGAAATGAACGACGGCATCATCGTGATCGCCGCCACCAACCGTCCTGATGTGCTGGACCCGGCCCTGCTGCGTCCTGGTCGCTTCGACCGTCAGGTGGTCGTGGGCCTTCCGGACATCCGTGGTCGTGAACAGATCCTCAAGGTGCACATGCGCAAGGTCCCCATGGGCGACGACGTCGATCCTGCCGTCATCGCGCGTGGTACCCCGGGCTTCTCCGGTGCCGACCTCGCCAACTTGGTCAACGAAGCCTCCCTGTTCGCTGCTCGCGTGAACAAGCGCGTCGTCGAAATGAAAGAGTTCGAGCTGGCCAAGGACAAGATCATGATGGGCGCCGAGCGCAAGTCCATGGTCATGTCCGAGAAAGAGAAGCTGAATACCGCGTTCCATGAGGCGGGTCACGCCATCGTCGGTCGCCTGGTGCCGGAACATGATCCGGTCTACAAGGTATCGATCATTCCGCGTGGTCGCGCCCTGGGCGTGACCATGTTCCTCCCCGAGGAAGACCGCTACAGCCTGTCCAAGCGCGCGCTGACCAGCCAGATCTGTTCGCTGTTTGGCGGCCGTATCGCCGAGGAGATGACCCTGGGCTTCGATGGGGTCACCACGGGCGCTTCCAACGACATCATGCGTGCGACCCAGATCGCTCGGAACATGGTCACCAAGTGGGGCCTGTCCGAGAAGCTCGGTCCGCTGATGTACGCGGAAGAGGAGGGCGAGGTGTTCCTTGGCCGCAGCGCTGGCGCGCAGCACGCGAATTTGTCGGGTGAAACCGCCAAGCTGATCGACCAGGAAGTTCGTCGCATCATCGACGAGAGCTATACCACCGCGAAGAACCTGCTGACGGAGAATCGCGACAAGCTCGATGCCATGGCTGAAGCCCTGATGAAGTACGAAACCATCGACTCCGAGCAGATCGACGACATCATGGCCGGTCGCACGGTGCGTGAGCCCAAGGATTGGCAAGGTGGTTCGGGTACTTCCGGCACTCCTGCTCCGCGTGAAGATGCCAAGCGCCCTGAAACCCCCATCGGCGGGCCGGCTGGCGAACACTAAGGCCTGTAGATGAAGTCAGTGCAGTACCAGACCCGGTTGCCTTGCGGCAGCCGGGTTCTTGATTTGGCCCAGCCGCAAGTCATGGGCATTCTCAACGTCACTCCCGATTCCTTCTCCGACGGCGGCCGTTTCAATGTGCGTGACGCAGCACTGCGTCATGCCGAGGAAATGGTGGCTGCTGGCGCGACCCTGATCGATGTCGGCGGTGAATCGACTCGCCCGGGCGCGCGCCCCGTGTCCCCGACCGAGGAGCTCGAACGCGTAGCGCCTGTGGTCGAAGCCATTGTCCGCGAGCTGGATGTGGTCATCTCTCTGGATACGTCGACGCCCGCAGTGATTCGCGAAGGCGCCCGGCTGGGTGCTGGAATGATCAACGATGTGCGTGCATTGCGTCGTGATGGCGCCCTGGACGCCGCAGCCGATACAGGTCTGGCGGTTTGTCTCATGCACATGCTCGGCGAGCCGGGCAACATGCAGCAGGACCCGCACTATGGCGACGTTGTGCGCGAAGTCGGCGAATTCCTTTCCGCGCGCATGCAAGCTTGCCTGGCTGTGGGTATTCCAGAAGATCGGATAGTCCTGGATCCGGGCTTTGGCTTTGCCAAGACCCTGGCGCACAATCTCAGCCTGTTCAAGCATATGGAGGCCCTGCATGAGCTTGGGCGTCCATTGCTGGTTGGGGTTTCGCGCAAAAGCATGATTGGCCAGACGCTGGGACGGGAAGTTCAGCAGCGTCTCCCTGGCAGTCTCGCGCTGGCCGCCCTGGCCGTGGCCAAGGGCGCACGCATCGTGCGTGTGCACGATGTCGCAGAGACCGTTGACGCAGTACGCATGATCGCCGCGGTACAAGCGGCGGAATAAGACAATACGGAGCACCCAATGAGTAGAAAGTATTTTGGCACCGACGGTATTCGTGGCCACGTCGGGCAGTTCCCGATTACTCCAGAATTCATGCTCAAGCTTGGTTGGGCCGCCGGGATGGCGTTTCGTAAACAGGGCAAGTGCCGCATCCTGATCGGCAAGGACACGCGGATTTCCGGCTACATGTTCGAGTCCGCGCTCGAGGCCGGTCTGCTCGCCGCCGGTGCCGACGTGATGCTCCTCGGCCCAATGCCCACGCCGGCTATCGCCTATCTGACCCGCACCTTCCTGGCCGATGCGGGCATCGTCATCAGTGCTTCGCACAACCCGCACCACGACAACGGCATCAAGTTCTTCTCCGGCAAGGGCACCAAGCTCTCGGATGAGGTGGAACTGATGATCGAAGAGTTGCTCGATCAGCCGATGACCGTGGTGGATTCTGCTCAGTTGGGCAAGGTGTCCCGCATCAACGACGCCGCCGGCCGCTATATCGAGTTCTGCAAGAGCACTACCCCGATCAGTACCGACTTCGGTGGCCTCAAGGTGGTGGTGGACTGCGCTCACGGTGCCACTTACAAGGTCGCGCCAAGCGTCTTTCGCGAGCTGGGTGCCCAGGTCAGCGTGCTGGCAGCACAGCCCAATGGGCTGAATATCAACGACGATTGCGGCTCCACTCACATGAGCAGCCTGCAGGCAGCTGTGGTCGAGCAGAACGCGGACATCGGTATTGCCTTCGATGGTGACGGCGACCGTGTGCTGATGGTCGATCACACCGGTGCAGTGGTGGATGGCGACGAACTGATCTATCTGATCGCCCGTGACCTGCATGGTCGTGACAGGCTGAACGGCGGTGTCGTCGGCACCCTGATGAGCAACCTGGGTCTCGAACTGGCGTTCAAGGAACTCGACATACCCTTCGTACGTGCCAAAGTCGGTGATCGCTACGTGATGAGCGAACTGCAGAAGAATGGCTGGACATTGGGCGGCGAGAATTCCGGCCATATCGTCTGCAGCCATTTCACCACGACCGGTGATGCCATCGTTTCCGCTTTGCAGGTCCTGCTGGCCTTGCAGCGCAGCGGTCAATCCCTCGCCGAAGCCCGTCAGGGCATGCGCAAGTGCCCTCAGGTGCTGATCAATGTCCGCTACGCAGGTGGTGATGTGGACCCGATCAACCATCCGGCTGTGAAAGATGCGTCTGCCCGCGTCACTACCCAGATGGCAGGTCGTGGGCGTGTGCTTCTGCGCAAGTCCGGTACCGAGCCACTGGTACGTGTGATGGTCGAAGGCGACGACGAAAAGCTGGTGCGCGGCTACGCCGAAGAACTGGCAAAAGTCGTAACCGAGGTATGTGCTTGATTTCTCTTGCTTGTTGAAAATCTCTTGGGTAACATCTGCGCCCACTTTGATCGACGAGATAAAGCATGCGCCGACCTCTGGTAGCCGGTAACTGGAAAATGCACGGTACCCGCGCCAGCGTCGCAGAGCTGATCAAAGGCTTGCGCCAATTGGCCTTGCCTACTGGCGTCGAAGTCGCGGTCATGCCGCCCTGTCTGTACATCAATCAGGTCCTTCAAGGCCTGGACGGCAAGTCGATTGTCGTGGGTGCGCAGAATTGTGCGGTGGAGCCGGTGCAGGGAGCCCTCACCGGAGAGATTGCGGCAAGCCAGTTGGTAGACGTGGGTTGCAGTCTGGTTCTGGTTGGTCATTCGGAGCGACGCCTGATTCTGGGCGAAAGCGACGAAGTCGTGAGTCGCAAGTTCGCTGCTGCTCAATCCTGTGGTCTGGTTCCGGTGCTATGTGTCGGTGAGACCCGGGAGCAGCGCGAAGCCGGCAGGACGCTCGAGGTTGTAGGGCGTCAGCTGGGTAGCGTGATCGAAGAGCTTGGTGTGGGCGCATTTGCGCAAGCGGTAATTGCCTATGAGCCGGTTTGGGCCATTGGTACGGGGCTGACGGCCTCGCCGCAGCAGGCGCAAGAGGTTCATGCAGCGATTCGCTCGCAACTGTCGGCGGAGAATGCTGAAGTTGCTCGCGGCGTACGAATTCTGTACGGCGGCAGTGTGAAGGCGGCCAGTGCGGCCGACTTGTTCGGCATGCCGGATATCGATGGGGGGCTGGTTGGTGGTGCCTCCCTGAATGCGGATGAGTTCGGTGCGATCTGTCGCGCCGCAGGAAGCTGACGAGATGCTGGAAACTGTCGTAATTGTGGTGCACTTGCTGGTTGCTCTGGGCGTTGTAGGCCTGGTGCTGGTTCAGCAGGGCAAGGGCGCGGATGCTGGTGCCTCCTTTGGCTCCGGTGCTTCGGCAACCGTATTCGGAAGCCAAGGTTCCGCTACCTTTTTGAGTCGAGTTACTGCTATACTCGCCGCGGTTTTTTTCATTACCAGCCTGGGCTTAGCGTTCTTCGCTAAAGAAAAGGCTGAGGCGCTGAGCAACGTAGGTCTGCCGGATCCGGCGGCTCTCGAAGTTCAACCCGCCAAGCCGGCAGCTGATGATGTGCCGGTGCTCGAAGAGCAGAAGCCAGCTACCCAATCGGGTGATGTGCCGCAAGCTCCAGAGCAGAAGTAAGGCAAGTTTTGCCGAGGTGGTGGAATTGGTAGACACGCTACCTTGAGGTGGTAGTGGCCATAGGCTGTAGGGGTTCGAGTCCCCTCCTCGGTACCATACAAAGTGAAGGCCCGCAGTGATGCGGGCCTTCTCTTTGCGGGATGTTCGGTTGACCACGCAAGGTGCTGGCCGTATACTCTCGCACCAGCTTTGACGCGGGGTGGAGCAGTCTGGTAGCTCGTCGGGCTCATAACCCGAAGGTCGTTGGTTCAAATCCAGCCCCCGCAACCAGTAGTCGCGAAGCCCCTTTTTAGGGGCTTTTTGCTAGCTGGACAGTTGACCTCCGATCACAGATCAGGCGGTTTTTGAAGGGATGGGCGTTTCGCCCATTTTTTATTTGCACAGCATGCGAGAGGCGATCAGGTGTCGAGCAAGCTAGAACAGTTGCAGGCCTTGTTGGCCCCGGTAGTCGAAGCGCTCGGTTATCAGTGCTGGGGCATCGAGTTCCTGTCTCAAGGGCGGCATTCCCTGCTGCGTATCTATATCGATCACGAAAACGGCATCCTGGTCGATGATTGCGAGAAGGTCAGTCGGCAGATCAGTGGTGTGCTCGACGTCGAGGACCCGATCAGCAACGAATACACCCTCGAAGTATCTTCGCCGGGCATGGATCGTCCGCTGTTCACCCTTGAACAGTTTGCGGCCCACGCCGGTGAGCTGGTCAAGATCAAGCTGCGTTCACCCTTTGAAGGGCGGCGCAATTTTCAGGGGCTCCTCCGCGGGGTGGAGGAGCAGGACGTGGTTGTTCTTATCGAAGACCGCGAGTTCCTCCTGCCGATCGAGTTGATCGACAAGGCCAACATCATTCCCCGTTTTGACTGAGACGCGGATCCCGCGGATCCAATGGATTGCGAAAGGCGAGGCGTACGATGAGCAAAGAAGTACTGCTGGTTGTTGAGTCGGTATCCAATGAAAAGGGTGTACCGGCTGGCGTTATTTTCGAGGCGCTGGAGCTGGCCCTGGCCACTGCTACCAAGAAGCGTTTTGAAGACGAGGTCGACCTGCGAGTGTCGATTAATCGTCAGAGCGGTATCTACGACACTTTCCGTCGCTGGACTGTGGTCGAGGAAGACGATTTCGAGGATCCGGCGATCCAGCTGACCCTCGACCAGGCTCAGGCTCGCGATGAGCAAGCCAAGATTGGCGACATCATCGAAGAGAAGATCGACTCCATCGAGTTCGGCCGCATCGCTGCCCAGACCGCCAAGCAGGTCATCGTGCAGAAGGTGCGTGAAGCCGAGCGTGCTCAGGTAGTTGAAGCCTACCGCGAGAAGCTGGGTGACATCATTTTCGGTACCGTGAAGAAGGTCACTCGCGACAACGTGATCGTCGACCTGGGCAACAATGCCGAAGCGCTCCTGGCTCGCGAGGACATCATCGCTCGCGAAACTTTCCGCGTCGGTGCCCGTGTCCGTGCCCTGCTGAAGGAAATCCGCACCGAGAACCGCGGTCCGCAACTGATCCTGTCGCGTACTGCGCCGCAGATGCTGATCGAACTGTTCCGCATCGAAGTGCCGGAAATCGCCGAAGAGCTGATTGAAGTGATGGCTGCGTCCCGTGACCCGGGTTCGCGCGCCAAGATCGCTGTGCGCTCCAAGGACAAACGTATCGACCCGCAGGGCGCCTGCATCGGCATGCGCGGTTCCCGCGTCCAGGCCGTTTCCGGCGAACTGGGTGGCGAGCGCGTCGATATCGTCCTGTGGGACGACAACCCTGCGCAGTTCGTGATCAATGCCATGGCTCCGGCCGAAGTGGTAGCGATCATCGTCGACGAAGATGCCCACGCGATGGACATCGCCGTTGCCGAAGACAACCTGGCCCAGGCCATTGGTCGTGGTGGTCAGAACGTGCGGTTGGCCAGCCAACTGACCGGTTGGACCCTCAACGTGATGACCGAAGCGGACATCCAGGCCAAGCAGCAAGCCGAAACCGGCGACATCCTGCGCGCCTTCGTTGAAGAGCTGGAAGTGGACGAAGAGCTGGCCCAGGTCCTGGTTGAAGAAGGTTTCACCAGCCTGGAAGAAATCGCCTACGTGCCCATGGAAGAAATGCTCAGCATCGACGGCTTCGACGAGGACATCGTCAACGAGCTGCGTGCTCGTGCGAAGGACCGCCTGCTGACCAAGGCCATCGCGACCGAAGAGAAGCTGGCGGATGCCCAGCCTGCCGAAGACCTGCTTTCCCTGGAAGGCATGGACAAGGATCTGGCTGTTGAACTCGCCGTACGTGGCGTTATTAACCGCGAAGACCTAGCCGAGCAGTCGATTGATGACCTGCTCGACATCGACGGCATGGACGAAGAGCGTGCCGGCAAGCTGATCATGGCCGCCCGAGCCCACTGGTTCGAGTAAGTTTCGCGGCCTAGGAGAGAAGTGCATGACGCAAGTCACGGTGAAAGAACTGGCCCAAGTGGTCGATACACCGGTGGAGCGCCTGCTGCTGCAGATGCGCGAGGCGGGATTGCCGCACACCAGCGCCGAACAGGTTGTAACCGACAATGAGAAGCAGGCCCTGCTGGCCCATCTCAAGAGCAGCCACGGTGAGCGCCTGGAAGAGCCGCGCAAGATTACCCTGCAGCGCAAGACCACTACTACGTTGAGGGTCGCCGGTAGCAAGACCATCAACGTCGAAGTACGCAAGAAGAAAACCTACGTCAAGCGCAGCCCTGACGAGATCGAGGCTGAGCGTCAGCGCGAACTCGAAGAGCAACGCGCGGCGGAGGAAGCTGCTCGACTGAAGGCCGAGGAAGAAGCTCGTCAGCGTGCCGAAGAGGCTGCCCGTCGCGAAGCGGAAGCTCGTGCCAAGGTGGTTGTCGATAGCGCTCCCGCGGAAGTCGCTGTTGCGGCTGGCGCGCCGGCTGCTGTTGCCGCTGCACCTGTGGTCGCTGTCGCTGCCGCTGCCACTGCAGCAGCTGCTCCTGCTGCGGCTGGCGCAGCTGCGGTGAACGGCGAGCGCAAGAAGGAAGAGGTTCGTCGTCCCGAGCGTGCTCGTGATGAAGACGATCGCCGCGACCGCAAGCATGCGCAGCACCGTCCTTCCCTCAAAGAGAAGGAAAAGGCTCCGGCTCCCCGAGTCGCGCCGCGTAGCACCGAGGAAGAGAGTGATTCCTTCCGTCGCGGTGGCCGAGGCGGCAAGTCCAAGCTGAAAAAGCGTAACCAGCACGGGTTCCAGAGCCCGACAGGACCTATCGTGCGTGAAGTCAGCATCGGCGAGACCATCACCGTGGCCGAACTGGCCGCACAGATGACGGTTAAAGGCGCCGAAGTCGTCAAGTTCATGTTCAAGATGGGCACTCCGGTGACCATCAACCAGGTGCTCGATCGCGAGACTGCTCAACTGATCGCCGAAGAGTTCGGCCACAAGGTCAAGCTGGTCAACGAGAACGCCCTGGAAGACCAACTGGCTGAGTACCTGAAGTTCGAAGGCGAAGCCCTGACCCGCGCGCCGGTAGTGACCGTAATGGGCCACGTCGACCACGGTAAGACCTCCCTGCTCGACTACATTCGTCGTACCAAAGTGGCCAGCGGTGAAGCGGGTGGTATCACCCAGCACATCGGTGCCTACCACGTCGAAACCGATCGCGGCATGGTGACCTTCCTCGACACCCCTGGCCACGCGGCGTTCACCGCCATGCGTGCCCGTGGTGCCAAGGCCACCGACATCGTCATCCTGGTGGTGGCGGCCGACGACGGCGTGATGCCGCAGACCATTGAAGCCGTACAGCACGCGAAAGCGGCTGGCGTGCCTATCGTGGTCGCGGTCAACAAGATGGACAAGCCGGAAGCCAACCCGGACAACATCAAGAACGGCCTGGCCGCGCTGGATGTGATCCCGGAAGAGTGGGGCGGCGATACCCAGTTCGTACCTGTTTCGGCCAAGGCTGGTACCGGTGTCGACGAGTTGCTCGAAGCCGTGCTGCTGCAAGCCGAAGTCCTGGAACTCACCGCCACTCCGTCGGCCCCTGGCCGTGGCGTCGTGGTCGAGTCCCGCCTGGACAAGGGCCGCGGTCCGGTCGCTACCGTTCTGGTTCAGGACGGTACCCTGCGCCAGGGCGACATGGTTCTCTGCGGCGTCAACTACGGCCGCGTCCGCGCCATGCTCGACGAGAACGGCAAGCCGGTTAAAGAAGCCGGTCCGTCCATCCCTGTCGAGATCCTCGGCCTGGATGGCACTCCGGACGCCGGTGATGACCTGACCGTGGTCGCCGACGAGAAGAAAGCACGTGAAGTTGCCCTGTTCCGTCAAGGCAAGTTCCGCGAGGTCAAGCTGGCTCGCCAGCAGTCCTCCAAGCTGGAAAACATCTTCGAAAGCATGGGGCAGGACGAGAAGAAGACCCTCAACATCGTGCTCAAGTCCGATGTGCGCGGTTCTCTCGAAGCCCTGCAGGGCGCCCTGGCCGATATCGGCAACGAAGAAGTTCAGGTGCGTGTTGTGGGTGGCGGCGTAGGTGGTATCACCGAGAGCGACGCCAACCTGGCGCTGGCGTCCAACGCCGTGCTGTTCGGCTTCAACGTGCGTGCCGATGCCGGTGCGCGCAAGATCGTCGAGCAGGAAGGTCTGGACCTGCGCTACTACAACATCATCTACGACATCATCGAAGACGTTAAGAAAGCACTGTCCGGCATGCTGGGCAGCGAAGTCCGGGAGAACATCCTGGGTATCGCCGAAGTGCGTGACGTGTTCCGCTCGCCGAAGTTCGGCGCGGTCGCTGGCTGCATGGTTACCGAGGGTCTGGTACACCGCAACCGTCCGATCCGCGTACTGCGCGACGATGTGGTGATCTTCGAAGGCGAACTGGAATCCCTGCGCCGCTTCAAGGACGACGTGTCCGAGGTGCGTGCTGGCATGGAGTGCGGTATCGGCGTGAAGAGCTACAACGACGTCAAAGTCGGCGACAAGATCGAAGTCTTCGAGAAGGTCCAGGTGGCGCGCACCCTGTAAGTGTCGCGCTTGCCACAAGCCGGGAGCCAGGAGCTGGAAGCCATCGCTTTCCACTCCTGGCTTTCGGCTTTTAAGCGTTCAAGAGTGAAACGAAATGGCTAAAGACTACAGCCGTACCCAGCGCATCGGCGACCAGATGCAGCGCGAATTGGCGCTGCTGATCCAGCGTGAGATCAAAGACCCGCGCCTGGGTCTTGTAACCATCACCGCTGTCGATGTGAGCCGCGACCTATCCCACGCCAAGGTGTTCATCACCGTAATGGGCCAGGACGACAATGCCGAGAAGGTCAAACTCAACCTCGACATCCTGCAGGACGCCGCCGGTTTCCTGCGCATGCAACTGGGCAAGGCCATGAAACTGCGCAGCGTGCCGCAATTGCACTTCCACTACGACGCGAGCATCCGTCGCGGTGCGGAGCTGTCGGCGCTGATCGAGCGCGCCGTGGCGGAAGACCGCAAGCACCCGGGCAACGACGAGGAGTAATGGCGTGGCCCAGGTAAAACGTATTCGCCGCAATGTCAGCGGTGTGCTGATCCTCGACAAGCCGCACGGCATGAGTTCCAACGCCGCGCTGCAGAAGGTGCGCTGGTTGCTCAACGCCGAGAAGGCTGGTCATACCGGCAGCCTCGATCCGCTGGCGACAGGCGTGTTGCCGCTGTGCTTCGGCGAGGCGACCAAGTTCTCCCAGTACCTGCTGGATGCCGACAAGGGTTACGAAACCCTGGCGCAGCTTGGCGTAACCACCTCCACTGGTGATGCCGAAGGTGAAGTGACCGAGCGTCGCGAGGTGACCGTTGGTCGCGAGGACATCGAGGCTCTGCTGCCGCGTTTTCGTGGCGAAATCAAACAGATACCGCCGATGTACTCTGCCCTCAAGAAGGACGGGCAACCCCTCTACAAGCTGGCACGTGCTGGTGAAGTAGTGGAGCGCGAGGCGCGTTCTGTTACTATTGCGCGCCTGGAATTGCTGGCCTGTGAGAACAGCCAGGCAAGATTGGCCGTAGCTTGCAGCAAGGGTACCTACATCCGCACTCTGGTCGAGGATCTTGGCCAGGCACTCGGATGCGGCGCCCACGTGGCGGAGCTGCGCCGGACCCAGGCGGGCCCCTTCGTGCTGGCCCAGGCGATCAGCCTGGAGACTCTCGAGAAGGTCCACGCCGAAGGCGGTAACGAGGCAATCGATCAGTTCCTCCTGCCGGTCGACAGCGGACTGGAACATTGGCCGCTGATCCAGCTTACCGAACACAGCGCCTACTACTGGCTTCATGGCCAGCCGGTGCGAGCTCCGGAAGCGCCGAAGTTCGGCATGATGCGAGTTCAGGATCATACCGGTCGCTTCATCGGTATCGGTGAAGTGAGCGATGACGGGCGCGTTGCGCCGCGTCGACTGATTCGGTCGGAATGACCGATCCGAGGATGGCTGTTAATAGGCACGGTCAATCCTCCTTTTTAAACACGGGACGCACGTCCCGGCCTATTACTCTCAGAGGAAGCCCATCATGGCACTGAGCGTTGCTGAAAAAGCCCAGATCGTTAACGAGTACAAGCAAGCTGAAGGCGATACCGGTTCTCCGGAAGTGCAGGTTGCCCTGCTGACCGCCAACATCAACAAGCTGCAGGATCACTTCAAGGCCAACGGCAAAGACCACCACTCCCGTCGTGGTCTGATCCGCATGGTTAACCAGCGCCGCAAGCTGCTGGACTACCTGAAGGGTAAGGACACCTCTCGTTACAGCGCCCTGATCGGTCGTCTGGGTCTGCGTCGCTAAGCGACACAGACGAGCTGGAAGCTGGAAACCGGAAGCTGGACATCGTTCCAGCTTTCGGCTTTCCGGCTTCTGGTTTTTTAAGGGATTGAAACGGGTCCGACTCCCGCCCTCCCCCCGATTTCCCCCAAGGCAACACAGAGAAGGAAAACACCGTGAACCCGGTAATCAAGAAGTTCCAGTTCGGTCAATCGACCGTAACCCTCGAGACTGGCCGTATCGCCCGTCAAGCCTCCGGTGCCGTACTGGTCACCATGGACGAAGACGTCACCGTACTGGTGACCGTGGTCGGCGCCAAGCAAGCTGACCCGGGCAAGGGCTTCTTCCCCCTGTCCGTGCACTACCAGGAAAAAACCTACGCTGCCGGCCGTATCCCCGGTGGCTTCTTCAAGCGTGAAGGTCGTCCGTCCGAGAAAGAGACCCTGACCTCGCGCCTGATCGACCGTCCGATCCGTCCGCTCTTCCCGGAAGGCTTCCTGAACGAAGTGCAGGTCATCTGCACCGTGGTCTCCACCAACAAGAAGACCGATCCGGACATCGCCGCCATGATCGGTACCTCCGCAGCCCTGGCCATCTCCGGCATTCCGTTCGCCGGCCCGATCGGCGCCGCTCGCGTGGCCTACCACGAAGAGACCGGCTACCTGCTGAACCCCAACTACGAGCAGCTCAAGGCCTCCAGCCTGGACATGGTGGTTGCCGGTACCCAAGACGCCGTACTGATGGTTGAGTCGGAAGCCCAAGAGCTGACCGAAGACCAGATGCTGGGCGGCGTACTCTTCGCCCACCAGGAATTCCAGGCCGTGATCCAGGCCGTGAAGGAATTCGCTGCCGAAGCTGGCAAACCGACCTGGAACTGGACCGCCCCGGCCGAAAACACCGCCCTGCTCAGCGCCATCAAGGCCGAGTTCGGCGAGGCCATCTCCCAGGCCTACACCATCACCATCAAGCAGGACCGCTACAGCCGCCTGGACGAGCTGCGTGACCAGGTCATCGCCCGCTTCGTTGGCGAAGAAGCTGGCCAGTTCCCGGCGGGTGAAGTGAAAGACGCCTTCGGCCTGCTGGAATACCGCACCGTTCGCGAGAACATCGTCAACGGCAAGCCGCGTATCGACGGCCGTGACACCCGCACCGTACGTCCGCTGAAGATCGAAGTCGGCGTGCTGGACAAGACTCACGGTTCCGCCCTGTTCACCCGTGGCGAAACCCAGGCCCTGGTCGTTGCCACCCTCGGCACCGCCCGTGACGCCCAGCTGCTGGACACCCTGGAAGGCGAGCGCAAGGACGCCTTCATGCTGCACTACAACTTCCCGCCGTTCTCGGTAGGTGAGTGCGGCCGTATGGGCAGCGCCGGTCGCCGCGAAATCGGCCACGGCCGCCTGGCCCGTCGTGGCGTTTCCGCCATGCTGCCGAAAGGCGACGAGTTCCCCTACACCATCCGTGTCGTGTCCGAGATCACCGAGTCCAACGGTTCCAGCTCCATGGCTTCCGTTTGCGGTGCTTCCCTGGCGCTGATGGATGCTGGCGTGCCGATGAAGGCGCCGGTTGCCGGTATCGCCATGGGCCTGGTCAAGGAAGGTGACAAGTTCGCCGTTCTGACCGACATCCTGGGTGACGAAGACCACCTGGGCGACATGGACTTCAAGGTAGCCGGTACCGCCAAGGGCGTGACCGCGCTGCAGATGGACATCAAGATCAACGGCATCACCGAAGAGATCATGGAGATCGCTCTGGAGCAGGCTCTGGAAGCGCGTCTGAACATCCTCGGCCAGATGAACCAGATCATCGCCCAGTCCCGCAGCGAGCTGTCGGCCAACGCACCGACCATGATCGCGATGAAGATCGACACCGATAAAATTCGCGACGTCATCGGCAAGGGCGGCGCTACCATCCGTTCGATCTGCGAAGAGACCAAGGCTTCCATCGACATCGAAGACGATGGCAGCGTGAAGATCTTCGGCGAGACCAAGGAAGCTGCCGAGGCCGCGCGTCAGCGCGTTCTGGGTATCACCGCTGAAGCCGAAGTGGGCAAGGTGTACGTGGGCAAGGTCGAGCGCATCGTCGACTTCGGCGCCTTCGTCAACATCCTGCCGGGCAAAGACGGCCTGGTGCACATCTCGCAGATCAGCGACAAGCGCATCGACAAGGTCACCGACGTTCTGCAGGAAGGCCAGGAAGTCAAAGTCCTGGTTCTGGACGTCGACAACCGTGGTCGCATCAAGCTGTCGATGAAGGACGTAGAAGCCGCCGAGGCTTCGGGCGTTTGATAATCGCCGCACGATGAAAGAGAGGGCCCCTTGCGGGCCCTCTTTTTTTGCCCGGACAATGGCGAACCGCCATCGTGCCTGGAACAGTCATGGACAAGACGCTCTGCCAGTACCATCCCGCCCAACCCGCAACCTGGCACTGCGTGCCCTGCCAGCGCCATTTCGGCGATTGCTGCATTCCCCTGAATGCAGACACGCCTGACGACAGCCCCGTCTGCCCACTGTGCCGCAGCCAGCTGACCTTCCTCGGCGCTGCCAACACCGCCCAGCCCTTCTGGGAACGCCTGCCTCACTTCTTCGCGTATGGCCTGCAGACCGGCCCGCTGGCCTTCAGTGCACTGTTGGCCCTCGCAGGCTTGTTCATGCCGCGCTCGCTGATCCTCTGGATCATCCTGTTGAGCATCGCCACGAAGTATTTCCACAGCGTGATCGAGTCCAGCAGTGAAGGCGTTCGCGAAGCGCCTTCACTGGTCAGCGCTTTCGCAGGGGAAGGCTTTTCATTGTTCTTCAAGCAGATGGCGGTCTTCGCCATTGCGCTGGGGGCCTTGTGGCTGGCGGCGGATTTCAACAGCGAGACGATCTTCTGGGTGGTGAACATCGCCATCGTCCTCCTGCTGCCGGCCAGCAGCATCCGCCTGGCGCTGAGCAAGGAACTCGGTGCGGCGCTGAGCCCCGATCAGGTGGGTGAGGTGATCAAGGCCATGGGCTGGCGTTACCTGATCCTCTGCGCCTTTCTCTTCATCCTCTGGCAATCGCCCAGCTACGTGGCCTGGATGCTTTCCGGCGGTCTTCCGAAGGTGGTGCTGATGCCCATCGCCACCTTCCTCTTCGGATACTTCGGCGTGGTGATGTGCAGCATGATGGGCTATGCCGTGTTCCAGTATCAGGGGGCGCTGGGTTTTGCCATTGCCGAGGAAGGTACCCAGCAGGGCTTGCCGGAAAGCGAATGGCGCCGCCGCAAGGCACTCGTGGAAGCCGAGATTCGCCTCAAGGAAGGTCAGAGTGACGGCGCACTGGAAATACTCACCATTGCCCTGCAGCGCGACCCTGAGGATCTGCGCCTGAACGAGCGTTACCACCAGTTGCTATTCGGATTGGGAGCGCGGGAGCGCTGTCTGCGGCACCTGGAGCATTACTTGCCTTTGGTCGCCCGCCAGAATCCTGCACTGGCTGCTACGGCGCTGCTCAATGCCCGTCAGTTGCAGGCCGATTTTCTTCCAGGCGACGCAATGGTGTGCGAGCAGATCGCAGGCGCCTTGCTCGATCGCCACAAGGTTCGCGAAGCCCTGAGTCTGCTGCGCAACCTGCACCAGCGTTTTCCTGACTATCCGCACATTCCCCGTGCCTACCTCCTGGCGGCGCGCGGTTTCGCCGAAGGACTCGGGCAGGTGGAGCCGGCGCAGAAGCTGCTGGCCTACATCCGCGCACGCTATCCGGCTTCGCCTCTGCTGGACCAGGTCACCGCCCTGGAAGGCACCATTTCCCGATTGGGCGACATGGGACGCTGAGAAGGTTTCTATCGTGCAGTCTGCAAGGCCGCTCGGGAGAGAACTTGCAGACTGCATGTGGTGGCCCTTTTGCTAATGCTCCCATCTCGCTGATTTGATTGGGTTTTTGCTTTTCTCGGAAGCTGGCACAGGCCTTGCGACATTCCTGGCGACCCTGCAGCCAGGAAGCTGCTGCAGATGTTCCGAAGAAAAGAGGAGAACCCCTCATGAAACAGTCTTTCCCCAAGTGGACCTTTGCCGCTGTTACTGCTGCCGCCATCAGCCTGCCGTTCGCTACCGGCGCTTACGCAGAAACCAGCGGTCAAACCATGCTGGCAGCTAGCGACACCGTTCAGAAGGCCGAAGAGGCTGTCTCGGACACCTGGATCACCAGCAAGGTCAAATCGACATTCCTGGCTGACAAAAACCTCAGCGGCATGGACATCAAGGTCGAAACCAAAAAGGGAGTGGTCGCACTGTCCGGCATGGTCAAGACCGATGCTGAGCGTGACCTGGCCATCGAAACCGCCAAGAACATCAAAGGTGTCACTGCGGTTTCTGCCGACGGTCTGAAGTCCGCCGACTAACCCTGGCCGGGCCGCCTCTTTCCGAGCGGCCCGGCAACAGCAATAGGAGCATCTCTATGAACGCCGACATCATTAAAGGCAAATGGAAGCAGCTCAACGGCCGCATGAAGGAAAAGTGGGGCGACCTTACCGATGACGACCTGGACGTGGCTGAAGGCCATAGCGAGTACCTGGTCGGCAAGTTGCAAGAGCGCTACGGCTGGAGCAAGGAGCGTGCGGAGCAGGAAGTCCGCGATTTCAGCACTCGCGTCTGACGGCTGCTGGCAAAAGAAAAGCCCCGCAATTGCGGGGCTTTTTCTATCAGCGCGCCAGGTGCTGTTGGTACAGCGCCAGTTGGCGCGTCTGTTCGGCTTCGGGGAAGGCCCTGCGCAGGTATTGGCCGAGTTCACCCACTCCGCGCAGGTCCTGGCGCTGGCCCAGTTGCTTGGCCAGTTGCAGGGTCAGCCCGGGAAGCTGCGGTGGTACCGGATTCGCCTGGCAGAGTCGGCGCCAGGGTGCCTGGGCGTGCGTGCTGTCCCCAGACTTGATCAGGCGTTGCAGCAAGTGCAGCAGCACGGCCGGATGCTGCAGCAGGCGTTGCTGCGGATCGGCGACATCGTTGGCCAGCTTCTGCAGCAGGGGCAGGGCGGCCGCTTGTTCGGGCAGGCTGAACAGTTGCTTCAGTACCGCGGTCAGCAACGGTTTGTCCTGGCGACTCTTGGCCACGGGATAGAGCCGTTCCAGGAGCGCCAGTCGGCCGGGGTAGCGCTGCAGCAGGTCGAGGCCGCGCGGGGCGGCCTGATCGAGGGCGAAACGGCCGATGAGCTGGTCGAGGGCTGCCAGCTCGCGCTTGAACGGCGCGTCCGGATCTTCCTTGTTCAGATAGGCCTCATCCACCTTTAGGAATCCCACCTTGTGCAGCGTCCAGGTCGAGAGGAAGCCGAAGGCCAGGCCGCCGAGATGCGCGTAGTAGTTCACGTGGTCATCGGCCAGCAGCACGCCGTATAGCTCCTTGCCGAGCCATGCGGGAAATATCCACAAGGCCGGCGCCTTGAAGTAGCCGATCAGGGGGCCCAGCCAGTAGAAGAAGCGGATCCTGCGCAGGCCGTAGACGCCAATGGTCATGCCCATCAGTCCCGATACCGCCCCCGAGGCACCGATGCCGGCGACCCAGACCGGGTCCATGGCCCACCAGAGCAGGTGCGAAGCGAGTCCGCTTGCCAGGTAGAGGCCGAGGTAGACCCAGCGTCCGAGTGCCGCTTCCAGGGCGAAGCCGCAGATGAACAGGAAAATCATGTTGCCCAGCAGGTGATCGAAACTGCCATGCAGGAACATGGCGCCGAACAGCCCCTGGACACTGAACTTGTTGGGAATGAAGCCGAACCGCTGGGCGCTGATAAGGTCCCGCGCTGCTTCGGCCTTCAGCCGTGCCTGCTGCCACGCAGGGTCGGCCTGGTAGGCCGGGAGGCGGTGCAACCAGTCCTCGAATTCCAGGTCGCGGAGGATGATGGCCGCCAGGTCCTGGCGGCGCATGGCGTCGATGCTGTGGCGCTGGTCGGCGTCGAACTTCTCGCGCTCCACCAGGTGGTCGATGAACAGCGCGCGCTCGCGGTTGAGCAGGCCGCCGTTCAGGTAGATTTGCTGCGCTTCTTCGGCGCGTGCCTGATCGCCGCCCTGGTAGACGAGGTAGATCAGGGTGTTGAGCAGGATCAGCAGCAGGGTGATGACGGGCGGGCGTCGCCAGTCGAGGGGTTGATCAGCGGGAAGGATGATCATCGCGCGCCGCTCAGTTGCGCTTGCTGTCGATTTCGTTGACGAGTCTGCTCTCGCAGCGGAAGGCGCTGGCGGTGGCCTCGAAGGTCAGCGGGAGGGTGGCTGCAAGGGCGCAGGCAAAGGCTTTCATGGGGGCGGCATCCTGTCCGGTGGTAAGCGTGCGCAGAGCCTAGCATTCCGTCCGAGCGGCTGTCAGTTGCCCCGTTTGCTGTCGATATTGCGCAGTCGATTGCCCTCGAATCGGAGGAATTGGTACATGCCGTTGCGGGGTCCGTAGACCCATTCCTCGACCCGAACCTCGTTGCGCCGGTAGTACTCGTCGACCACCTCCTTGAAACCCAGGTCGGCACGGCTGATGGGTTCGCCGCACTTCTCCAGGACTTCGCCGGTGGTGTCATCAAGGCTGATGAGGTTGCTGTTGCAACGCAAGGTGGAGGAGGCATGGGCGTTGCCCAGAGCCAGCAACAGCGAGGCGAAGAGAAGGACGCGACACTTCACGGGAATGTCCGAATAGCGGGAGGTCGCTACAGCCTACACCCGGCGCCGATGGGCGTCAGCGACTGCGCCGGGTTTCAATGCGCACCAGGCGATTGCCCTCGAACGTGAGGATGCTGAGCATGCCGTTATTAGGGCCATAGACCCATTCCTCCACGTTGAACTCGCGCCGGTCATAGGAGCCGAGGGTGTAGCCGACAAGATCGCGGTGCACCGGCTCTCCGCATTTCTGCAGGACCTCGAAGGTGCGGTCGCCGAGGCTGATCAGCTTGCTGCCGCAGCGCATGGTCTCAGCCCAGGCCGGAGCGGCCAGGACGAGGGTCAGCAGGGCGAGCGGCAGCGTACGCATGGAGGGCTCCTACTCGCTGTCCAGGTGCAGCGGAGTGATCACTTCTCCGGCCTGGTTGGGGTCCACCAGGCTGACGTCGAGCAGGAAGATGCGCTCATCGCCAAGACCGCCACGGTCCACCAGGTAATCCTTGATGGTGGCAGCGCGGGCCTGGCCCAACTGGCGCAGCAGCAGATCGCTCTGTGCCCAGGACGCCAGCACCGCATCGCGCAGCTTGGTCGTGCGCTGCTCGTTGTCCAGTTCCTTCCACTCGGCCGGAGGCTGTTGTTTCAGGCGTGTGCGGTAAATGCCTTCCAGCATAGGCCCTTTCTCGTCGTCCGGAACCTCGATCTGGGCTGCCTCGGCAGGCACCTTGTCGCCCCGGCGCTGGGCGATCTTGTAGTACGTGCTCTGGTATTCCCGTTCCAGTCGCTGCTGGGCCAGCAGCGGGCCGTCGGCGGTCTTGGCGCTGGCGCCTTCCACCTCCAGGCGCAGGGCCGGTCGCTTCTTCAGTGCGTCGGCCAGGGTGTCCAGCGCCTTCTGTGCATCGGTGTCGAGCTCGCTGCTGCCCGGCGGGAAGGGAACCTGGCCAAGATCTTCGCTGCTACCCCCCACCAGGCCGGCAACGAAGTTGAAGGGCGCCTGCACGGCGCGCAGCACCAGGTTGCGCAGGGTCTGCCAGACAATGGGCGCGACGCTGAATTGCGGATCGTTGAGGTTCCCGGCCACGGGGAGCTTGATGTCGATCTTGCCTTCGGTGTCCTTCAACAGGGCAACGGCCAGGCGCACCGGCAGGTCCACGGCGTCGGGACTGGATACCTGCTCGCCGAGTTGCAACTGTTCCAGCACGAGATGGTTTTCAGCTTTCAACTGGCCCTTCTCGATCTGGTAATGCAGGTCCAGGTTCAGCCGTCCCTTGCGGATACGGTAGCCGGCGAACTTGCCGGAATAGGGCGTCAGGGTCGTCAGTTCGACACGCTTGAAGCTGGTGGCGATATCCAGGCTGTCCAGCGGATCGAAGGGATTCAGGCTGCCTTTGATGGTGACCGGCGCGTAACGATCCACCTTGCCATTGATTGCGACCTTGGCCGGCTTGGGGTTGCGGTTGTCGAGGGTGCCGATCTCGCCGTTGAGCTGCTGGATGGCGGTGGCGAAGTTCGGTGTCAGGCTGAAGTCGGCGAAGTTGGCCGAGCCGTCCTTGATCTCGATACCGCCGATGCGGATGCCCAGGGGCTTGGCGGCAGGCTCCGGTTTGGCGGAAGCGGTGGCTGGAGTGGCAGCCTCGGCAGGTTGCTTGATCACCAGGTCACTGGCGTTGGTGGTGAGGTCTTCGTTGATGATGAAGCGCGCGTAGGGCTGGCTCAGGCTCACCTTGTCGATGTTCAGGGTGTCGCCGTGCTGGTAGTTGAGGCCTTCCACCAGCAGTTGCTGCCATTTGACGAAGTCACGCTCCTTGATGGTGTCCAGGGTGTGCATCTGGTTCACCAGGGCGTGGCCGGTAACGGCCAGGGCCAGCGGTTCGGTGCTCTTGAGGTCGACGTTGAGGTCGCTGTCGAGCATGCCGCTGCGCAGTTCCAGGTGCACGAACGGGCTGAGGTAGGCCTGGGCCACCCGCAGGTCGATGTCGCGGGTCTGCACCTGCAGCTTGGCGGTCGTGGGCTTGAGCTGAATCTGGCCCACCGCCTGCAGCTTGCCCTGCTTGCCGAGGCCGGTGTCGAGGCTCAGGTTGAAGGGAGACTCGCCGCGGCTGTCGAAGTCCTTGAGGTCCAGGTTCAGTGGGCCCAGCTCCAGTTGAACCGGTTCCTTGGGTACCCGATCGGCGAGGTGCACCTTGTAGCCGCGCAGTTGGGCTTCGCGCAGCAACACCAGCCAGGGTTTGCCCGGCTCGGCCTTGTCATCGACGGGCTCCTGGGTGGTTTTTTCGTCGCTCTTGGCTGCTGGCTTGGCTTCGCTGGCGAACAGTTTCTGCCAGTCGAGCTGGCCGTCGGCTTCACGGGCTGCCCAGGTTTCCAGGTTCTGGCTGTGGATCTTGCCGATCACCACTTCCTGCTTGATCAGGTCGAGGGAGCTGTCGCTGACCTCCAGCGTCTCCAGTTTGACCAGGGCGCGATTGTCCGGCGCCTTCATGGCGAAAGGCGACACCTTGATCCAGATCTTGTCTAGGTTGAGCTGGGTGCCCTTGGACAGGTTCAGCTTGTACTCGGTGGACAGGCTGATCACGCCTTGCTCCAGCACCAGGGGCACGGCATCGCGCACATAGGGCCAGAAGGCGTTCATCTTGCCTTCCGTGAGCTTCAGCTGGCCGCTGGAACTGAACGGCACCAGGCTGATCTGGCCTTCCCAGTCGATTCGTCCGCCATAGGGGCCGGTGGCGACCAGGGACATCTCGGAGCTGTCATCGGGCAGCGTACTGAGATTGCGCAGTTCCAGGTTCAGCGAGTCGTAGACGAACTCGATGGGCTCGCTCGGGCGCAGATCCTGGAAGTGCAAACCACCCTCGTTCAACTTGATGCGGTCGATGCGCAGGGGAAAGGGATCGCCAGCCGGTTCTTCCGACTTGGACTCGCTGGGCGGCAGCTTGAACAGCTGGGCCAGGTTGAGCTTGCCGTCCTTGGCGAACAGCACCTCGGTGGTGGACTTCTCCAGCTCCACATCCGCGAGGTGCAGGGCGCCGGACCAGAGGCTGTCCATTTCCAGATTGGCATAGAGTCGTTCGAAGCCGACCTGCTCGGCCTTGTCTTCGCCGATATGCAGCCCCCAGAGGGTCAGTTCCAGGCTGAAGGGGTTGAGCTGGATGCGCTCCAGCCGTGCGGGAACCGTGGCGTGCTGGGCCAATTGCTGGTTGGCCACCCGCAGGGCGATCCCCGGGATGATCAGAAAGCCAAGCAGGCTGTAGAGGGCTACGACGATCAGCAGGGCGCAAACGGCCCGTTTCAATCCTTTGTACATGAGGCGTCAACTATCCCGGCGAAGAATGCGTTGGATTATGGCACGGCCTCAGGGTTCCGCCTGACGGCTGGCTCTCGTTACCGAACGGCTTTCAGAGCTGCAGGATCAGGGTCTTGAGCGGTGGACGCGCATCCTGGGACGGGAAGTCGGGGGCCGGTGCCAACGATTGGCAGTCACGGGCTGGACGGCCCAGTTTGCTGGCGCAACGCAGCACCAGTTCGCGCCAATCGTCCATGGCCACCTTGGCCAGGTTGTTGTTGCAGATCAGCACGCCGCCTTCCGCGGTCGCCAGCAGGGCCGGCTTGAGCAGGCTCTGGTAATCGCGCAGCAGGTCCACGGTGCCGAAGGCGCTCTTGGCCCAGGCCGGCGGGTCGAGGAACACCAGGTCGAACTGCCGTTGCTCCAGGCGCGGGTAGCTGGGCAGTTTCTGCCCGTGGCGGCGGGCGATGGGCTGGCCGGCCAGTTGGCGGATCGCCGGGAAGTAATCGGATTGCACGAAGTGCATGGGGGCCAGGTCCGGGTTGAGGGCGCCGTTCTCACGGCCGACCGCGAGATTGCCCTCGGCGAAGTCCAGGTTCCACACCTCGCGCGCACCACCGCCGGCAGCGCAGACGCCCACGCCGCAGGTGTAGGCGAACAGGTTGAGTACGGACTTGCCGGCGCTGTGGTCCTTGACCCAGCCACGGGCATTGCGCAGATCGAGGAATAGCAGCGGGTCCTGCCCCGCGTGTCGGCCACGTACCCGGTAGTTCAGGCCCCACTCGCGACCCACGAGGTCTTCCAGGGCGGCCGGTTCTGCCTGATAGATGGGATCGCGACGATCGATCCGCGAATTGCCCTGGGAACGGTCGTTGTAGACCAGCAGCAGTTTCTCGCCGAGGAATTCGTCCACCGCAGCGGCCAGGTCCAGGAGTGGGCCGCGTTCCAGTGTCTGGTGGAAGCTTTGCACCATCAGTTGGGGACCGTAGCGGTCGACGGTCAGGCCTGGCGCCCCTTCCTGGCTGCCGTGGAACAGCCGATAGCAGTCGGTGCCTTGGGCATGGAGTTCAGCCAGCAGCGGCTGACGGGCATCGAGTGCGGCGCGCAGCGCCTGGATGAGAGCGGAGGACATGCGCGGCGTCTCGCAAAAAGGGGCGCGCAGTTTATCAAAGCGGCTTTGCCGTAGGTTGGCGCAGAGCGAAGCGAAGCCCAACAAGGGGCCTGAATCGGCGGCATCGCGTTGGGCTTCGTTGGGCTCAGCCCAACCTACAGAACCGCTTAGCGCTCGATGGCCAGGGCCACGCCTTGACCGCCGCCGATGCAGAGGGTCGCCAAACCCTTCTTGGCGTCGCGCTTGATCATTTCATGCAACAGGGTCACCAGCACGCGGCAGCCGGAGGCACCGATGGGGTGGCCGAGGGCGATAGCGCCGCCATTGACGTTGACCTTGGCGGCGTCCCAGCCCAGTTCCTTGCCGACCGACAGGGACTGCGCGGCGAAGGCCTCGTTGGCTTCGATCAGGTCCAGATCGCCCAGGCTCCAGCCGGCTTTTTCCAGGCAACGGCGAGTAGCGGACACCGGGCCGATGCCCATGATCGCAGGATCGACGCCGGCGTTGGCATAACCGGCGATGCGGGCCAGCACCGGCAGGCCCAGTGCCTTGGCCTTCTCCGCGCTCATCAGCAGCACGGCGGCAGCGCCGTCGTTGAGCGTGGATGCGTTGCCGGCGGTGACGCTGCCGTCCTTCTTGAAGGCCGGCTTGAGTTTGGCCAGGGCTTCGGCGGTCGTGCCGGCGCGCGGCTGCTCGTCGGTGGCGAAGGCGACCGGATCGCCTTTCTTCTGCGGAATCAGGATGGGGGTGATCTCATCCGTGAAACGCCCGGACTCGATAGCGGCCACGGCCTTCTGCTGAGAGGCGGCGGCAAAGGCGTCCTGCTGCTCGCGGTTCAGGCCGTACTTCTCCACCAGGTTCTCGGCAGTAATGCCCATGTGGTAGTCGTTGAAGGCATCCCACAGGCCATCCTGGATCATGCTGTCCACCAGCTTGGCGTGGCCCATGCGCAGGCCGGTGCGAGCACCCGGCATGACGTAGGGCGCCAGGCTCATGTTCTCCTGGCCACCGGCGATGATCACCTCGGCGTCGCCGCAGCGGATGGCCTGGGCTGCCAGGTGCAGGGCCTTGAGACCGGAGCCGCAGACCTTGTTCAGGGTCATGGCGGGAACCGCATGGGGCAGACCGGCCAGGATGGCAGCCTGGCGCGCCGGGTTCTGGCCGCTGCCGGCGGTGAGCACCTGGCCCAGGATCACTTCGTCGACCTGCTCCCCCTTGAGGCCGGTTTGCGCCAGCAGCTGGCGGATGACGGCGGCGCCCAGCTCCGGGGCGGGGATGTTCGCCAGGGAACCCTGGAAGCTGCCGATGGCGGTGCGGGTGGCGGCAACTATTACGACGTCTTGCATGGATCTGTCCTCGCGGCGGTGAATGGGGTCAGGCAATGACCGGGCAAGCAGCGATCGTGGCACACGCAATTTGACCGGACCACACTCTCAACGGGGGGGCAGCCCCATGCGTCGGCGCGCACGATGGACTGCGCCATTGCGCATGGCCCAGCGCAGCAGCGGCGCCACCCGCCAGACCAGGTCCCGTACCACACGGCGCTGCCAGGGGCGCTGGTGCAGGTCGAGCATGGCGCTGGCCCAGTCCGGCATCAGGTCGATGCCAGCCTGCATCATCAGTACGCCGAAGGGCTTGGCCACTGCGCTGGGTGCCGGGGCACCGAGGAGCACACGCACCACTTCCCGGCTGCGTTCGTCGCAGACAAGGTGCGGGCGCATCGCCTCCAGGTAGTCCGCCACTTGCTGGCGGGACTTCGGTACGTCCCGCGCACCGAGCCGTTCGGCGACGAGGGCGATCTCGGCGTAGTAACGGTCCTGTTCTTCCCCGGAAAGGTGCGGGTTGAGGTAGCGAAGATGGGCCTTGAGGAAGCAACTCACTTCGGCCACATGGACCCAGGTCAGCAGATCCGGGTCGCTGGCGGCATAGGGGCGTCCGTCCGGCGCGATGCCCACCACCTGTGAATGGATGGTGCGGACCTTGTCGATCAGCCAGTCGGCATCCTTGCGGGTGCCATAGCTGGTGCCGGAGATGAACTGGCCGGTGCGGCGCAGGCGGCCGAGCATATCCGCGCGGAAATTGGAGTGGTCCCAGACGCCGGAAAGCGCCAGGGGATGCAGCATCTGCAAGAGCAAGGCGCTGATGCCGCCGATCATCATCGAGGTGAAATCGCCGTGAACCTTCCAGGTCACCGAGTCTGGGCCGAACAGGCCGGGGTCGCCCTTGGGGTTTTCGAAATCGAGATGGCCAAGGGCGAGACCGGTAAGGCCGATGATTTGGCTTTCAATACGGCGACGAATGAATTCCATGCAGCGAGTGCTTCCGGGCGAAGGCGCCAGTCTCCAGGGAGACTGGCGCCTTGAGGGGGCTTACTGGTTGAGGCGCTTGTCGATCAGGTTCTGCACCACTGACGGGTCGGCCAGGGTGGAAGTATCGCCGAGGTTATCCAACTCGTTGCAGGCGATCTTGCGCAGGATGCGCCGCATGATCTTGCCCGAACGGGTCTTGGGCAGGCCCGGCGCCCACTGGATCAGCTCGGGCTTGGCGAAGCTGCCGATCTCCTTGCTGACCAGCGCCAGCAGCTCCTTCTTGAGTTCCTCGGTCGGTTCCAGGCCCTTCATCGGGGTGACGAAGGCGTAGATGCCCTGGCCCTTGAGGTCGTGCGGGTAACCCACCACGGCGGCCTCGGCCACGGCGTCATGTAGAACCAGGGCACTTTCCACTTCGGCGGTGCCGATGCGGTGGCCGGAAACGTTGATCACGTCATCGACGCGGCCGGTGATCCAGTAGTAGCCGTCTTCATCGCGACGGGCGCCGTCGCCCGTGAAGTAGTAGCCGGGATAGGCGGCGAAGTAGGTGTCGATCATCCGCTTGTGGTCGCCATAGACGCTGCGGATCTGACTGGGCCAACTGGCCTTGATCGCCAGGACGCCCGCGCCGGCACCGTCGATTTCCTTGCCCTTCTCATCCAGCAGCACCGGCTGCACGCCGAAGAAGGGGCGGGTGGCCGAGCCGGGTTTCAGCGCGGTAGCGCCGGGCAGCGGGGTGATGAGGATGCTGCCGGTTTCGGTCTGCCACCAGGTGTCGACGATGGGGCAGCGGCAATCGCCTACCACGTGGTAGTACCACTCCCAGGCTTCCGGGTTGATCGGTTCGCCGACGCTGCCGAGCAGGCGCAGGCTGGCGCGGGAGGTCTTCTTCACCGGTTCCTCGCCTTCGCGCATGAGGGCGCGGAGGGCGGTGGGGGCGGTATAGAAGATGTTCACCTGGTGCTTGTCGATCACCTGCCAGAAGCGCGAAGCGTCCGGGTAATTGGGGACGCCTTCGAACATCAGGGTGGTGGCGGCGTTCGCCAACGGGCCATAGACGATGTAGCTGTGGCCGGTGACCCAGCCCACGTCCGCGGTGCACCAGTAGATGTCGCCGTCGTGATAGTCGAACACGTACTTGTGGGTCATCGCTGCGCCCAGCAGGTAACCGCCGGTGGTATGCAGCACGCCTTTGGGTTTGCCGGTGGAGCCGGAGGTGTAGAGGATGAACAGCGGGTCCTCGGCATCCATCCATTCGGGTGGGCAGTCCTCGCTGACGACGTGCAGGGCCTCGTGGTACCAGAGGTCGCGCCCGTCCTGCCAGTCGATCTTGCCTTCGGTACGCTGCACCACCAGCACCGAGGATACGTTCGGGCAGTCTTTCAGGGCCTTGTCGACGTTCTGCTTCAGCGGGACGTACTTGCCGCCGCGCACGCCTTCGTCTGCAGTGATCACGGTGCGGCAATCGGCGTCGAGGATGCGGTCGCGCAGGGCATCCGGGGAGAAGCCGCCGAATACCACCGAATGCACGGCGCCAATGCGCGCGCATGCCAGCATGGCGTAGGCCGCCTCCGGGATCATCGGCATGTAGATGCAGACCCGGTCGCCTTTCTTCACGCCACGGCTCTTCAGCACGTTGGCCAGGCGGGCCACGTGGCTGTGCAGCTTGCGATAGGTGATCTGCGCGGATTCGCTGGGGTTGTCGCCTTCCCAGATGATGGCGATCTGCTCGCCGCGCTGTTCCAGGTGGCGGTCGATGCAGTTGTAGGCGACGTTCAGCTTGCCGCCCTTGAACCACTCGGCCTCGCCTTTCGCGAGGTCACTGTGGTGCAGCTGGTCCCAGGGTTTGAACCAGGTGAGGAAGCTGGTCGCCTGCTCGCTCCAGAACAGCTCGGGCTGTTCCACGGACTGCTGGTAAAGGCGCAGGTAGGCATCGTTGTCGATAAGGGCGTGCTTGCGCACGGCGTCCGGCACGGGGTGAAGGCTGATCTCGTACATGGCGGGTCCTTGTTGTTGTAAAGCCGAGATGGCGACAAGGGTGCATCCAAGCCGTCGCCGGGTTCAAGAGTTGTCCATGGAGTTTTGAACCCGGGGCCCGCCGGATCGTTCAGCGGCGTGGATACTCCAGCTGGGCGGCGACGAAGGCGGCGGTGGTGCTGCCATAGCGTGCGGCGATCTCGTCCAGCGTTTCGTCCAGCACCTGGCCGGGAGCCGCATCGCTGTCGGGGAGGGTAGATTCCCCACCTGCGGGGGCATCGGGCAGCAGCGCCAGGCCGTAACGGGTACTCACCGGACCACCGCCCACGGCCAGCACAGTGCTGCGGAAACTGCGGGCCCACGCATCGGCGCGCAATGCGAGGGTGGCTTCATCGATCCCGGGTCGTAGCGGCAGGATCAGGGTCTCGAAGCGCCAGAAGGCCAGGTAATTGGCCGCGGCCGTCAGGTAACCGCCGGGGCCGAAGGCGAATGTCTGGCTCTGGTGCTCGACGGACCAGTCCGCCAGACCGATCTCGCGTGCGAAGGCGAGCGCTTTCTCGGGACCGGCGATGGCTTCCACCAGCGCCACGGACACAGGTAAGGCGGCGCTGACGCCTGAACTGGTCAGCAGCTTGCCGTCCACCACATAGCGCCGGTCGACCTGCCAGCGGGTGTCGGGAAAGTCTGCCTCGCGCTGCGCCTTCGAATACCAGTGGCCGGTGGCCCTGCGGCCGTGGAGCAGGCCGGCGTGGCCCAGTACCAACACGCCGTCGCAGATACCGACGACGGTGGCGCCTTTGGCGGCCTGTCCGGCGACGAAGGCGGTAAGGGCGGGATCATCGCTGTGGTGCACGGCAGGCACGATCAGGTAGTCCGCCCCCTGTGGATAACGTTGTTCGAATTCGGCGGTGGTCGCCTGTGCTTCGAGCCGCAGCGCCGGCATCATCTGCAACGGCCCTTCGCGGGTGGACAGGGCGATCACTGCGGCGACCCCGGCGCGGCTGAGCAGGCCGAAGGGCACCAGGTAATCCACCAGTTCGGTCATGCGGTTCTCGCCGACCACCGCCACCAGCGGCTGTTCGCGACCGAAGCGCGGCTGGTAGGGCTGGAGTGCTTCTGCGTGGACCAGCAGGGGGAGGTAAAGGGTCAGGGCCAGCAGGAGGGCGCGCATGGGGCTTCTCCGAAAATGGGGATGAGCAGTGTGGTGTGCAGGCGAATGTCAGGAATGACAGCTATCAGTGAATATCTGCCAGCCCATCGTTCGAGTAATGCCCCATGCCGCAATCCCATCGTGTGCTGCTACTGGTCTTCCCGGACTTCCAGCTGCTGGATGCCACCGGCCCGGCGGAAGTGTTCGCCGCTGTCAGCGGGCACCTGCCGGAGGAGGCGGGGCCTGCCTATGTCCTGCAGGGCATCTCCGTCAGCGGCGGGTTGGTGCGCTCCAGCACCGGGCTGGAGCTGATGACCGAAGCCCTGCCGGAGCCGAGAAGCCTGGCGGGGTGCACGCTACTGGTGGCGGGCGGCTTTGGCGTGCAACGGGCGATGGCGCAGGGCGTGCTGGCGCGCTGGCTCAAGGACGCGGTTAACCGAACGGCCCGTTGCGGTTCAGTGTGCACCGGGGCTTTCCTGCTGGCCCAGGCCGGTTTGCTCGATGGTCGTCCGGTGGTGACCCACTGGAAGTACGCGGTGCTGCTGAAACGGCTGTTCCCGAAATTGCGGGTGCAGGAAGACGCGCTGTTCGTTCGCGACGGGTGCTTCTTCAGCTCGGCTGGGGTGACGGCCGGTATGGACCTCTGCCTGAGCCTGGTGGAGGAGGACCATGGCCGCACGGTATCGCTGCAGGTGGCCAAGGGGCTGGTGATGTACCTACGCCGGCCAGGAGGGCAGCGGCAGTTCAGCGCCGAACTGCTGGCGCAGCAGGCACCCTCGGGAGGCGTGCTGGAGAAGCTGGTCCAGTGGTTGCGCGGACGCCTGCACGAAGCATTGGACATCGAGTTGATGGCGGCGGAGATGGCGGTATCGCCGCGGACGCTTCACCGGCATTGCCAGGCGGAACTGGGGGTGACTCCCGCGAAACTGCTGTTTCAGCTGCGGCTGGAAGAGGCCTGTCGATTGCTGGAGCAGGGCGCGTCGTCACTCAAGCGTACGGCGGAGAAGAGCGGGTTCGGCAGCGAGTACAACCTGCGCCGGGCGTTCGTTCAGGCGTTGGGGATAACGCCGAGCGAGTATCGGCAGCGGTTTTGCCGGTAGGAAGGGATTCGCGAATGAATTCGCTCCCACAAGTGCGATTCAGCCTGTGGGAGCGAATTCATTCGCGATAAGGATCAACCGCGGTGACGCGCGCGGAAGAAGTCGATCAGGCCTTGGGTCGAACCATCCTCGGCTTGGGCTTCGTCCTGGCCGGTGAGGCGTGAATAGACCGCCTTGCCCAGTTCCTTGCCGAGTTCCACACCCCATTGGTCGAAGGCATTGACGCCCCAGAGCACGCTCTGCACGTAGACCTTGTGTTCGTACATGGCAATCAGCGCACCCAGGCGGCGCGGGCTGATGCGTTCCACTACCAGGGTATTGCTCGGGCGATTGCCGGGCACGACCTTGTGCGGTGCCAGGCGCTGCACTTCCTCTTCCGGCAAGCCCTTGGCGCGCAGTTCGGCCTCAGCCTCTTCACGGGACTTGCCAAGCATCAACGCCTGGCTCTGGGACAGGCAGTTGGCGAACAACCACTGGTGGTGGTCGGCCACCGGGTTGTAGCTGGATACCGGGACGATGAAGTCCGCCGGAATCAGTTGGGTGCCCTGGTGCAGCAACTGGTGATAGGCGTGCTGGCCGTTGCAGCCGACACCACCCCAGATCACAGGACCGGTGCCGGCGGTGACGGGGGTGCCGTCCTGGCGCACGCTCTTGCCGTTGGACTCCATGTCCAGTTGCTGCAGGTGGTCAGTGAAGTTACGCAGGTAGTAGTCGTAGGGCAGGATCGCGTGGCTGTGTGCGCCCCAGAAGTCGCCGTACCAGACACCGAGCAGGCCGAGGATCACCGGGATGTTGCGGTCGAACGGGGTGCTCTGGAAATGCTGGTCCATGCTGTAGGCGCCGGAGAGCAGTTCCTTGAAATTGGAGATGCCGATGGACATGGCGATCGGCAGGCCAATGGCGGACCAGAGCGAATAACGACCGCCAACCCAGTCCCACATTGGGAAGATGTTCTCTTCGCGGATGCCGAAGGCCACCGCCGCTTCCTTGTTGCTGGAAACGGCGATGAAGTGCCGGTACAGCTCCTCTTCGCTGCCGCCCTGAGCCAGGTACCAGGCACGTGCAGCCTGGGCGTTCTTCAGGGTTTCCAGGGTGCTGAAGGACTTGCTGGAGACGATGAACAATGTGGTTTGAGCGTTCAGGCGGCAGGCCAGTTCGCGGAACTCGCTGCCGTCGATGTTCGCCAGGTAGTGGCAGCGCACACCCTTCTGCGCGAAGGGCAGCAGCGCTTCGGAGACCAGTTGCGGGCCGAGGAAGGAGCCACCGATACCAATATTCACCACGTCAGTGATGGGCTTGTCGGTGTAGCCGCGCCACAGGCCGTTGTGTACGTAGCCGACCAGTTCGGTCATCTGGTGCAGAACGCGATGGACTTCCGGCATCACGTCGACGCCGTCAACCCAGACCTTGTCGCCAATGGGGCGGCGCAGTGCGGTGTGCAGCACCGGACGGCCCTCGGAGGCGTTGATCACGTCACCCCAGAACATGGCCTTGATGGCATCGCCGAGTTGGGCTTCTTCCGCCAGCTTGACCAGGAGGTCCAGGGTGTCGGCACGGATCAGGTTCTTCGAGAAGTCCAACAGCAGGCCGCAGGCGCTGTGGCTGAACTGCTTGAAACGCTCGGAGTCTTCGGCGAACGCCTGGCGCAGGCTGAAGCCGGCAAGGTCCTGGCGATGCTGGCGGAGCGCGGCCCAGGTGGGCAGTTGGGTGACATCGAGCGGCGTCAGGTGGTGATCCATGGAGTACCTGTGTGCGACTTATGAAAAAGCCCGGATAAGTCCGGGCTTCGGGTCATTCAGCTGTCCGGTCTCAGGCAACCTGTACCGGAATCGCGTTGCTGGTATGGCTGAGTTCGTTGCCCGGAGCCATGTACAGCATACGCGGTTTGAAATTGGCAAGTTCCGCTTCGCTGTAGTGAGCGTAGGCGCAGATGATCACGCGATCACCCACTTTGGCCTTGTGCGCTGCGGCGCCATTCACCGAGATCATCCGCGAGCCGTTTTCGCCGCGGATGGCGTAGGTGGTGAAACGTTCGCCGTTGTCGACGTTGTAAATCTGGATCTGTTCGTACTCGCGGATGCCGGCGAGATCGAGCCATTCACCATCAATGGCGCAGGAACCTTCGTAGTCGAGCACAGCGTGGGTGACTTCGGCGCGGTGCAGTTTGGCCTTGAGCATGATGGCGTGCATGGCTTTTCCTCGTCAGGATGCGGGCGGCGGCAGAGTTTGCCCGAACCCCCGAGGGGGTTCAAGGCTATGACGGGCGTCGATCAGGCTTGCGCTTCGAGGTTGAAGGCAAGATTGTCGATCAGACGGGTGTTACCCATGAAGGCGGCACCGAGGATCACCAACTGATGGTCCTTGTCGCCTGCGGGGCGCAGATTCAGCGCTTCGCGGACTTCCAGGTAATCCGGGCGGAAACCGGCCCTGGCCAGTTCGGCATGGCCTTCCTGCTCCAGCGCGGCGAAATCGCGGCGGCCTGCACGGATGGCGGAGGCCAGTTGCTGCAGGGTGCGGTACAGGGCAGGCGCGGCCGCGCGCTGGGCGTCATCCAGGTAACCATTGCGCGACGACAGGGCCAGGCCATCTTCGGCACGCACCGTGGGTTCGCCCATGACCTGGATCGGCATGTTCAGGTCGCGCGCCAGCTTGCGGATGACTGCCAACTGCTGGAAGTCCTTCTCGCCGAATATTGCGAGGTCAGGCTGGACCATGTTGAACAGCTTGCTGACGACGGTGGCGACGCCCTCGAAATGACCAGGGCGGCTACCGCCACAGAGACCTTCGGACACCAGTGGCACATTTACGCGAGTCTGGCCGTCCATGCCGTCCGGGTACATCTCTTCCACGTCCGGATGGAACAGCAGTTGGCAGCCAGCGGCCACCAGCTTCTCCTGGTCGGATACCAGGGTACGCGGATACTTGGCCAGGTCTTCGCTGGGTCCGAATTGCAGCGGGTTGACGAAGATGCTGGCGACCACGAAGTCGGCTCGCTGGCTGGCCTTCTCCACCAGGGCGACGTGCCCGGCGTGGAGGTTGCCCATCGTCGGCACGAAGCCGATGCGCTTGCCCTCGTTGCGTGCGCGGGCGATGGCGGCACGCAATTCGCGGACGGTCTTGACGGTGATCATGCGGAGAATCCGTGTTCGGCTGCGGGGAAAGTGACGTCCTTGACGGCCTGGACATAGGCAGTGAGCGCAGCCTGAATGCTGGTCTGACCTTCCATGAAGTTTTTCACGAACTTGGGCGCGCGGCCGGTAAGGGACAGGCCGAGCATGTCGTGCAGGACCAGTACCTGGCCATCGGTGGCGCTGCCCGCGCCGATGCCGATTACCGGGATTTTCACCGACTGGGTGATTTCGGCGGCCAGTTCGCTGGGCACGCATTCCAGTAGCAGCATGGCTGCGCCAGCCTGTTCCAGGGCCATGGCGTCGGCGCGCAGTTGGCGCGCCTGGGCTTCCTGGCGACCCTGGACCTTGTAGCCGCCGAGGATGTTGACGGCTTGCGGGGTCAGGCCCAGGTGGGCGCAGACCGGCACACCGCGCTCGGCCAATAGGCGAATGGGCTCGGCCAACCAGGCGGCGCCTTCCAGCTTGACCATGTGGGCACCGGCCTGCATCAGCGCGGCGGAATTGGCGAAGGTCTGCTCGAGGTTGGCATAGGCCATGAACGGCAGGTCGCTGATGATCAGCGCGCCCTGGTTACCGCGCTTCACGGCTGCAGTGTGATAGGCCATTTCGGTCACGCTGACCGGCAGGGTGCTGTCATGGCCTTGCAGGACCATGCCAAGGGAATCACCCACCAGCAGCACATCCACGCCGGCCTGGCAGGCGGCCTGGGCAAAAGTAGCGTCATAGGCTGTCAGCATGGCGATCTTCTCGCCTTTCAGCTTGAGCTCTTGCAGGGTGGTCAGGGTCACATCAGGCATGAAAACGTCCTCATCGGCACCGGTTTGCACCGGTGCGGGGCAACGGGACGCTTATAGTCCCGATGGGGGGGCATGAAGTCAATTGCAGGTGTTACCGACCTGTTACGGCGTTACCGCCAGGTCGGGCAGGCGCTCGAGGCCTTCGAAGGGGCAGGCGTCCAGCAGCGTTTGCAGTGGGCGCCCATCGGGCAGCTGCAGGTCGACGGCGATTTCCGCCAGGGGATAGAGCACGAAGGCGCGGGCATGCATGTGGTAGTGCGGGACCTGCAACCGCGGCTCGTCGATCCGGCGTTGGCCGAACAGGAGAATGTCCAGGTCCAGCGTGCGGGGTCCCCAGCGCTCGTCCTTGCGTACGCGCCCCTGCGCAAGCTCGATGGTTTGCAGGGCATCCAGCAGTTCCAGCGGCGCGAGTTCGGTTTCCAGGGCCGCGACGGCATTGACGTAGCGGGGCTGGTCCGGCGGGCCGAGCGGATCACTGGCATAGAGCGAGGAAACGGCAGCGAGCCGGGTGCGGGGCAGGTCGGCCAGTGCTGCGAGGGCACCACGCAGCTGGCTGACGGGTTCGGCGAGATTGCTGCCGAGGCCGATGTACACACGCTCCATGATTACTCGCTCGGAGTGCCAGGGGCGTTGTCGCTGCGCGGGCCACGACGGCGGCGGCTGCCACCGCGACGGCGACGCTGACCCGAGGGCTGCTGGTCATCCTTGGCGCTCAGCTCGCGGATCATGTTGCGGCGCTGGCTGTCGCTGGCGTCCTGGTAATCGGTCCACCAGTCGCCCAGTCCATCGGTTTGCTCACCAGCGCTTTCACGCAGCAGCAGGAAGTCGTAACCGGCACGGAAGCGCGGATTTTCCAGCAACAGGTCGGCGCGCTTGCCGCTGCGGCGTGGCAGGCGTTCCTGCATGTCCCATATCTCGCGAATCGGGATGCTGAAACGCTTGGGAATGGCGGTGCGCTGGACCTGTTCCATGATCAGGCCGTGGGCGGCTTCCTGCATTGCCGGGATCGGCGGCATGCCGCGTTCCTGCAGCTGCGCCGCACGGGCGGGCAGGGCCGGCCACAACAAAGCGGCAAAGAGGAACGCGGGGGTAACGGGTTTGTTCTGGCGGATGCGTTCGTCGGTGTTGATCAACGCCTGGCGGATCAGTCGACCGGTGTACTCGGGGTCACGTTCCAGCGCAGCGGCGCTGGCCGGGAACAGCGGGGCGAAGAGGTCGTACTCCACCAGCAGCTCGAAGGTGCGCTCGGCCTTGCCGCTGAGGAACAGCTTGAGCACTTCGTCGAACAGGCGCGCCGAGGGAATCTCGCGCAGCATCGGTGCCAGGCGGCGAATGGGCGCAGCACTGTGTTTCTCGATCTCGAAGTCCAGCTTGGCGGCGAACCGCGCGGCACGCAGCATGCGCACCGGGTCTTCCTGGTAACGCTGCTCGGGGATACCGATCAGGCGCACCAGCCGATTGCGGATGTCATGCACGCCATGGGCGTAGTCGAGGATGCGTTCGGTGGTCGGATCGTAGTAGAGCGCATTGATGGTGAAGTCACGACGCTGGGCGTCGTCTTCCAGGCTGCCGTAGACGTTGTCGCGGAGGATTCGACCGCTTTCATTGCGCGAGGCCTGGTTGCTGTCTTCCTCGTCTTCACCTTGCGGGTGGTTGGCGCGGAAGGTGGCGACTTCGATGATCTCTCGGCCGAACTGCACATGGGCCAGCTTGAAGCGACGGCCGATCACTCGCGCATTACGGAATTCGGCACGCACCTGTTCCGGGGTGGCGCTGGTGGCCACGTCGAAATCCTTGGGGCGCAGGTTCAGCAGCAGGTCGCGGACGCAGCCGCCAACGACATAGGCCTGATAACCCGCCTTCTGCAGGCGGTCTACGACCACCACGGCGTTGCGGCTGATGCCCGAGCGGTGCAGCGAGTGCTGATTATTGCCCAGTACTTCGGGTGTGCTGCGCGGATGCTGCGCGCGGCGCAGGGGAGATCGGAAAGACTGGAACAGCTTCTTCAGCATGGGATGCACTGTTTTGCGGAATGGACGGCCAGAAAAGGATATGGGCGCACGATGGCCGCGGATTCTAGCACTGGGAGGGGGGATGGAGAAGAAAAGCTCTGAAAGGAGACAAAGCTACTGGGGGAGCCGAAGCTCCCCCCCAAATTGGTGCGTGCTTTGTTTTTATTGTTTCGGGCTTGGTGTTTTTGTTGTTCGACCCGGTCCAGCAGGCACTTCACCTCTGGATATGCCCTCCAATCGAGGGTTAATAGCAAACGGATTGCTTTGGACGCTGATGGTGCCTTGATCATTCCATGACCCAACCAGTACGGGTGCTGTCTCGGGACAGTTTTATTGTTCTCGGTCTGGCTGTGGGGCGAGCCCCAAGGGCAATTCCTCTCCAAAAGAATCAGTTAGCTGCGCCTCCGCTGTTTTGTTTTTGTTGTGCTGGAGTCGATACGTCTTGTTTTTATTGTGGGGTTCAGCGTTTGTTATTGTTGTTGTGCCGGAGATAAAGCAGAAGCCGTGCCAACTTTTGAGATTCCTTGTAAATCAAGGCTTTGCGAGGATCGATGGCTGAGCGAGGGGCAAAAAAAAGCCGGGTTTTCGTTACCTTTAAACCCGGCTTTGTTACGTGATGTTAGGCGGGGTAACAGCAAACGGAACCTGTTGTGTTTCCGTACTGTCACCCTCGCCGGGTGCTCAAGGCCCGGCTGCGGCGCCCGATTTGCGGCGTGGGATACCCAGGCGCTGGCGGCGTTCCCACAGGCATTTGCGGCTGATACCCAGTTTGCGGGCCAGCTCGGTTTCAGTCATGTGATCCTGGTGCTCCAGCACGAAGTGCTGGAAGTAGTCTTCGAGCGACAGGTCTTCAGTGGGTTCGTGGGCTGTGTTGTTGGCCTGGGCTGGGGCTGCGGCTTCGTTGAAGTCCAGGTCGTCCAGGTCATCCAGTTCGATGTCGATGCCCAGCAGGTCTGCCGAGATATCCGGGCTCTCGCACAGGATCACCGCGCGCTCGATGGCGTTCTCCAGCTCACGTACGTTGCCCGGCCAGTTGTAGTGGCGGATGGCCTGTTCGGCATCCGCAGCGAAACGCAGGCTTTCGCGCCCCATCTGGGAGCACTGGCGCGCCAGGAAGGAGCGGGCGATTTCCAGAACGTCGTTACCGCGCTCGCGCAGGGCGGGCAGTTTCAGGGAGATGACGTGCAGGCGGTAATAGAGGTCCTCGCGGAACTGGCCGGTCTTGGCCAGCGTCTTGAGGTCGCGGTGGGTGGCGGCGATCAGACGCACATCGACCTTCTGCGACTGCACCGAGCCCACTCGGCGGATCTCGCCTTCCTGCAGGACGCGGAGCAGACGCGCCTGGGCTTCCAGTGGCAGTTCGCCGATTTCGTCGAGGAACAAGGTGCCACCGTCGGCAGCTTCCACCAGACCGGCACGGCCGGCGGTGGCGCCGGTGAACGCACCTTTCTCGTGGCCGAAGAGTTCCGATTCGATCAGCGTCTCCGGGATGGCCGCGCAGTTCACCGAAATCAGTGGCGCCTTGGCGCGACGGGAAAGGTTGTGCAGGGCGCGGGCCACCAGTTCCTTTCCGGTGCCGGACTCTCCCTGGATCAATACGGTGGAGTCAGTCGGGGCGACTTTGCGGATCTTGCTGTAGAGCTCGAGCATCGCCGAGCAGGAACCGATGATGCCGATCTCGCCATCGGTGTTGGCGGCTGGGGCCTTGTCGCCGCCTCGGCCCGCACTGGGGCGTTCGCTCGGGGTCGACCTGGCTTCCTGACGTTCCTTGAGGATGCGCGCGACCGCCTGGAGCATTTCGTCATGGTCGAAAGGCTTGGCGATGTAGTCCACCGCGCCCATCTTCATCGAATCCACTGCCGAGCGCAGGCTGGCGTAGCTGGTCATGATCAGCACCGGGGTGCCTTGGGCCAGCTTGATCAGTTCGGTACCGGGAGCGCCGGGCAGGCGAAGGTCGCTGACGATCAGGTCGAAACCGGGAATGCTGTAACGCTCCTGGGCTTCCTGTACGGAACCGGCCTCGCTGACTTGGTACTGGTTACGTTCCAGCAGGCGTCGCAAGGCAGAGCGAATGATGGTTTCGTCTTCGACGATCAGAATGTGTGGCATTAATTCGGCTCTCTAGACGGTCTCAGCTCACGGCGGATGTAGCTTCGACAAAACGAGGCAACGTCACCCTGATTCGGGTGCCGCGCTGGCTCTCGGAGTCGGCCGGGCTTTCGATGGTTATCTGTCCATAATGCTCTTCCACGATCGAATAGACCAGTGCAAGGCCAAGGCCGGTCCCTTTCCCTGGGTCCTTGGTGGTGAAGAAGGGTTCGAACAGGCGGTCCATGATCGCCTTCGGAATGCCGCTACCTTCGTCTTCCACGACGAGATCGACGGTGTGTTCCGAGGCTTCACTAGTCACGCGGATCGCGCTACCCACTGGGGACGCGTCGCGGGCGTTGGACAACAGGTTGATCAGGACCTGGGCGAGACGCTGCGGGTCGCCTTCGACGACGTGCTGCGGATCGCAGAGGTTGAAGAAGTTCACATCGATGCTGCGCTTGTTCAGTGACAGCAGCCCGATGGCATCCTGCGCGACCTCAGCCAGACACACCGGCTCGCTGGCCTGCTGGCGGCCACCGGCGTGGGCGAAACTCATCAGCGACTGAACGATACGCGTGACGCGCTTGGTCTGTTCGAGGATCTGGCTGCTGAGTTCCTTGATCTCGGAATCGCCTTCGCGTTCCTCGCGCAGGTTCTGCGCCAGGCAGGCGATGCCGGTGATGGGGTTGCCGATCTCGTGAGCTACGCCGGCTGCCAGGCGGCCGATGGACGCAAGGCGCTCGGAGTGCACCAGCTTGTCTTCCAGCAACTGGGTGTCGGTCACGTCTTCCACCAGCAGCACCAGTCCGCTGCTGCCAGGGGCCAGGGGTTCTTCGATCGCCGCCTTGTGCAGGTTGAGTGCACGCACCTGGCCGTCCAGGGTCAGGCGCTGTTTGTGCAGGTGCTCATCGGGCAGATTGATGAAGCCTTCCAGCAATCCTTTCCAGGGCTCGGCGATGGTGGACAGGCGCGATCCCACGACGCGCTGGGCAGGAATCTCGGTCAGTTCCTCCATGGCGCGGTTCCACATCAGGATTTCCTGGTCCTTGGCCAGCGAGCAGACGCCCATGGGCAGTTCCTGCAAGGTCTGGCGATGGTAACGGCGCAAGGCGTCCAGTTCGGCGGCCAGGCCAGTGAGGCGCGAGTGATAGTCCTCCAGCCGGCTTTCGATGAAGTGGATGTCCTCGGTCACGTAGCCTTCGCTGCCGGATTTGTAGGGCAGGAAGGTTTCCACCATGTCCTGGGCAACGCTCGGGCCCATCAGGCCGGAGAGGTTGGCTTCGATGCGGTCACGCAGGCGGCGCAGGGCATAGGGACGGCGTTCGTCGAAGGGCAAGTGCAGGTCGCGTAGCGCCTGTTCCACTTCCTTCTGTGCCGTCTTGGCGCCCAGGGGCTTGGCCAGCTGGCTGGCGAATTCCTGCGGCGAGCTGGCCACCAGTTCGCGGCGTTGCGGGCGGCGTACGTTGTCCACGGTGCAGGCTTCGGCGGCGCTGCGTTCTTCGGGGCTGGCTTCGGTGAAGAGCGAGACCAGGGTGAAGATCAGCACGTTGGCTGCCAGGGAGGCGATGGCTGCGATGTGCCAGCTGGTGTCGTCGAGCACGTAGATGGCGTTGAACAGCGGCAGGTAGACGCCCTGCAGGTTGCCCACCAGCGGCAGCAGCATGGCGAACAGCCAGACGATGAAGCCCGCCAGCAGGCCCGCGATGAAGCCGCGGCGGTTGGCCGTCGGCCAATAGAGCACCGACAGCGCGCCGGGGAGGAATTGCAGGGTGGCGACGAAGGCGACGATGCCGAGGTTGGAGAGGTCCTGCTCGGCGCCCAGCAGCAGGTAGAAACCGTAGCCGCCCATGATGATGAAGGCGATCAGCGCGCGGCGGGTCCACTTCAGCCAGCGATAGATGTTGCCTTCGGCCGGTGGCTGGTAGAGCGGCAGCACCAGGTGGTTCAGGGCCATGCCGGAGAGCGCCAGGGTCAGCACGATGATCAGGCCACTGGCAGCGGACAGGCCCCCGACATAGGCGAGCAAGGCCAGCACCGGATTGTCGACCGCAATACCGAGGCCGAGCGTGAAGTACTCAGGGTTGGTGGTGGCGCCCAGCTTGAGGCCGGCCCAGAGAATCAGCGGAATGGCCAGGCTCATCAACAGCAGGAACAGGGGCAGGCCCCAGCTCGCGCTGACCATGGCGCGTGGGTTGAGATTCTCGGTGAAGGTCATGTGGTACATGTGCGGCATGACGATCGCCGATGCGAAGAACACCAGCAGCAGCGTGCGCCACGGACCTTCCTGCAAAGGCGTGTGCAGGGTGGAGAGGGCGGCCTGGTTCTGCAGTAGCCACAGCTCCAGTTCGCGTGGGCCGCCGAATACGCCGTAGAGGGCATAGAAGCCGATACCGCCCAGGGCCACCAGCTTGACCACCGATTCGAAGGCGATGGCGAACACCAGGCCGGCGTGCTTCTCGCGGGTGGCGATATGGCGTGCGCCGAAGAGGATGGTGAACAGCGTGATCAGGGCGCAGAAGCTGAAAGCGACGCGGTTGTGCACCGGCTCGCGGGTGAGGATGCCGATCGAGTCGGCCACGGCCTGGATCTGCAGCGCCAGTAGCGGCAGCACGCCGATGATCATGATCACCGTGGTCAGCGCGCCGGCCCAGGTGCTGCGGAAGCGGAAGGCGAAGAGGTCCGCCAGGGATGACAGCTGGTAGGTGCGCGTGATGCGCAGGATCGGATAGAGCAACACGGGCGCCAGCAGGAATGCGCCCGACACGCCCAGGTAGCTGGCGAGGAAACCATAGCCGTACTGATAGGCCAGTCCGACGGTGCCGTAGAAGGCCCAGGCGCTGGCGTACACGCCCAGGGACAGGGTGTAGGTCAGCGGGTGGCGGATGATCCAGCGCGGGACGAAGCCCCGGTCACTGAGCCAGGCCACGCCGAACAGGGCCAGAAGATAGGCAGCGCTGATCAGGATCAGCTGGGTGAGGCTAAAGCTCATCAGCATCGCGTTGACTCTGCAGAATGAAGGTCACCACGATCAGGATCAGCCACAGCAGGTAGGGGCGGTACCAGGCGCCGTTGGGGTCGATCCACCAATCCATGATGGCGGGGGAGAACAGGTAGATTCCCACCACCAGGAGCAGGACCAGTCGATAGATGTACATGCCGCAATTCTCGTCGTGTCTGCCGCGATGGTAGCGAATGCCCGGTACGGCGGCGAGTGGCTAGCGCAGCTGTGTTTCGGCCAGTGTTCGGCAACGCGGAATGCGCGTGGCATCCCAATGGGCGATTCCCCAGTCCAGTGCTTCTCGGGGGCTGCCTTCGGCCAGTTCAGCGGGCGGCTCCTGGCCGAGGGTGCGCAGCGCGCGTGCCAGTAGCGGTCCGGCGCTGTCGGCCGGCAAGGGCGGCGAGCGGTAGGACTTGCCCAGCTTGTGGCCATCCGGCTGGATGATCAGTGGCACGTGCAGATAGCGCGGCTGGCGGAATCCGAGCAGTTCCTGCAGATAGAGCTGGCGCGGCGTGGAGTCCAGCAGGTCGGCGCCCCGCACGATGTCGGTAACACCTTGCCAGGCATCGTCCAGCACCACGGCCAACTGATAGGCATAGAGCCCATCACGGCGGCGGATGACGAAATCGCCCACTTCCCGTCCCAGGTGCTGGCGGTATTCGCCTTGCACACGGTCGACGAAGTGGTAGTCCAGCTCCGGCACACGGATGCGGATGGCGGCATCGTGCTGGGGATGCTGGGCGTTGCGGCAGGTCCCCGGATAGATACCCAGGCTGCCTTCCAGCTGCTTGCGCGAACAGGTGCAGGCATAGGCCAGACCCAGCTCATAGAGACGGTCGATCACCTTGGCGTACGCCTCGTGGCGGTCGCTTTGGCGCACCATTTCGCCGTCCCACTCGAATCCATAGTTCTCCAGTGTCTGGAGGATCGCTGCCTGGGCACCTTCCACCTCCCGTGGCGGATCGAGGTCTTCCATGCGCAGCAGCCAACGGCCGCCGACTGAGCGGGCATCGAGGTAGGAGGCGAGGGCGGCGACCAGCGAGCCGAAATGCAGATAGCCGCTGGGCGTGGGGGCGAAGCGCCCGATATAGGCAGGGGACATCACGTTGTGGACAAAGCAGCGGGGCGCCATTGGCGCCCCGTTTCGGCATCAGGAGCCGAGTTGCTTTTCCTTGATCTCCGCCAGGGTCTTGCAGTCGATGCAGAGGGTGGCGGTGGGGCGGGCTTCCAGTCGGCGAATACCGATCTCGACGCCGCAGGAGTCGCACCAGCCGTAATCGTTGTCTTCGATCAGCTGCAGCGTCTCGTCGATCTTCTTGATCAGCTTGCGCTCACGGTCGCGGGCCCGCAGTTCCAGGCTGAATTCTTCTTCCTGGCTAGCGCGGTCGGCCGGATCGGGGAAGTTGGCAGCTTCGTCCTGCATGTGGTGCACGGTACGATCCACCTCTTCCATCAACTCCAGCTTCCACTTGTTGAGGATGTTGGTGAAGTGAGCACGCATGCTGTCGCTCATGTACTCCTCGCCCTTGGTCTCTTGGTAGGGCACGAAGCCACGAATCAACTGGCTGTTCTGTTGTTTTGCATTGGTGGGCATGGATGGCCGCCTCTCACTTTCTTAATCCATTGCGCAGGATTATGGTCCATCGCCGGCGGTGCCGGCCCTGCGGCTGCAAGCGGGCGAACTTACCAGATCAAATCCGGGTACGCCACTCCCCGGCGTCGTACATGCTGCAGCGTCCAGGGACCATTGGTTAGAATCCTCTCTTTGCCTTAATAAAGGAAGGCCAATGGCCCAGTCCTACAGTGCACGCAGCCGCGCCATCGAACCCTTCCACGTCATGGCCCTGCTGGCTCGCGCCAACGAACTCCAGGCGGCGGGTCATGATGTGATCCACCTGGAAATCGGCGAGCCGGACTTCACCACCGCCGAGCCCATCATCCAGGCCGGACAGGAAGCCCTGGCCGCCGGGCATACCCGTTACACCGCCGCTCGCGGCTTGCCACAACTGCGCGAAGCCATCGCCGGCTTCTACGCATCGCGCTATCGGTTGAACATAGACCCGGATCGCATTCTCATCACCCCCGGAGGCTCCGGGGCACTGCTGCTGGCCAGCAGCCTCCTGGTGGACCCGGGCAAGCACTGGCTGCTGGCCGACCCCGGCTATCCCTGCAACCGCCACTTCCTGCGGCTTGTGGAAGGTGGTGCGCAGCTGGTGCCGGTCGGGCCGGAAACCCGCTATCAGTTGACCCCGCAGCTGGTCGAACGGCACTGGGATTCCGACAGTGTGGGGGCGCTGGTCGCCTCGCCGGCCAATCCTACGGGCACGGTGTTGCACGCCGATGAACTGGCGGCGTTGTCGCAGACCCTGAAAGTTCGCGGTGGTCATCTGGTGGTGGATGAGATCTACCACGGCCTGACCTACGGGATGGACGCCAGCAGCGTGCTGGAAGTGGATGACGACGCTTTCGTGCTGAACAGTTTCTCCAAGTATTTCGGCATGACCGGCTGGCGCCTCGGTTGGCTGGTAGCGCCCGCCGATGCCGTGCCTGAACTGGAGAAGCTGGCGCAGAACCTCTATATCAGTGCGCCTTCGATGGCCCAGTACGCCGCGCTGACCTGCTTCCAGCCGCGGACACTGGAGATCTTCGAGCAGCGCCGCGAAGAGTTCGCTCGCCGCCGCGACTACCTGATGCCGGCCCTTCGCGACCTGGGCTTCCGAATCGCGGTCGAGCCGGAGGGCGCCTTCTATCTGTATGCGGACATTTCCGCCTTTGGCGGCGATGCCTATGCCTTCTGTCGGCATTTCATCGAAACCGAACATCTGGCCTTCACGCCGGGCCTGGATTTCGGCCGCTACCAGGCCGGTCATCATGTGCGCTTCGCCTATACGCAGAGCCTGCCGCGCCTGGAAGAGGCGGTGCAGCGGCTGGCGCGCGGCCTGAAGACCTGGGCGGGCAAATGAAGTTCGCCCCAGCCCTGGAAGAGGGCAGGCTGCTCAAGCGTTACAAGCGTTTCCTCGCGGACATCGAGACCGCTGCGGGAGAGCAGTTGACCATTCACTGCCCCAACACCGGCTCGATGTTGAATTGCATGAGCGAGGGCTGCCGGGTCTGGTTCAGTCGCTCCAACGATCCCAAGCGCAAATTGCCCGGTACCTGGGAAATCGCCGAAACACCCCAGGGACGTCTGGCCTGCGTCAACACCGCCCGTGCCAATGCCCTGGTTGAGGAAGCGTTGAAGACGGGCCTCATCCCCGAACTGGCGGGTTTCGCCAGCCTCAAGCGTGAAGTCGCCTATGGGCAGGAAAACAGCCGCGCGGACTTCCGGCTGGACTTCGCTGATGGTCCGGCCTTCATCGAGGTGAAGAGTGTCACGCTGGGTTTCGATTGCACGCCGGTCGCGGCATTTCCGGATGCGGTCACCGCGCGGGGCAGCAAACATCTGCGCGAGCTTGCCGCGCTGGCTCGCGCTGGCGTGCGGGCTGTGCAGTTGTATTGCGTGAACCTGTCGGAGATCGAGGCGGTGCGCCCGGCCGAGGAAATCGACCCGGCTTATGCGGCGGCCTTGCGTGAGGCCGTTACTGCCGGTGTCGAAGTGCTGGCCTATGGGGTCGAACTGACGCCGGAGGAAGTGCGCGTCTGTCGCCGTCTTGATGTGAGGATCTGAGCCTCAGGCTGCGTCCAGCAGCCAGATGCCCTCGGCATCTTCGACAATGCCGACCGGCTCCAGCACTTCGCCGACGCAGGGGCCGGTGACGCATTCGCCGGATTCGATCAGGAACAGCGCACCATGGGCGGCGCATTGGATCAGGCTGCCGCTGTGGTCGAGAAACTGGTCCGGCGTCCACTCCAGGGGAATGCCCCGGTGTGGGCAGCGGTTCTCATAGGCATGGACCTGCCCGTGCCGGCGCACCAGCAGAATCTTCAGGTCATCAACGACAAAGCCCCGACTCTGACCTTCGGCCAGCTCATCGGGGCGGCAAAGCAGGATCATCGGCTTCTCCACGGCAGGCGCGCATTATCGCGCGCCGCCGTGGATTGCCAAGAGGGGCACATCCGTGTGCTGAACCTTGAAGGCGTCAGATTTCCCAGACCAGGTTGACCGAGGCGTTGCGGCCCGGCTGGGTGTAACGGCCAAGGCTGCGGCTGTTGGCGTCCAGGCCCTGGACGTCGCCCCACTGCCAGTATTCCTTGTCGGTCAGGTTGAACAGGCCCGCGTTGACCGCGAAGGCATCGGTGACCTGCCACCAGGTGTTCAGGTCCAGGGTCCCGTATCCAGGCGTGGCGAACTGCTCGGTGATGCGCAGGCTGGCGTTGTTCGTCTGGTCGATGCGGTCCTTGCCTTTGACCAGGGTCCAGGCCAGTTCGCCGCCGAACTTGCCGGTCGGCTCGGCGTAACCCAGACCGATGACGGCCTTGAGCGGGTCGATGCTGTTGATCGGCTCGCCGGTTTCCTCGTTCTTGCCGCGTGCATAGGCAATGGACCCGATCAGGCGGGTGCCAGTGGGCAGGCCGAACTGATTGAGGAACAACTCACCCTTCGCCTCGGCCCCGCGAATGGTCACCTTGTTCAGGTTCTGCGACTGGAAGGTGAGCAGGTTGTTGCCGGTCGGGTCGGGAATGGTCACCTGGTCGATGAAGTCCTCATAGCGGTTGTAGAACAGCGCCACGCCGAAGCTGCCGGTGTCGTACTTGCCGCGCAGACCCACTTCATAACTGTCGCTGGTTTCCGGCTTCAGGCTGGTATTGGCGATGGTCTGGTAGCCCATCCCGGCGTTGACGAACTCACCGAAGATATCCACAGGCTCTGGTGCCTTGAAGCCGGCGGCGTACTGGCCATAAAGGCTGTGCGAGTCGTCCAGGCGGTAGGTGACACCCAGCTTGGGCGACAGCTGGTTGTCGCTGAAGTCGGAAGGATTGCGGTTCACCGGATTGCTGTTCAGGTATTCCGCGGTCACGTCGGGCTTGAGCTCGTAGTAGTCGTAGCGCAGGCCTGGCAGCAGGGTCCAGCGGCCGATCTCGATGCTGTCCTGGACGAACAGGGCGTATTCGTGGGTGACCGGATCGGGGAAGTCGCTCAGCGGGAAGGTTTCCGCGCCGAAGGCCGGCGGCAGGGGCTGGCCGGTGCTGACGCGAACCTCGTTGCCCTTGCGCAGGTCGCTGCTTTCCAGGCGCTTGAGATCGACGCCGTAGATCAGGTGGTGCTGGGTAGCGCCGACAGCGAAATACTTGTCGAGCTGGCTGTTCAGCGACCAGAGCTTTTCCTCGTAGGTCGAGTCGCGGGTACGCAGGCGTTCGAAGGCGGACGCTGGCGGTACCGGATTGCGGTTGAAGGCGACCCAGCTGTAGCGGCTCTGATCGGTCTGCTGGCGAATCTTGCTGTCCTGATGGTTGAGCTGCCATTTCAACTGATCGGCGAAGACGGTATCCAGCTCCAACTGGTGTTCCAGGCTGATGCGTTCACGGTTGGTGCTGTCGGTGGCGTTGCTTGCCGCGATCAGGGCGTTGCTGAACATCCCGCCGCCGAGGGCGGTGGAGGTCAGGGTCGACGCTTCGCTGAGCACGCGGGTGTCCACGTCGTCATGGAAACTCTCGTAGCTCAGTTGCAGGCGATCGTTGCCCGCATAGTTCCAGCCGATCTTGGCCAGCAGGTTGTCGGTGGTGAAGTCCTGCGGGTTGGCTTCCTCGCGGCCGGCGCCGGTGCCGCCACGGCCACCGAAGGTCTCGACTTCGTCGCCACTGCGACGGCCCAGGTGGAGCACGCCATCCATGACGCCCTGGCGACCGGCGAAGGTGGCGCTGCGCAGCCAGCTGTTGTCGGCGCTGCTGTAACCGGTCTTGAGACGGGCGTAGGCGTCATCGCCTTCGTCCAGATAGTCGGCGGCATCCTTGGTCAGGAAGCTCACCGCACCGCCGATGGCATCGCTGCCGTAAAGCGAAGAGGCCGGGCCGCGGATGATTTCCACCTGCTTGACGATATCCGGGTCGATGTAGTTGCGCTGGGCATTCAGGAAGGGGCCGAAGTTGAAGGCGTCCGGCACGGACACGCCATCCACCTGGGTCAGCACGCGGTTGCCGCCGATGCCGCGAATGGTGAAGCCGGACAGGCCGAAGCGGCTGCCGGCCCCACCCACCGAAACCCCCGGCTCGTAGCGCACCAGGTCGCGAATGTTGTTCGCGTTCTTCTGGTCGATGTCGCGCTCGGTCTGGACCGACACCGTGCTGGGAACCTCGTCGAGGCGCTGCTCGCTGCGGGTAGCCGTCACGGTCATGGTGTCGAACTGGCTGGCGGCCTTTTCGGCAGCCAGCACGAGGGAAGGACAGAGCAACATCAGAGCAAGCCCGGATCGACGGGCAAAGGGCGGACGCAGCGGCATGGCAAGGCTCCTGATTAGCAAGGCGTACGAGTTCCCTGACTGGGAAACGCCGGTTCGTTCCGGCGTGGCGGCATCCGTTCCAGCGATTTTTCCGCCTTTTTCGGAGCTCGTTCGTCAGGTCTTACTGGTGATCGCAGGTTGATATCGGCGCAGAACCATAATGGCGTTGACAGATAAATTCAAATAATAATCAAATGCATTCGTATTTGGAAATTGGCCCTTGCGATGCCGCGCTTCCTGTACTGCTTCTTGTCTGTCCTTGCCCTGCACCTCGTTGCGGGTTGGCTCCTGCATGACCTGCAGAAAGAGCCGGGCATGTCGCTGCAGTTGTCCCCGCCGATGATGGTCATGCTGGTCAGCCCTGAACCCGAACCTGCCCCCGTAACAGCCTCTGCTCCGGCAATGCAGCCGGCGCTCCCGACCAGGCCGACTCAGCCGGTAAAGGTCGAGCGGCCGGTGCTCAAGCCCGTGGTGGCGAGCAAGCCCCGTCCGGCTCCTGCCAAGCCCGTTGTGCCGGCCGAGTCCACAAAAGCTAAAGCCAATACGCCGACCGAAGCGCAGGCCGTTGCGGCTAGCGCGGCGCCCAGTCGTCCTGCGCAGGCAGCCGCCGCCAGTGCACCTGCGGCAGCGTCCAAACCGGTTGTCACTGAAGTTTTCAGTCGTGAGCCTTCGTTCCTCACGCCGCCCAAGCCCCCCATCTATCCGGCCCAGGCCAAGCGTCGTAATCAGCAGGGCCTTGTCCTGGTCGAGGTGCGCCTTGATGACAAAGGCCTGCTTCGAGAGATACGGCTCCTGCGCTCCTCCGGCGTTGAGAGCCTGGATAGATCCGCCATGGATGCGGTAGCCGCGTGGCGCTTCCGTCCCGAAACCCAGAACGGCCAGCCTGTGCCTAGCCGCGTGCACATCCCTATTGAGTTCGCCCTTTCGGCGAGTCGCTGAATCACAAGGAGCTTCAGATGAGCCTGCAAACTTCGACCACTAGCCCGGTTTCCCCGCTTTACCAGGCGTGGCAGACACTGCGTTCCGAGCAGCCGCGCCTGCGCGCACGTGACGCCGCCCAGCGCCTGTCCGTGAGCGAGGCCGAACTGACCGCCAGCCGCCTTGGCGTCGATACCGTGCGCCTGCGCCCCGACTGGGCCAATCTGCTGCCTGCCCTGGGTGAGCTGGGCTACATCATGGCGCTGACCCGTAACGAACATTGCGTACACGAGCGCAAGGGCTACTACCGCGAGGTGTCGGTCATGGCTAACGGCCAGATGGGCCTGGTGGTCTCCGCCGATATCGACCTGCGCCTGTTCATGGGCGGCTGGGCCAGCGTTTTCGCGGTTGCCGAAGAAACCCAGCGCGGAACCCAGCGCAGCGTGCAGATCTTCGACCAGCAGGGCATCGCCGTGCACAAGGTGTTTCTCACCGACGACAGCGAGCTGGCTGCTTGGGAGCCGCTGGTGGAGCGCTTCCGCGCCGAAGAGCAGAGCGACGATCTCGAGCTCCGCCCGCATCCCGAGCCGGTTCAGGCCAAGCCCGATGCCGAGATCGACGTCGCCTCCCTGCGTGAAGGCTGGGCCGCCCTGAAAGACACTCACCACTTCTTCGCCCTGCTGAAAAAACACGGTGCCGAGCGCACCCAGGCACTGCGTCTGGCCGGTGCCCAATGGGCCGAACAACTGGACACCACTGAGCTGCCGCGCCTGATGGAAGAAGCCGGTGCCCGTGAAGTGCCGATCATGGTGTTCGTAGGCAACCGTCACTGCATCCAGATCCACAGCGGTACCGTCAGCAACCTGAAGTGGCTGGATACCTGGTTCAATGTGCTCGATCCGGAATTCAACCTGCACCTGCAGACTGCTGGCGTGACTGAGCTGTGGCGCGTGCGCAAGCCCAGCACCGATGGCGTGATCACCAGCTGGGAGGCCTTCGATGCCGAAGGGCAGTTGGTCGTGCAATTGTTCGGCGCGCGCAAACCCGGTATTGCTGAGCGCGAGGACTGGCGAGCACTGGCGGAAACCGCGCCGGCGTTCTGAGGTCGAGCAGCCAGGGGCGCGCTGCGCCCCCGATCCAGGCCAACGCCCTGTGAAAGCAGGGCGTTGGCGTTTCCCGCATTCAGCGATGGAGTTGTTTTCGATGCGTCTAGTTGTCGGTCTGGCCAGCCTTTGCGCAGGCATCCTGTTTTCTCACCAGGCCGCTGCGGCCGAAGCGCTGCCTCAGCGCTGGGTCAGCGCCGGTGGTTCCGTCAGCGAATGGGTCGTGGTCCTGGGTGGCCAGGCCAAGCTCGTGGGCGTGGATACCACCAGCCAGCATCCCGAAGCACTGAAGAACCTTCCCAGCATCGGTTACCAGCGACAGTTGGCGGCGGAGGGGATTCTCTCGCTACGTCCGGACGTCCTGGTCGGTACCGAGGAAATGGGGCCACCGCCGGTGCTGGCGCAGATCACGGCCGCCGGGGTGCGCATCGAGCGTCTGGCGTCCACGCCCGACCTCGCCACCCTTGAAAAGAACCTCAAGCTGATCGGCACCTTGCTGGGCGATGAAGCCCGTGCCGACCAGGCCCTTGCCGATTACCGTCAGCGGCTGCAGCGACAGGCTGACTGGGTTGCCCAGGCACAACAGGTGCAGAAAGCGCCGCGCGTACTGTTCCTGCTGGGGCATTCCGGGAGCACACCGATGGCCGGCGGCAAGGACACGGCTGCCGCGTGGCTGATCGAACGTGCCGGTGGGCAGAACCTCACCGACCATCAGGGTTACAAGGCAATTTCCAATGAGGCTCTGGCCGCGCTGGACCCGGACGTCGTGGTGATCGCTGATCGCCGCCTGGAAGGCGATGCTGCACGCGAGGCGCTGCTCAAGCAGAATCCGGCCCTGGCCGCGACCCGCGCCGCCCGCGAAGGTCGCCTGCTCAGCCTCGATCCGACCTTGCTGGTGGGAGGGCTGGGTCCGCGCCTGCCTGATGGCATGGCTGCGCTTTCCGCAGGCTTCTATCCTTCGGCTCCGGCCCTGACCGAGAAAAGCCCGAGCCAGCCATGACCGCGTCTGTCGCTTCCCGTCCATTATTCATCGCGCTGGGCGTACTGCTGTTCCTGGCGCTCTGGTTGTCGCTGGCGCTGGGGCCGGTCAGCCTGCCCCTGGGGGACACCCTGCGTGCGGCCCTGCGCATGGCGGGCCTGCCGTTTTCCGCCCAGGGTCTTGAGCAGGCTGAACTGATCGTTGGGCAGATTCGCCTGCCGCGTACCCTGCTCGGGCTGGCGGTGGGTGCGGTGCTGGCCTTGTCCGGTGTCGCCATGCAGGGGCTATTCCGCAACCCGCTGGCGGACCCCGGTCTGGTCGGGGTGTCCAGTGGTGCCGCATTGGGCGGTGCCGCCGCCATTGTTGGAGGCGCAGCACTGGGCGGATTACCGGACGCATTCGCGCCCTATCTGCTGTCCATCTGCGCCTTTGCAGGAGGCCTGGGGGTGACGGTGCTGGTCTATCGCCTGGGGCGCCGCGACGGCCAGACCAGCGTGGCCACCATGCTGCTCGCGGGCATCGCCCTTACAGCGTTGGCCGGTGCAGTGATCGGCCTGTTCACCTACCTGGCCGACGACGCCACCCTGCGCAGCCTGACCTTCTGGAACATGGGCAGCCTCAACGGTGCCAGCTATTCGCGGCTATGGCCGCTGCTGATCGTCACCCTGTTCGTCATCGTCTGGCTTCCACGTCGGGCCAAGGCACTTAACGCCATGTTGCTGGGCGAGTCCGAGGCCCGTCATCTGGGGTTCGACGTGGAACGCCTGAAACGCGAGCTGGTGTTCTGTACCGCGCTCGGTGTGGGCGCTGCAGTGGCGGCGGCCGGCCTCATCGGCTTCATCGGTCTGGTGGTGCCGCACCTGGTACGCCTGGTTTCCGGTCCTGATCACCGAATCCTGCTGCCCGCGTCGGCACTGGCCGGGGCCAGCCTGATGCTGCTGGCGGATCTGGCCGCACGCCTGGTGCTGGCGCCGGCGGAGTTGCCCATCGGTATCGTCACGGCGCTCATCGGCGCGCCGTTCTTCCTTTATCTGCTGGTGCGAGGTCGTAGCTGATGCTGCGCGTTGAACAACTGGACGTGCTGCGCGGCGGCAAGCAAGTGCTGACGGGCGTCGATCTGGAACTGCAAGCCGGCGAGGTACTGGGTGTGCTCGGGCCCAACGGGGCAGGCAAGAGCACCCTGCTCGGGGCCTTGTGCGGCGAGGTGTCACCCGCAGGCGGGGGTGTCAGCCTCGATGGCCGCGCGCTGGCCGACTGGAACGGTCCGCAGCGCGCACGGCGTCTTGCGGTGCTGCCGCAAAGCTCCACGCTGAGCTTCGCGTTTCGCGTCGAAGAGGTCGTGGCCATGGGGCGCATGCCTCACGACACGGGGCGGGAACGCGATGCCGAGGTCGTTGCGCAGGCGCTGGAGGCGGCCGATGCCAGTCACCTTGCTGGCCGCAGCTATGTGGCGTTGTCCGGGGGTGAGCGTCAACGCGTGCACCTGGCCCGGGTGCTGGCGCAACTCTGGCCGGGGAATGCCGGGCAGATACTGTTGCTCGACGAACCCACTTCGGCGCTCGATCCCTTGCACCAGCACATCACCCTGCAGGCCGTGCGTACTTTCGCCGAGCGCGGAGTAGCGGTGCTGGTGATCCTCCATGACCTGAATCTGGCTGCGCGTTACTGCGATCGCCTGCTGTTGCTCGCCGATGGTCGGCCGCATGTGCTGGGTTCGCCGGCGCAGGTGCTTCAGGCGGAACCACTCAAGGCCGTCTTCGGCCTGGAGGTGCTGGTGCAGCGCCATCCGGAGCGGGGCCATCCGCTGATTGTTGCTCGCTGAATCAAACAAGGACTTTCCATGCGCGTTTTCCTGCTTTTCTTCTGCAGCCTGCTGGCTGCCTGCCAGACCCTGCCACCACCGCCAGCCTGGCAGAGCCCCGAGGGGCATGATCGACCGGAGCTTGGTGAAATCCGTGACCTGCGTACCGGGGAGCTTCTGACGCCGGAGCAGCTGGTCGAACGGCTCGCTGCCCAGCCGCGCGTACTGGTTGGCGAGCAGCATGACAATCCGGATCACCATGCCCTGCAGCTCTGGCTGCTGCAGGCCCTTGAGAGTCGCCGTGAGCAGGGCAGCCTGTTGCTGGAGATGCTCGAACCCGAACAGCAGGCCAAGGTCGATGCTGTGCGCCGCGGGCCGATGCCCAGTGACCTGTCCCAGGCGCTGGCCTGGCAGAAGAACTGGAACTGGGCGTTGTACGGGCCGATCGTCCGCCATGCACTGACGCAGCCCTATCCACTGCTCGCGGCCAACCTCGACCGCAGCGAGATCAAGCGCATCTACAAGGAGCGCCCGGCCCTGCAAGGCAAGCTGTCCACTGCTGAGTCCGTGCGTGAACCGCTGCTGGAGCAGATTCGCGATTCGCATTGCGGCATGCTCCCGGAATCGCAGATGCCAGCGATGCTGGCAGTGCAGCAGCAGCGCGACCGCCGCATGGCCGAGAGGCTGCAGGCGGCACCGGCCCCGGCGATGCTGTTCGCCGGCGCTTTCCATGTGCGCCGCGACCTGGGCGTGCCCCTGCACCTGGCGGACCAAGGGAAGGCCGATGGCAATGCCGTGCTGATCCTCTCCGAGGTGGGTAAACCGGTGGAGCGGGGTGCAGCCGACTATGTCTGGTACACCGCGGCGCTTGCCCCTATCGATCACTGCGCCAACCTGAAGAAACAGATGGCTCCGGCGCGCTGAGGCGCGCCGGATGAAAATCGCGGGCAAAAAAAGACCCGGCAATTTGCCGGGTCGAAAACCGTGATTAGCCTGATGAGGAGATAACCTGAAGAATCCGACTGCTTGGAATCTCAGCTTACCGGCTGATCTCGCGATCAGTTGAGTTAATAATAACGATTATCATTTTCGGGTCAAGCGTCGATTCCGAACTTTCTTCATCCGTTGATTCCATAAGCAGAAACCCCGGCCTGTGCCGGGGTTTCTGTTGTCTGGATCAGTTTCGCTCGGGGGATAGCCGAAGCTGGGTGACTTCCTTGTTCAGCAGGTCGATGCGGCGCGCCATGCTCTCGATGAGGCTGTGGGCGATCCGCGGATTGCTCTGCATCAGGCTGAGGAATTGCTCCTTGGGAATCACCATCACGGTGCAGGCCTCGCTGGCCACCACCGTGGCGCTGCGGCGCTCACGGGTGAACACGGCCATGGCGCCGAAGATTTCATCCTTCTGCACATCGCCCACCTTTTGCCCATCGACGAAGGCTTCCGCATGGCCTTCGATGATGATGAAGACGTGGTCGGCTTCGTCGCCCTGGTGAATCAGCTCCTCGCCAGCGGAGAAGTGCTGGAAGCCGGTGGAGGGGCGTACGTCCGGTTGCTTCAGGCGAGCCACGGCATCCGAGAGCAGGGCGGTATGACCCACCAGGTACTGGATGAACAGCTCCTGGCGCTTCTCGTTGCCGTAAATGTGCTTGAACACTTCACTGCGGCTGAACGGCAGGAGGCTGATGGGCTCGTCGCTGCTGTAGCGGCAGGAGGGCAGGTCGATGCCCTGGCGCAGGCCGATCAGGTCACCCTCCTGAAGATAGAAAAGCGGGCGCTCGTCGACGATGGCATGGATCAGGCCGTTCTCGATCAGGAACAGCTGGTTTCCGGGCATCAGCGGTGACAGGTCTTCGATCTGCTCCAGGCGCAGTGAGGGGCCGCTGGGTTCCAGCCCGTCGAGCAACTGCCCGGGGATGCTTTGCAGTCTGTTGATCAGCTGGTCGGCGTAGGCCGGTTGCTCCCCGAGTAGGTACATGGCAGTAATTCCTTGAACTGTCTGGAATGGCATCGCACACGAAGGTCCCTGAAACAATAGGGACCTCGGGCCGGCTCGTAAATCTCTCTTGATGGAGGTTGTGAGCTAGCTCTTGTTGTGGGCGACTGGAGTATCCAGCTGATGGTTCAATTCTGCCTTGTGGCCAGGCGGCAGGTCGTTCCAGTGGATGTCCAGCAGGGCACCCTCGATGGCATAGAGCAGAACCTTGGACGCCCGGAAACCTCGTGCCCGAACTGCTTTGTAGGCACCGACAGCGCCTAGCCTGCGCAAATCGGACGCGCTGTGGATGCCGACGGCATGCAGCCACTGTGCAGAAGTCTTACCCAGATTCTTCATGTGTTGCAGTTCGTCGTTCATCGAGCCTCCTTGCGATGGAATGGCACGAGAGGAGCAGGGCCTATGGATAAGTGTAGCGGCCATTCTTGGGGCGTGGCCTTGTGCTATCGCTCAATCCTCGTGCGCTCCCTGCACGGAATACGATCACTGCTGACGATAGGGTGGGCGCAGGTTTCAACTGTCTGCACGGGTAATCGGCGGGGAAGTTCCGGCTACCGGCTGAGTGCGACCCAGCCGGCAGTATAGAAGCCGCGACGGATGTTGCCCGGCGCGGCGAGGGGGCGGTCAGACGCCCGGCAGGTGTTGGCGGATGAGCTCTACCAGGCCATCGAGGCTGGCGGGCTGATCAGTTTCGATCCGTTTGCTTTGTGCCTGCTCGACGGTATCCAGCGGTTCGCGGCTCGCCAGTTGGGCGCGCACCACATCCATGGTGGCGTCAGATGGGTCGTTGCCTTCGGCCCGACGCTGCTCCAGCCAGGCCTCGATCACCGCTTCCGGCGCGTGGCAGTCGAGGATCAGGAACGGTGTGCCGGTCTCTTCGGCAACCTGGCGGGCAGCCTTGCGCTGGTCCTGTTTCAGGAAGGTGGCGTCCATCACTACCGGGAAGCCGGCATGCAGGATCACGCGCGCCAGTTCGTTGAGGTGTTCGTAGGTCGCCTTGCTCGCGTCAGCGTTATAGATGCCGTCCTGCAGCCCTTGCGCACCGGCTGGCTGTTCACCGAACAGGCGCTTGCGCTCAACGTCCGAGCGCAGGCGAATGGCGCCCAGGGCCTCCACAAGGCGCAGCGCGACGTGGCTCTTGCCGGAAGCGGACACGCCACTGGTGATGGCCAGGAAGGGTGACGGGATGGCGCTGTAGCTTTCCGCGAGGCCCGCATAGTTGCGGTACTGGCGAACAGTGGCGGCCTTTTGCACGGCATCGTCCTGGTGAGCCAGGCTGAACAGGGCGATCTTGGCGCGAACCAGCGCGCGGTAGGCCTTGTAGAAGTTGAGCAGCTCCAGTCCTTCGTAGTCGCCGCTGTGCTCCAGATACTGGCTGACCAGGCGGCGGGAAAGGGACTTGAGGCCGCGGTCTTCCAGGTCCATGGCGATGAAGGCGATGTCGGCGTAGACGTCGGTGAAGCGGAAGGGTTCGTTGAACTCGATGCAGTCGAAGAGCACGACTTCGCCGTCGATCAGCGTCGCGTTGCCGAGGTGGATATCACCGTGACACTCGCGAATGAAGCCTTCCTGCTTGCGTCGCACGAGCAGGGGCTTGAGGCGCTCGTGGCTGCTTTCGGCCCAGGCCTCGAGCGCGTCCAGTTGTTGCAGGTCGGCCTTGTCGTTGAGCAGCGGGCGAATCTGCTCGAAGTTCTGGCGGACGGGCATCATCACTGCATCGGCAGTGCCCAGCGGGTGTTCGAGGGCCACTTTCGGTGCGGCCAGGTGGAAGCTGGCGATCTGCCCGGCCAGTGCGTCGACATGGGCGGGGGCCAGCTCGCCGCGAGCCTGCAATGCGCTGAGCAGGTTTTCCTGGGGGAACTGGCGCATCTTCAGCACGTACTCGATGGCCGGGCCGTCGCCATTGATCTGCGGGGCCTCAATGCTACCGGTGATCGGCAGGACTTCCAGATAGAGGTCGCGGGTCAGGCGCTGGTTGAGGCGCAGTTCTTCCTCGCAGAAGTGCCGGCGGCCGTCGAGGTCGGTGAAGTCGAGGAAGCCGAAATTCACCGGCTTTTTCACCTTGTAGACGTAACTTCCGGTCAGCAGCACCCAGGAGATGTGCGTCTCGATGACCTGGAACCCGTCCACCGAGTGGGGGTAAAGGGCGGGATTCTGCAGGGCGGCTATCAGGGACTGGCTCACGGGCATTCCTTGTTCTGTCGCTGTGGAAGGGCGGCATTATCGCCTCTGCAGGCGGCCCTGCAAACCGTCAGGGCGTGCCTGTTGGCTGTGGATAAAGTGCGTATAATGCGCCGCCATGACTCGTCCCCGATCCCCCAAATCCCGCTCTAAACGCCGTTCCAGCGGCCTTCGCCCCTGGTTGGGCTGGGCCGTCAAACTGGGCCTGGTAGGCCTGGTAGTGCTGGCCGGTTTTGCCATCTATCTCGACGCCGTGGTGCAGGAGAAATTCTCCGGCAAACGCTGGACAGTGCCGGCGAAGGTCTATGCCCGCCCGCTGGAGCTGTTCGTCGGCCTGAAACTGTCCAAGGACGATTTCCTGAAGGAACTCGACGCCCTGGGCTACCGCCGCGAGAGCGTGTCCAACGGCCCGGGCGCCGCCGCCGTGTCCGGCAGTACCGTAGATCTCAATACCCGTGGCTTCCAGTTCTATGAAGGTGCCGAGCCGGCGCAGCGGGTGCGCGTGCGTTTTTCCGGCGACTATGTGGCGGGCCTGACTCAGGCAAGCGGCGCTGACCTCGCCGTGACTCGCCTGGAGCCGCTGCTGATCGGCGGGCTGTATCCCGCTCATCATGAAGACCGCGTGCTGATCAAGCTGGATCAGGTGCCGGCCTATATGGTGGAAACCCTGGTAGCGACAGAAGACCGCGAGTTCTTCAATCACCACGGCGTTTCCCTCAAGTCCATTGCCCGTGCCTTCTGGATCAATGCCACTGCCGGTGAACTGCGCCAGGGCGGCAGTACCTTGACCCAGCAGCTGGTGAAGAACTTCTACCTGACCAGCGAGCGCAGCATTTCCCGCAAGGCCACCGAGGCCATGATGGCGGTACTGCTGGAGCTGCATTACGACAAGCGTGAAATCCTCGAGGCCTACCTGAACGAGGTGTTCCTCGGCCAGGACGGCCAGCGCGCCATCCATGGCTTCGGCCTCGCCAGCCAGTATTTCTTCAGTCAGCCCTTGGCTGAGCTGAAGGTGGACCAGATCGCGTTGCTGGTGGGCATGGTCAAGGGACCGTCCTACTACAACCCCCGTCGCTTCCCGGAGCGCGCGCTGGAGCGCCGCAATCTGGTGATCGATCTACTTGCCGAGCAAAGCGTCATCACGCCTGCCGAAGCTGCTGCAGCCAAAGCGAAGCCCCTGGGCGTGAGCAAGCGCGGCAGCCTGGCGGACAGTTCTTATCCGGCCTTCCTCGATCTGGTGAAACGCCAGCTGCGCCAGGATTACCGCGAAGAAGACCTGACCGAAGAAGGTCTGCGCATCTTCACCAGTTTCGATCCCATCCTGCAGTCCAAGGCGGAAACCTCGCTGGACGAAACCTTGAAACGCCTGGCAGGGCGCAAGGGCGTGGACCAGGTGGAATCGGCCATGGTCGTGAGCAATCCGGAAACCGGTGAGATCCAGGCACTGATCGGCAGCCGCCAACCGCGCTTCGCCGGTTTCAACCGAGCCGTAGATGCGGTACGCCCCATCGGCTCTCTGATCAAGCCGGCGATCTACCTCACCGCACTGGAGCGTCCGAGCGAGTACACCCTGACCAGTTGGGTAGCTGATGAACCCTTCTCGGTGAAAGGGCAGGACGGACAGGTTTGGCGTCCGCAGAACTACGATCGCCGCGCCCACGGGACCATCTACCTCTATCAGGGGCTGGCCAATTCCTACAACTTGTCGACTGCCAAGCTGGGTCTGGAACTGGGCGTGCCCAATGTGCTCAAAACCCTCGAGAGGCTTGGTGTTTCTCGTGAGTGGCCGGCTTATCCGTCGATGTTGCTTGGCGCCGGTGCGTTGAGCCCGATGGAAGTGGCGACCATGTACCAGACACTGGCCAATGGGGGCTTCAATACGCCGTTGCGGGCGATCCGCAGCGTGTTGACTGCAGAGGGCGAACCGCTCAAGCGTTACCCCTTCCAGATCCAGCAACGCTTCGATCCGGGTGCCATCTACCTGGTGCAGAACGCGATGCAACGTGTGATGCGTGAAGGTACGGCGCGCTCGGTGTACAGCCAGTTGCCGTCATCCCTGACCCTCGCGGGCAAGACCGGCACGACGAACGATTCCCGTGACAGCTGGTTTGCGGGCTTCAGCCAGGATCTGCTGGCCGTGGTCTGGCTGGGGCGCGACGACAATGGCAAGACGCCGCTGACGGGCGCCACAGGCGCACTGCAGGTGTGGACCAGCTTCATGCGCAAGGCCGATCCGCTGCCCCTGGATATGCCGATGCCGGATAACGTGACTCAGGCGTGGATTGATCCGCATAGCGGCCAGGGCTCTGACCAGAGCTGCCCTGGCGCAGTCCAGATGCCGTACATTCGTGGCAGCGAACCCGCACCAGGCGCACCCTGCGGCCTGGGAGCACCCGTGGACTCGGTAATGGACTGGGTTCGCGGTTGGATGCAATGAACCGAGAGGACGAAACGTGAGTAAAGCCTGGATTCCCGCCCTTGCGGCAGCCGCCTTGCTAGCCGGTTGCTCTACCCCGCAGCGAGGCGCCATTCCCGTGGTCGACTCCGGCGCGCCCCTGTCCGAACTGGAACAGGGAACCTCCAACCGCGGGGGCTACAAGCAGGCACCCGCGGCGCCGCGCAGCATTCCCGAAGATTCCGGCGTGGTAGTGATGGTGCCGGGCGCCAGTTCCGGCGCGCCCATCGCCGCACCGGCATCCAGTGCACCTATCAGCGGCAGTATCACCAGCGGCGGTATTACTCCCGGTCCCATTACAGGTGGTCCGGCTGCCACAGCGCCCAGCGCCCCCATTACTGGTTCCAGCAATTACACCGTTCCCAGCTACAGTGCTCCCGCACCCAGCGCTCCGACCGGCATCCCCAGCAACGCGGGCGGTCTGGCGGCCGACGAACAGCTTGACGGTCCAGTGCTGGCGCTGCTGACCACCGCCCAGCAGCAACAGGGTGGTGGCGATCTCAATGGCGCCGCGGCCAGCCTGGAACGTGCGCAGCGCATCGCGCCTCGTGAACCGCAAGTGCTCTATCGACTGGCCGAAGTGCGCCTTGCCCAGGGCGATGCCGCCCAGGCCGAACAATTCGCGCGTCGTGCGCTGACCTACGCCAATGGCCGTCCGGCCATGCAGGCCAGCCTGTGGGATCTGATCGCACGCTCCCGCGATCGCCAGGGCGACCCGTCCGGTGCCGCGCTTGCGCGTAACAAGGCAAAGGTCAATCTCTGATGGACCCGCGCTGCGTCGAACTGGCTGATCAGCTCCTGCTCATCGAGCGGGAGCTGCGTGCCCTGGATTTGTGGGAGGAAACGCCACCCAGCGCGGAGGCTCTGGCGAGCCAGACGCCGTTCTGTGTCGATACCCTGGCGTTTGAGCAATGGCTTCAGTGGATCTTCCTGCCGCGCATGAAGCTCATTATCGAGAATGACCTGGAGCTGCCGCATGCGTCGGGGATCCGCGCCATGGCGGAAGAGGTTTACCGGGGGCGGCTCGTCGAAGTGGCCAAGCTGCTCGACGCCATCGGGGCGTTCGACCGGTTGATAGGTGGGGCGAACTGAGGCGGTGCCTCAGTTGCAGTTGTCGCCGATCGCCTTCTCGGCTTCCTTGATGCGGGACTGGCGCTCTTCCTCGGTCAGCCGCTGAACTTCCCCGTTTACCTCCGCACGCAGGCGTGGGTTGTTCTGCAGTTGCGCCAGGTTGGTGCGGATGGTGTCGCAGTACTTGCGACGCTCCGCTTCCTGGGTCGCGACTTCCGCCTTCACCTTCTCATCGATGGCTTTCTGATCGCCCGCCGGTTTGCTTTCCGGGAGTGGGGCCGCAGGCTGGCTGGTTTCGCTATCCAGGCTCGGCAGGCTGGGGCGCGGTTTCGGTACCGAGGTGTTCACGCTGGTGGCCTGCTGGCCTTCCGGCGGCTGTGCGCCAAAATGAGTGACACCCTGGGCGTCGACCCATTTGTAGACCTGGCCGGCCATGGCGGACGAGCTCAGTGCCAGCAGCAGGCTGCCGGCGAAAATCATGCGGTGCATGCGGTTTCCTTCTGGTGGCGGAGAATCCTCCGCTAACTATAACCAAAAGCTTCCGGTCCTGATCCTGCGTCGCGTCACAGCAATCCATGCAAGATTCCGCAACGGATTACTTGACTTGTAGTGTAGTAATCCGAAGAATCCAGGGTTCGCTATTCCAGTGGGCCGGCCGCAAGTCGGAAGCTGTAGTAGTCGATGAGGTGCACACCCGCGCCGACCTGTAACACCCGCAACGCGTTACCTCGCGCTGGGTGGGAAAGCCCCGCAACAACTCTCAGGGGCCGACCCAATGCTTGTTCAGTCAGTAGCTGACGTAGTCGGCGACCACCAGTCGCTCACGCGCTGATTGCAGGCAAACCTAATCAGGCTGTCCGGTCGCGGGCGGTTATCTGGCGTTCTAGAGGTGAAAAACGTGGAGCTTTTATCTGGCGCTGAAATGGTCGTCCGCTCGCTGCGTGACGAAGGCGTTAAGTACATTTATGGGTACCCGGGTGGTGCCCTCCTGCATATTTACGATGCCCTGTTCAAAGAAAATGAAGTGACCCATATCCTGGTCCGTCATGAACAGGCTGCTACCCATATGGCTGACGGCTACGCCCGCGCCACCGGCAAACCCGGTGTTGTGCTGGTGACGTCCGGCCCAGGTGCGACCAACGCCGTTACCGGCATCGCCACCGCCTACATGGACTCCATCCCGATGGTTATCCTGTCTGGCCAGGTGCCGAGCAACATGGTCGGCACCGATGCCTTCCAGGAAACCGACATGGTCGGTATCTCCCGCCCGATCGTGAAGCACAGCTTCATCATCAAGCATCCCTCGGAAATCCCCGAGGTGATCAAGAAGGCGTTCTACATTGCTCAGTCCGGCCGCCCCGGCCCGGTTGTCGTCGACATTCCGAAGGACATGGGCGATCCGACCCAGAAGTTCGAATACAGCTACCCGAAGAAGGTCAAGCTGCGTTCCTACAGCCCTGCCGTTCGCGGCCATTCCGGTCAGATCCGCAAGGCTGCCGAGATGCTGCTGGCAGCCAAGCGCCCGATCCTCTATGCAGGCGGCGGCGTGATCATGGGCAACGCATCCGAGCAGCTCACCGAGCTGGCCAAGATGCTCAACCTGCCGGTGACCAACACCCTGATGGGCCTTGGCGCTTTCCCGGGCACCGATCGCCAGTTCGTCGGCATGCTGGGCATGCACGGCAGCTATACCGCCAACCTGGCGATGCACCATTCCGATGTGATCCTGGCCGTCGGCGCGCGCTTCGATGACCGCGTCATCAACGGCGCAGCCAAGTTCTGCCCGAACGCCAAGATCATCCATATCGACATCGACCCGGCTTCGATCTCCAAGACCATCAAGGCCGATATCCCGATCGTGGGACCGGTCGACAGCGTGCTGTCCGAGATGGTCGCCATCCTCAAGGAAATCGGCGAAACCCCGAACAAGGAAACCGTCGCTGCCTGGTGGAAGCAGGTCGATGAGTGGCGCGCTGGCGGTGACCTGTTCCCTTACGACAAGGGCGACGGCAGCATCATCAAGCCGCAGACCGTGATCGAGACCCTGTGGGAAGTGACCAAAGGCGATGCCTACATCACCTCCGACGTGGGCCAGCACCAGATGTTCGCGGCGCAGTACTACCGCTTCAACAAGCCCAATCGCTGGATCAACTCCGGCGGCCTGGGCACCATGGGCTTCGGTTTCCCCGCAGCCATGGGCATCAAGCTGAGCTTCCCGGAAACCGACGTCGCCTGCGTGACCGGTGAGGGCAGTATCCAGATGAACATCCAGGAGCTGTCCACCTGCCTGCAGTACGACCTGCCGGTGAAGATCATCAACCTCAACAACGGTGCGCTCGGCATGGTCCGCCAATGGCAGGACATGCAGTACAACAGCCGTTACTCGCACTCCTACATGGAATCGCTGCCTGACTTCGTCAAGCTGGCCGAGGCCTATGGCCACGTCGGCATTCGCGTGACTGATCCGAAAGATCTGAAGGCGAAGATGGAAGAAGCGTTCTCGCTGAAAAACCGCCTGGTGTTCCTCGATATCCAGGTCGACTCCAGCGAGCACGTCTACCCGATGCAGATTCGGGATGGTGCCATGCGCGACATGTGGCTGAGCAAGACGGAGCGGACCTGAACATGCGACACATCATTTCCCTGCTGCTTGAGAACGAGCCGGGCGCTCTGTCCCGCGTGGTCGGCCTCTTCTCCCAGCGCAACTACAACATCGAAAGCCTGACGGTTGCTCCGACCGAGGACCCGACTCTGTCGCGTCTGACCCTGACCACCATCGGCCATGATGAGGTGATCGAGCAGATCACCAAGAACCTCAACAAGCTGATTGAAGTGGTCAAGCTGGTGAACCTGTCGGAAAGCGCTCACATCGAGCGCGAGCTGATGCTGGTCAAGGTCAAGGCCACCGGTGCTCAGCGTGCCGAGGTCAAACGCACCACGGACATCTTCCGCGGCCAGATCGTTGACGTGACTTCCAGCGTCTACACGATCCAGTTGGCGGGCACGAGCGACAAGCTGGACAGCTTCATCCAGGCCATCGGTACCAGCTCGATCCTGGAAACCGTACGCAGTGGCGTCACCGGGATTTCCCGTGGCGACAAAGTGCTGACGATCTGATAGCAGTCATGAAAAACCCCGCCTGGTGCGGGGTTTTTTATTGCCCGGATTTTACTGGCGGCGATTCCAGAAGGCTGCGATCAGCGGGTCCTTGAGGCGTTTTTCCAGAGCGAACAGGCCGATGTCGTAAGGGGCCAATGGCGGCTGGATGTCGTAGATGCGGATGCGGGCGGTCAGTGGGCTGTTGTCGAGCACGATCTGCGGAACCACGCCGATACCGAACCCCAGGCTCACCATGCTGACGATGGCCTCGTTGCCGCTCACCTGGGCATAGATGCGCGGCTTGATGCCGTGATTCTTCAGCCAGCGGTCGGTCCGGGTCCGGGCCAGGCCTTCTTCCGAAAGAATCATCGGCACGTCCTTCCAGCTCTGCGCTGTGGGCTGCCTGAGTTGTTCGTCTGTCAGCAGTTGTGGCGACTGTGGGCCAATGAAGCGCAGCTCCGAGCGGGTAATCGATTGGAAGTCGACACCGGCTGGCAGGTTGTCGGGTCGGGCACCGATGGCAAGATCCTCCTGGCCTTGTTGCACTCGCTCGACGGCCTTTGCAGGGTCACCGGTGTGCAGCTTCATTTCGATGCGGGGGTAGTCCTGGCGGAAGCTGCTCAGGATGTCGTAGAGGAAGCTGTAGCTCGCAGTCACCGAGCAATACAGTGAGAGTTCGCCGTGCAGGTCCAATTGGTCCTGCATGAGTCGCTGGCGGATGGCATGCCAGCCGTTCATGACCTCGCTCGCGTATTCGCGGAACTGCCGCCCCTCGCGGGTCAGCTGAACCGAGCGGCTGTCACGTACGAATAGTGGTGCGCCGAGTTCGTCCTCGAGTTGCTTGATGCTGCGACTGAGCGCCGAGGGGCTGACATGCTGCTCGCGGCTGGTTTTGCCGAAGTGCAGGTTGTCTGCCAGGGAAAGAAAGAGCCTGAGGGAGTGGTTGTCCATAGCGTTTCATATTCCGGCAAATTGCGTTGCGAATATATCATTTTACGCAATGGAGCAGATCGCTTAATGTGCCCTTGTCGCGGTGCATGCACCCCATCCATTTCGCTATAAAAGAGTCAGGAACATGAAAGTTTATTACGACAAAGACTGTGACCTCTCCATCATCCAGGGCAAGAAAGTTGCCATCATCGGTTACGGTTCCCAGGGCCACGCCCACGCGTGCAACCTGAATGATTCCGGTGTGGACGTGACTGTCGGCCTGCGCGCCGGTTCCGCCACCGTTGCCAAGGCCGAGGCTCATGGCCTGACCGTCAAGAGCGTGCCGGAAGCCGTTGCCGCCGCTGACCTGGTAATGATCCTGACCCCGGACGAATTCCAGTCCAAGCTGTACAAGGAAGAAGTCGAGCCGAACCTGAAGAAGGGTGCCACCCTGGCCTTCGCCCACGGCTTCGCCATCCACTACAACCAGGTCGTACCGCGCGCTGACCTCGACGTGATCATGATCGCGCCGAAAGCTCCGGGCCACACCGTTCGCTCCGAGTTCGTGAAAGGCGGCGGTATTCCTGATCTGGTAGCTATTTACCAGGACGCTTCCGGCAACGCCAAGAACGTTGCCCTGTCCTACGCTTGCGGCGTGGGCGGTGGTCGTACCGGCATCATCGAAACCACCTTCAAGGACGAGACCGAAACCGACTTGTTCGGTGAGCAGGCTGTTCTCTGCGGTGGCTGCGTAGAGCTGGTGAAAGCCGGTTTCGAAACCCTGGTCGAAGCTGGTTACGCGCCGGAAATGGCCTACTTCGAGTGCCTGCACGAGCTGAAGCTGATCGTCGACCTGATGTACGAAGGCGGCATCGCCAACATGAACTACTCGATCTCCAACAACGCCGAGTACGGTGAGTACGTAACCGGTCCGGAGGTCATCAACGCCGAATCCCGTCAGGCCATGCGCAACGCTCTGAAGCGCATCCAGGACGGCGAATACGCCAAGATGTTCATCCAGGAAGGTGCTTCGAACTACGCTTCGATGACTGCCTACCGCCGCAACAACGCTGCTCACCCGATCGAGCAGGTTGGCGAGCGTCTGCGCGCGATGATGCCGTGGATCTCCGCCAACAAGATCGTCGACAAGACCAAGAACTAAGGTCTTTTCCGATCCCCAAAGAACGCGGCCTTGGCCGCGTTCTTTCGTTATGGCTGTCCTGTTCTGGTATAAAGCCTGTTTGTCGGGCGGCGCGTTCAAACGAGTCGCCTACCACACCTCGAATTCGCTGCAAGGATGTTGTTCATGAGTGAACGCCCCGAAGAACCGCATCAGGCCCCCGAAGACGACAGCCTGCTGCCCATCGACGAACATGTCGAGGAAGGCCAGGACGCTGAGGGCCGCAAAGTCCGGCATCGCGGTATTTACCTGCTGCCCAACCTGTTTACCACCGCGAACCTGTTCGCCGGCTTCTATGCCATCATCAATGCCATGAGCGGCAATTTCTCGGTGGCCGCTGCCACCATCTTCGTAGCCATGGTGCTGGATAGTCTCGATGGCCGCGTCGCCCGTCTGACCAATACCCAGAGTGCCTTCGGGGCCGAGTACGACTCGTTGTCGGACATGGTTGCCTTCGGTGTTGCTCCTGCCCTGCTGGCGTTCGAGTGGGCACTGAGTGGTCTGGGCAGTGTTGGTCTGACCGTGGCCTTCATCTATGTTGCTGGTGCGGCGCTGCGACTGGCTCGCTTCAATACCCAGATCGGCAAGGTAGACAAGCGCTTCTTCATTGGTCTCGCAAGCCCGGCAGCAGCAGGGGTGGTGGCTGGTACGGTCTGGGCGTTCAGCGATTTCGGCATCAAGGGTTCGAACATGTCGTTCATCGTGGCCCTGCTGGTTGCCCTGGCCGGCATGCTGATGGTGAGCAACATCAAGTTCTACAGCTTCAAGGACCTGGACCTGAAAGGTCGCGTGCCCTTCGTGGCCATCCTGGTCGTTGTGCTGGCCTTTGCCGTGGTCTTCAGCGACCCGCCGCGCATTCTCCTGCTGATCTTCCTGGCTTACGCCGCGTCCGGGCCAGTGCAATACTTGCTCCAGCTGCGTCGTCGCAAGCAAGTCGAGTGATGTAATTTCTTCGCGGCTCCGCAGTCCATTGGGCATCTCAGCCCGAATTGCGGAGCCGCCATGCTGATCCAGATCCCACCTTCCTCCGCGTGCCGCGAGCACGAAGTCACGCCTGAATCCGTCTATCTCTCCCGACGCCAGTTGATTGCCGCCGCCGGCGGACTTGCCGCAATGGCCGCATTGCCCGGTCATTCCCTGGCCGCGTCGACCTACCCCGATGTCGAGTCAGTCCAAGGTCCGGCCTGGTTCAACGAAAAGCTGGCGCGTACCCATTGGCAGGCGGTTACACCGGGTAGCGAATCGATCACGCCCTTTCAGGATGCGACCCACTACAACAACTTCTATGAGTTCGGAACCAACAAGGGGGATCCGGCGCGATATGCCGAGAAGATGCAGCTCGAGCCGTGGACGGTGCAGATAGAGGGTGAAGTGGCCAAGCCGGGTACTTACTCGATAGAGGACTTGGTGAAACCTCATGGGCTGGAAGAACGCATCTATCGTCTCCGGTGTGTGGAAGCCTGGTCCATGGTGATTCCCTGGCTCGGGTTCCCCTTTGCGGATCTGCTGAAGCGAGTCGAACCTACCAGTAATGCCAAATACGTCAGCTTCGAAACCCGGCTCGCACCAGATGAAATGGCCGGTGTGCGCTCCGGGTTCTCCCTTATCGACTGGCCTTACGTAGAAGGATTGCGCCTGGACGAGGCAATGCATCCGCTAACCATCTTGGTCGTGGGAATGTATGGGCGCGTCTTGCCAAATCAGAATGGCGCACCGCTTCGATTGGTGGTGCCCTGGAAGTACGGCTTCAAGAGCATCAAGTCGATCGTGCGAATCAGTCTGGTCAGCGAGCAGCCACCGACAACATGGCAATCCATCGCCCCAGAGGAATATGGCTTCTATTCCAACGTCAATCCTGAGGTGGACCATCCTCGCTGGAGTCAGGCGCACGAGCGACGACTACCCAGTGGGCTGTTCAGCCCGAATATCGTGCCGACGCGCATGTTCAACGGCTATGACGAAGTGGCCAGCCTCTATGCCGGGCTGGATCTGAGGAAGAACTACTGATGCGATTCAAGCTTTGGCGATTGTTCGTGTTCCTGATAGCGCCGATCCCTGTTGGGCTGTGGCTTTATCAGGCCTGGATATTTGCTCTGGGTCCCGACCCGGGCAAGGTGCTCGTTGACCATCTGGGGTTGGCCGCACTCTGGTTGCTGCTTATCACCTTGTCCATGACACCGCTGCAGAAGCTGACCGGCTGGGGAGGGTGGATCGCAGTGCGTCGCCAGCTGGGGCTTTGGTGCTTCACCTATGTGGTGCTGCATATCACCGGCTATGCCGTCTTCCTTCTTGGCCTGGACATGCAGCAGCTCCTGATCGATCTGGGCAAGCGCCCCTATATATTCGTGGGTGCCCTGGGGTTCAGTGGTTTGCTTGCGCTCGCTGTGACGTCCAATCGCTTCAGCATCCGTCGACTGGGCAAGCGTTGGAAGCAATTGCACAGGCTGGTTTACGCCATCCTGGCCATCGCATTGCTGCATATGCTTTGGGTTGTCCGTGCCGATATGGCCGAGTGGGCCGGCTACGCGCTTGTCGGTGCCGCATTGATGTTGCTGAGACTCCCGCTGGTAGAGCGTTGGCTGCCCAGGGTATTTGCAACTTTCAGGCGAAATGACAAAAAGGTTTCAATTAAGTGTTGACGGCAGATTCTACATCCCTATAATGCGCACCTCTCCCAGCGACGCAGCAGAGAAAGAGCTTGAAAATCAAGCACTTAACTGAATAGAGGTGCAGGGAGTGGTGATCGGTCAGCGGTGGTAGTGCTGGCTGCTTCAATCTTCCGAAAGGAGTGAATGAAGGTGATCATCGAGGTGTTGACAGCGAGTTTGAACGCTGTAGAATGCGCCTCCCGCTGACGAGAAGAGTGAATC